>NZ_CP107968.1:3650000-3982500 GCF_036084755.1 Streptomyces sp. NBC_00370
GAGCGCGTCGGCGGTGATCTCCGCCGCCGCGTGGTACCCGATGTGCGGGGAGAGCGCGGTCGTCAGCATCACACTGCGCCGTACGTTCGCGGGGCCCGCGTCCGTCGCCGCCAGGCCCTGGAGGCACTGCCGGTTGACGTTCCATACGGCCGCCGACAGCAGCCGTACCGACTGCAGCGCGGCGTCGATGACGACCGGCATCATCACGTTCAGCTCCAGCACACTGCCGGTCTGCGCGAACGTGACGGCGGCGTCGTTGCCGACGACCCGCGCCACCACCATCGTCAGCGACTCGATCACCGACGGCGGCACCTTGCCGGGCATGATGCTGCTCGACACCCGCACGTCGGGCACCCGCAGTTCGCCCAGTCCCGCGCGCGGTCCCGTCGCCAGGAGCCTGATGTCGCAGCCGATCTTGTGCAGCGCCAGCGCCGCCGTGGTCACGGCGGCGTGCGCCGAGATCATGTCGTCCAGGGTGCTCTGGCCGCAGAAGTGGTTGTCGGTCTCCACAAAGCCGATGCCCAGCTCGGCGGCGAGCCGGGCGCAGGTGCGCGCGGCGAACTCCGGGTGCGCGTTGAGCCCCGTACCGACCGCCGTACCGCCGAGCGGCAGCTCGGACAGTCCGGTGATCGCGGCCTCGATCCGCCGCCGCGACCGGGCGACCTGTCCCGCGTAGCCGTGGAACTCCTGGCCGAGCCGCATCGGGGTGGCGTCCTGCAGATGGGTCCTGGCGACCTTCAGCACGTCCCAGAACTCGACTGCCTTCACGGCCAGTTCGGCTTCGAAGGCGTCAAGTGCGGGCAGCAGCCGCGTGCGCAGCGCGACCGCCGTCGCGATCCGCATCGCCGTCGGCACGACATCGTTGGACGACTGGCAGCGGTTGACGTGCTCGTGCGGCAGCAGCTCCACCGGCGGCTCGGCGCGGCGGGCGAGTTCCGCGATGACCTCGTTGGCGTTCATGTTGCTCGACGTCGCCGAGCCCGTCTGGTAGACGTCCACGGGGAACTGGTCCCACAGCTCCCCGTCCAGCAGCAGATCGACCGCGGCGACGATCGCCTTCGCCTGCGCGTGACTGATCAGCCCCAGCTCCACGTTGGCCTGCGCCGCCGCGCGTTTGACCCGTACCAGCGCGGTGAGGAATTCCTCCGGCATCGGGACGCCGCTGACCGGGAACGCCCGGACCGCGTGCCCGGTCGCCTCCCCCCACAGCTGATCGGCTTCCGGTACGTCGCTCATGACAGCGCCGACGTCTGCCGCGCCGCCGACTCCAGGAAGGACGGCAGGATCTCCACGCCCCAGCCCGGCGCGTCGGAGATCTCCACGAAACCGTCCTTCACCACGGGCACCGGTGCGAAGAACTGCGAGCCGGCCTGCTCGATCGACCACTCCTGCAACTGCGTACAGGCCGGCATGGCCAGCACCAGATGCGCGGTGAACATCGGGATCAGCGAGTGGCCCGAGGAGTGCGGTGTGCAGGGGATGCCCGCCGTGTCGGCCAGCTCGGCGACGCGCCTGGCCCGGCTCAGACCGCCGATGTAGCAGACGTCCGGCTGGATCACGTCGACCAGCCGCTCGGCGATCATCCGCCGCACGATCTCCAGCGAGAACTCCTGCTCGGCCGCTCCGATGGGCAGGTCCAACTGCTGGGCCACATACCCCATGTTGTCCAGTTCCCAGCTGGGGTTCGGCTCCTCCAGGTGGTAGAAGCCGTACTCCTCCAGCCGGCGGCCGACCATGACGGCGCCGCCGGGCGAATACGCGCCGTTGGCATCGGCGTTGAGCAGGAACGCGTCACCGAAGGTCTTGCGCATGGCCGGTACGAGAGCGGCCGTGCGGCCGTTCCACAGCTCGGCGTCCCGGCCGTTGCGCACCCCCACCTTGATCTTCGCCGCCGTGAAGCCGTAGTTCTCGACGGCGTCGCCGATGCGCCGCAGCTCGTCCTCGACCGGGGTCTCGCGGCTCATGCTGGACGCGTACACCCCCACCTTGTCGCGGAACTTGCCGCCGAGCAGCCGGTACACGGGCTGTCCCGTGGCCCGGCCCTGGAGGTCCCACAGCGCGGTGTCGATACCGCTGATCGCCCGCATCAGGAATCCGCCGAGGTACTTGTACTCCGCGCGGACCGCCTTTTCGACCAGTGTGGCGATGTCCCACGGGTTACGGCCGAGGAAGTGCTTCGCGACCAGCCGGTGCAGGACCTGGGCGGTGATCTCCGGCTCCGAAGGGGCGGTCTGGCCGTAGCCGAACTGCCCGTCGTCCGTAGTGACCTTGACGACGCAGACGTTGCCGGAGATATAGGTCTCGACCGAGGAAATCAACTGACTTCAGCCTTTCATTCCGGACATGACGACGCCCTGCACGAAGTACCGCTGGGCGAGCAGGAAGACCACGAAGATCGGGATGATGGTGAGCGTCGCCGCCGCCATCAGCCCCGGGGTGTTGGTGAAGAACTCCCCCTGGAACAGGGCGAGGGCGACGGGCAGGGTCTGCAGGTCGGGCGAGTTCAGGAAGACCAGCGGGCCCAGCAGGTCGTTCCAGGAGTCCACGAAGGTGAACAGCGCCACCGTCGCGAGGGCCGGCTTGGCGAGCGGCAGCATGACCCGCCGGAAGGTGGTGAAGACGGAGGCGCCGTCGATCCTGGCCGCCTCCTCGATCTCCTTGGGGATGCCCAGGAAGAACTGGCGCATCAGGAACGTGCCGAACACCGGCGTCATCACCCGCGGCACCCAGAGCGGGTAGTGCGTGTCGACCCAGCCGAAGTCCCGGAAGACCACGTACTGCGGGATCAGATAGACGATGCCCGGGATGAGGGCCGAGCCCAGCACCACGAGGAACAGGACGTCCCGCCCGGGGAACTTGATCCGCGCGAAGCCGTACCCGGCGAGGGACGCCACCACGAGCAGCCCGACCACATTGAGGAAGGCGAGCTTGACGCTGTTCCAGAAGTAGCGCGGCAGCACGTCGATCGCCTGCCGGTAGCCCTCGAGCGTCGGGTGGCGCGGGATGACGGACGTCGCGTCCGACAGCGACTCGGGGCCGCTCTTGAGCGAGGTGCCGATCATCCAGAGCAGCGGGAAGAGGAAGCCGAGCCCCAGGACCGTGAGGAAGGCGTAGTAGATGCCGCGCAGCACCTTCTGGTTCTGCAGTGCGCCGGCGACCGTACGGCCGCCGCTCTCTGTCGTGCCGGTCGCGCTCACCCGTAGAACACCCACCTTCGTTGCAGTCTCCATTGAATGACCGTCAGTGCGGCGATGACCAGGAACAACAGCCAGGCCATGGCGGACGCGTAGCCCAGCTCGCCGTCGGCGAAGGACGTGTTGAAGAGTTGGAGCATGTACGTGTTGGTGTCGTTGCCGGGGCCGCCCTTGGTCATCACGTAGACGATGCCGAAGACCTGGAAGCTGGCGACGAACTGGCTGATGCTGACGAAGAACAGCGAGGGCGTCAGCAGCGGCAGGGTGATGCTGAAGAACCGCCGCGCCCTGGAAGCGCCGTCGAGGCTCGCCGCCTCGTACAGCTCGGCGGGGATGGCCTGGATGCCCGCCATGAGCACGATCATCGGGTAGCCGACGCCCTGCCAGACGCTGACGAAGATGACCGCGATCAGCGCCCAGGGGGACGTGACCAGCCAGTCGGGGCCGTCGATGCCCAGATGGGCGAGGAGGGTGTCGAAGACGCCGTCCTGCCCCGAGTAGAGCCGGAACCACACAACGCTCACCGCGACGACGTTCGCCACGTACGGGACGAAGAACGCCAGCCGGAACACCGTCATGATCCGCCGCTGCGGGCTGACCAGCGTCGCGAGGCACAGCGCGAGGATCATGGTGAGCGGTATCGCGCCCAGCATGAACAGCAGCGTGTTCGTGACGACGGTGTGGAACAGCGTGTCGTGCAGGATCAGTTTGCTGTAGTTCGCGAACCCCACGAAATGGCGGGAGTTGAAGCCGTCCCAGTCGGTGAACGACGAGTAGGTCGTGACCGCCATGGGGTAGAGGTGGAAGACGCCGATGCCGAGCATCAGCGGCGCGACGAAGGCGTATCCGACGAGATTGCGGCGCTTGCGTCCCGGCGCGCGGCGCACCTTGCGCGGGGGCGTGCCCTGCGTCGGCGTGTTCCGCGCGGGCATGTTCTGCGTCGGCGTGTTCACAGACATGGGCTCATCCGATGATCTCCTGGATCTGCGGGCGGAGCTTGTTCAGCACGTCGGGCGCCGAGGCACGGCAGTTGCGTACGTCGTCCAGGGCGGGCCGGTAGATCTGGAGCGCCTGCTGGACCTCCACCACCCGGCCGGGCAGGACGGCGTGGTTGGCGGCCTCCAGCACCAGGCCCATGTTCTGCGGCCCGCCGTCACTCCCGCCGCCCGCCATGTGGTCGGCGGCCGAGCGCAGTCCGGGGACGAAGGCGCCGGCCTCGGCGAAGGCCGTGGCGCCCGGGGTCGTGGTGAGGTAGTTCAGCAGCTGCCACGCGGCCTCTTTGTGGGCGGCCTTGGCGGGGATCGCGAACACCAGCTGGTTGGCGTAGGTCTGTTGCCTGACCTGCCCCGGGATCGGGGCGATGTCCCACTCGAAGTCCTTGACGTTCTGCTGGAAGAAGTCGACGAAGGTGGAGACCCGCTGGATCATGCCGATCTGCCCGGCCGCGAACATCTCCGCGCCCCGGCCGCTCTGTTGCAGCTCGGACCAGCGGGGCTGGGCGTCGTGCTCGCAGGTGAGGTCGGCGACGAACTGGTAGCCGGCGGCGTCGGGCGGGTCGGCCAGCGTGAACCGCTTGCCGTCCTTCGACCAGCGGCCGGTGCCCCCGTTGTTGACCGTGTAGATCATCTCGAAGCCCGCGTCGTCGAGGACGCACGCGCCCCAGCGCTTGCCGGGGATGGAGAGCTTCTTGGCCGCGGCGAGGAAGTCGTCCCACTTCCAGCCCTCGTCGGTCCAGCTGTCCGGCGGGAGGGGGACGCCCGCCTCCTTGAACATGGTCTTGTTGTAGAAGATCACCCGGGGCTGCATACCGAGGCTCCAGCCGACGTAAGAGCCGTCGGGCTGCCGGGCGTTGTTGTAGACCGTGGTGAAGTAGTCGGCCTCCTGGAGACCGCTGTCCCGCATGAAGTCCCGCAGGTCGTGCAGCCGGCCCGTCTTGGCGTACGAGGCGACGAAGTCGTCGTCGATGCGCATGATGTCCGGCGGGTTGCTCGCGCCGAGCACCGTCCGGCACTTGACCCAGTAGTCCGTTCCCGAAGCGGCGAACTGGTACTTGATCTTCTTGCCCGTCTGCTTCTCGAAGGCGTCGAACACCTTCGGGTAGGGCGACCCGTCGAGCGCTTCCCAGTTCATCAGCGTGATGGTCGAGTCGTCCGATGCGGAGGCGCTGCCGCCGCAGCCGGCGACCGCCGCCCCTGCTGCCAGTCCGCCGATCCCTGACAGCACCTTTCTGCGACTGATTCCTGTCATCTACGTCGTCACTCCTGTGGGTCTTCACTCCCGTTCCGACGAACACGCACGCCATACGGCGGCGATGTTTCGGCCACGAGCACGAAACGTAGGGCATACCTTTTGGTTCCACAAGGCGGTCAATCACTTCCGCCTGACGAAAGATATCGATTTCGCTTCGGAGCAAACTAATCCGTGTCGAGGGTCTTGCGAGGGGGCGGGAACGGGGTTGAACTGACAGTTCGGCGCAGAAATGCCTCGACCGGGATCCGGTCGCGCATGTCGAAAGTTTCGGCAACCCGCCCGAAACTATGTAGGCGTCCGGGGGCACAAAAATGGCCACCGACCCGGATCGACATCCGGATCGGCGGCCACGGGGGCGGTACGTCGGTCAGTCGCTCACCAGCGGCAGCAGCTCGGGCAGATGACCGTCGGATGCGGCAGCCGCCCGTACCCGCTCGTCCGGCACCTCCCCGTACAGCGTCGTCCGGGGCTTCGCCGGCCGGCCGGCCGCCTCAGCGATGGCGACCAGGTCCTTGACCGAGCGGTACGAGCCGTAACTGGACCCGGCCATCCGGGAGATGGTCTCCTCCATCAGCGTGCCGCCCAGGTCGTTGGCGCCCGAGCGGAGCATCTCGGCCGCGCCCTCCGTGCCCAGCTTCACCCAGCTGGTCTGGATGTTGGTGATGTGCGGGTGCAGCAGCAGCCGCGCCATCGCCATCACCGCACGGTTGTCACGGTCCGTGGGACCGGGCCGCGCGATGCCCGCCAGATAGACGGGCGCGTTGGTGTGGATGAAGGGCAGCGTCACGAACTCCGTGAAGCCGCCCGTCTCCTGCTGGATACCGGCCAGCGTCCGCAGATGGCCCAGCCAGTGGCGCGGCTGGTCGACGTGCCCGTACATCATCGTGGAGCTGGAGCGGATGCCCAGCTCGTGGGCGGTCTTGACCACCTCGATCCAGGTCGCCGTCGGCAGCTTGCCCTTGGTGAGGACCCAGCGCACCTCGTCGTCCAGGATCTCCGCGGCCGTGCCGGGGATCGAGTCGAGTCCCGCCTCCTTGGCGGCCGTCAGCCACTCGCGGATCGAAAGGCCCGTGCGCGAGGCGCCGTTGACGACCTCCATCGGGGAGAACGCGTGCACATGCATCCCGGGGACGCGCTTCTTCACCGCGCGCGCGATGTCGAAGTACGCGGTGCCCGGCAGGTCCGGGTGGATACCGCCCTGCATGCACACCTCGACGGCGCCCACCTCCCACGCCTGCGCCGCCCGGTCCGCGACCTGGTCGAGCGAGAGGGTGTACGCGTCGGCGTCGGTACGGCGCTGCGCGAACGCGCAGAACCGGCAGCCGGTGTAGCAGACGTTGGTGAAGTTGATGTTGCGCGTGACGATGTACGTCACGTCGTCACCGACCACGTCACGGCGCAGCTCGTCGGCGATCCTGGTCAGCGCGTCCAGCGCCGGCCCGTCGGCGTGCAGCAGCGCCAGCGCCTCGTCGTCGCTGAGCTTCGTCGGGTCGTCCGCGGCCTGCGCCAGCGCCTGCTTCACGTCCCCGTCGATCCGCGAGGGCACCATCCCGGGCGCGGCGGCCTCGCGCAGCGCGTCCCAGTCCCCGTACACGTCCTGGAAGTCCTCGCGGCGGTCCGACGTGCGGCCCTCGGTGTCGATCGTGACGTGCAGATCGGTACGGCCGGTCGCCGTGAACCCCTCGTCGGGCTCCTGCCAGGGCAGCCCCACCGGGTTGACGCCCTCGCGCGCGAGACCGGTCTCATCGTCGGCCAGCGCCCGGACGTGCGGCATCAGCCGGGGGTCCAGCCACGGCTCGCCGCGCTGGATGAACTCCGGGTAGATGGTGAGCCGTTCGCGCAGCTCGAAGCCGGACTCGGCGGTACGCGCGGCCAGTTCGTCGATGTGCGGCCAGGGCCGCTCCGGGTTGACATGGTCCGGGGTCAACGGCGACACCCCGCCCCAGTCGTCGATCCCGGCGCCGATGAGCAGCGCGTACTCGGCGTCGACCAGATTCGGCGGCGCCTGGATACGGGCCGAAGGGCCGAGGATGTGCCGCGCGACCGCGACGGCCGCCGCCAGCTCCTCCAACTCGGCGTCCGGCATGCCGCGCATGGCCGTGTCGGGCTTGGCGCGGAAGTTCTGGACGATGACTTCCTGGATGCCGTGATAGGCGCGCGCCGTCCTGCGCAGCTCGAACAGCGAGTCGGCGCGCTCCTCGTACGACTCCCCGATGCCGATCAGGATCCCGGTCGTGAACGGGACGTTGGAGCGGCCCGCGTCCTCGATGACCCGCAGCCGAACGGCGGGCTCCTTGTCCGGCGAACCGTGGTGCGGACCGCCGGGCTCGGACCACAGCCGGGTCGCCGTGGTCTCCAGCATCATCCCCATGGAGGGCGCGACGGGCTTGAGCCGCTGGAGGTCGGTCCACGACATCACGCCCGGGTTGAGGTGCGGCAGCAGCCCCGTCTCCTCCAGGACCCGGATCGCCATCGCCCGTACGTAGGCGAGCGTGTCGTCGTACCCCTCGGCCTCCAGCCACTCCCGGGCCTCCGGCCAGCGGTCCTCCGGCCGGTCGCCGAGCGTGAACAGGGCCTCCTTGCAGCCCATCGCGGCGCCCTGCCGGGCGATGTCCAGGACCTCGTCGGGCGAGAGGAACATGCCGTGCCCGGCGCGGCGGAGCTTGCCGGGGACGGTGACGAAGGTGCAGTAGTGGCATTTGTCGCGGCACAGCCGCGTCAGCGGGATGAACACCTTGCGGGAGTACGTGATCACGCCGGGCCGCCCGACGGCGGCGAGACCGGCGTCACGGACCTTGGCGGCGGACGCGGTGAGATCGGTGAGGTCGTCGCCGCGGGCCTGGAGCAGTACGGCAGCCTCGGCGACGTCCAGCGCGACACCGTCCCGCGCCCGTTTGAGGGCGCGCCGCATGGAGTTGGCGGTCGGTGGTCCGGCGGGTCCGGCGGGCTGGTCGGTCCCGGAATCCTCAGGCACGCGCGTAGTCATCCTTCGAGGATACGTACGGCGCCGGGTTCTGATCGGTGACGAGCCTGGTCAGAGACGCAGCTCACCGTACGGGGTCGCCGTCCGGCGGGGGTGCGGGTCTTGGTTGCGGTTGTTGCCGGGTGCCGCTCCGGGGTCGTGTCCTGCGCGGTGTCGCCGTCCGGCACGGGGTCGCCGTCCGGCGCGGCTCGGGGTGCGGGGTTGTGGTTGCCGTTGTTGCCGGAGGCCGTTCCGGGGTCGTGTCCTGCGCTGCATGATTTACGGCGCGTACTCGCCAGACGCGGAGCCACCGCCGAGACGCGCCACACATCACGCTCTACGCTCCGGACACCACCCCTGCACGACCCCCTTCAGCCCCCGCCTGATCCGGCCGCTGCCCCGACCCGCGACGGAACGCGGCCCGGTCGGCGACGGCCGTCCGCCTGCCGGAAACCGGCCGACCCCCTTGCCTTGCCGTGGGGTTCACCCCCCGGCACAACAGTGGCAGCTGACCGCGTCCAGACCTCCCGGGAGTCGCCGGCATGACCGAAAATGACCATGCGGATAAAGAGTCGTCAACCGGATCCCTCGGCAGGAGGGGTCTCGTGATGACGGGAGCCGCCGCCGCGCTTACGTTGTCCACTGTGAGCTTCGCGAACGCCGCACCTTCAGCAGGCGCCGGTGCCGGTGCCGCCGGCGGTGACGGGACCGGTGCCGGTCGGACCACGACCAGGACCGTCACCGGCACCCTGCCGCCCGGCTCCCCCGACTTCGTCCATCTGCCCGTCGAGGTACCGCGCGGGACCAGCGAGATCCGCGTCGCGTACAGCTACGAGCGGCCCGCCGTCCCGGCCGGCACCCAGGGCAACGCCCTCGACATCGGCATCTTCGACGAGCGCGGCACCGATCTCGGCGGCCGGGGCTTCCGCGGCTGGTCGGGCGGCGCGCGCACGGAGTTCTTCCTCCGCGCCGACGAGGCGACGCCCGGCTACATCGCGGGCCCGGTGCGCGCCGGGACCTGGCACATCGCGCTCGGCCCCTACACGGTGGCGCCGCAGGGCCTCGCGTACTCGATCACCATCACGCTCACCTACGGCCCCACGGCGGCCACCCCGAAGCCGGTCTACCCGCCGGAGCGCGCCAAGGGCCGCGGCAGGGCCTGGTACCGGGGCGACTGCCATCTGCACTCCGTGCACTCCGACGGCAAGCGCACCCCCGCCGAGATCGCGGCGCTGGCCCGCGCCGCCGGACTCGACTTCATGCACAGCAGCGACCACAACACGTACTCGGCGCACGGCGCGTGGGACGGCCTGTGGGACGACGACCTGCTGATCCTCGTCGGCGAGGAGATCACCACCCGCAACGGCCACGTCCTCGCCATCTCCACCGACCCGGGCACCTTCATCGACTGGCGCTACCGCGCACGCGACAACCGCTTCGGCCACTACGCGCGCGAGGTACGCCGCGCCGGCGGCCTGGTCGTACCCGCGCACCCGCACTCCACCTGCATCGGCTGCAACTGGAAGTTCGGCTTCGGTGACGCGGACGCCGTCGAGGTCTGGAACGGCCCCTACACCGTGGACGACGAGGTCTCCCTCGCCGACTGGGACAACAGCCTGGTGACCTCGGCCCGTTCGGGCCGCGCCTGGACGCCCGCGATGGGCAACAGCGACGCGCACCGGGACCCCGACGCCATCGGCACGCCGCAGACCGTCGTCCTGGCCGACGACCTCTCCCGCACGGCGATCCTGGCCGGTCTGCGCGCCGGGCACAGCTACGTCGCCGAATCGGCGAAGGTGTCGCTCACCTTCGGCGCTTCGGGCGGCCGCGGCAAGCACGCCGGCATCGGCGACCGGCTGCGGGTCGACGAGAAGGACAGCGTGACGGTACGGCTGGAGGTGACCGGCGCCCCCGGCTGCACGGCCCAGTTCGTCACCGACCAGGGCACGCTCTACACCGCGCCGCTGCCGGAGTCGGGCGCGGGCACGGTCGAGTGGACGACGACGGCCTCGTACGCGAGTTACGTACGCGCCGAGGTCCGCCACGCGCCGACGGTCCCGGGGCTGCCGGGCCCGCTGGCGGCCTTCACGAACCCGGTGTTCCTGGGCGAGTGACGGTGGAGTGCCGCTTCAGCCCCGGGGTGGCACGGCCGGACGAGCGGGGCGCGTCACCCGGCGGCGGCCCGGCCTGACGAGCGGGGCACGTCACCCGGCGGCAGCGGCGCGGTGCCGGAACACGTGCCGGTACGTCTGCGGTGAGACCGTCGTCGTCCTGCTGAAGTGGTAGCGCAGGTTGGTCGCCGAACCGAAGCCGGTACGCCGCGCGACGACCTCCACCGGCTCGTCCGTGGTCTCCAGCAGCTCCTGCGCGAAGCGCACCCGCTGCTGGAGCACCCACTGCAACGGTGTCGTGCCCATCGTCTCGCGGAACCGGCGGGCGAAGGTGCGCTCACCGAGCTGCGCCTCCCGCGCCAACCGCCGTACGGTCAGCGGCTCGTGGAGGTTGCCCCGCGCCCAGCGCAGTACGGGTTCGAGCCCCGCGTCCTCCGTCGGCCGCACCAGCGGAGTGACGTACTGCGTCTGCCCGCCCTCCCGGTGCGGCGGTACGACCATGCGGCGCGCCACCTCGTTGGCGACCGCCGAGCCGAAGTCGCCGCGCACCAGATGCAGGCACAGGTCGACGGCGGCCCCGCTGCCCGCCGAGGTCAGGACCGTGCCGTCCTCGGTGTAGAGCGCGGAGGGCCGGAAGTCGACGTCGGGGAAGCGGTGCCCGAAGTCGCCCGTGTTCATCCAGTGCGTCGTGGCGGCCCGCCCCTTCAGCACGCCGGCCTGCGCGAGTACGTAGGCGCCACTGCACAGCGACACGATCCGGCGGCCGAGACCGTGCGCGGCGCGCACCGCTTCCAGCAGACCCTGGGGCGGCGCGAGTTGTACGCGGCGTGCGCAGGCGGCGACGATCACGGTGTCCGCTGCCGCCATGTCGTCCAGACCGTACGGGGTGTCGACGCGCAGCCCGGCCGCCGTGCGCAGCGGCCCCGGCTCGGCGGCGCACAGGCGCAGTTCGTACCAGGGCGAGACGAGGTCGTCGCGGTCGACGCCGAAGACCTCGCAGGGGATGGCCAGTTCGAAGATGGGCGCGGCGTCGGTGACGGCGAGGGCGACGACGTGGGGACGGCTGGGGCGATCGGCACGGCTGGTGGCGCTCATGGCGGTAATTATGCGCACCCTGTCGTTTCTGCCGATGGCCGGTGGCGGCGGAGGCCGTGAAGCTGGCCCTCATGACCAGCGAAACAGCCGTCCCCGGCCCTTCCGCCGCCGGTACCGCCGCCGTCGGCCGGCTCAGCACCCTCCAAGGCGCCGCCCTCTACGTAGGGGCCGTACTGGGCACGGGCGTCATCGCCCTGCCCGCACTCGCCGCCGAGACGGCGGGCCCCGCTTCGCTGCTCGCCTGGCTGGCGCTGGTCGTCCTGTCGGCGCCGCTCGCCGCGACGTTCGCAGCGCTCGGCGCCCGCTACCCCGACGCCGGAGGCGTCTCGACGTACGCCCGGCTGGCCTTCGGCGACCGTACGGCGGCGACGGTCGGCTGGTGCTTCTACCTCGCCGTACCGCCGGGCGCGAGCGCCGCCGCGCTCTTCGGCGGTGCGTACGTCTCGTCGGCGCTCGGTGGCGGCACCCCGACCACCGTCATCACGGCGGCGGCGCTGATGGTGGTCGTCACGGTGGCCAACGCCGTCGGCCTCCAGGTGACGGGCCGGATCCAACTCGCCCTGGCCGCGCTGCTCGTCGTCCTGCTGCTGCTCGCGGTCGGGCTGTCGCTGCCGCATGCGCACACGGCGAACCTCCATCCGTTCGCACCGCACGGCTGGACGGCGGTCGGTCCAGCGGCGGCGCTGCTGGTCTGGAGCTTCGCAGGATGGGAGGCGATCACCCACCTCGCGGCCGAATTCCGGCGCCCGGAGCGGGACTTGCCCCGGGCGGCCGGGATCGCCGTCGTGGTGGTCGGGGTGCTGTATCTGGGCGTCGCCTTCGCCGTCGTCACCGTACTCGGCCCGTCGGCCGCCCGATCGGACGCGCCGCTCGGCGAGTTGATGGCGCGGGGCATCGGCGGGAACGCGCGGTACCTCGCGGCGGCGGCAGCCGTGCTGCTGACGCTCGGCGCGATGAACGCCTACTACGCGGGCGCTGCCAAACTCGGCGCCGCCCTCGGCAGGGACGGCGCGCTGCCCGGCTGGCTGACGCGCGGCAGCGTGGTCGGCGAGGTGCCGAGGCGCAGCCTCGCGGTCGTATCGGCCCTGGGGTTCTGCGCGTTGGCCGGGGTGAGCATGGCGGGGGTCGGCCCCCGGCCGCTGGTACTGATGACGACGGGCTCGTTCGTCGCGGTGTACGCGATCGGTGTCGCCGCCGCCGTACGGCTGCTGCCGAGGCGCAGCAAGGGACGGGCGGCGGCGGTCGCCGCGCTGGTCGCCGTGGTGGCCCTGCTCGTGATGTCGGGCGTCTATCTGCTCTGGCCGCTGGTGGTGACGGGCGGTGCGCTGCTGTATCTGCGGCTGAACCGGACGGCTTGCGGGACAGCGGACGAGGCGGCGTGCGGGACAGCGGGCGGGGCGGCCCGGACGTGAGGTCCGGACCGCCCCGTCTCTTCTGGATGTTCTGTCGGCTGTTCTCTCGGCTGTTCCGCGGCTGTTCTACCGGCTGTTCTACCGGCTACGAAGCCTTGTTACGGCGCCTTGTTGTAGACGGCGACGTAGTCGATGTTCATCTGACCACCGGAAATCGTGGCGGCGTTGGGTCCGCCCCCGAACGCGCCGGGGAAGCCGCCGCCCATGGCGAGGTCGTAGATGATGAAGAACGGGTGGTCGACGGCCTTCGCCCAGGTGTCGGCGTCCACAGCGGTGGCGTCGAGCGTGTAGTAGTTGTCACCGTCGAGGTACCAGCGGATCTGCTCGGGTGAGGTCGAGCGGTCGATCTGCACCGCGTACGTGTGGTAGCCCGACTGGCAGCCGGGGCAGGCGTGTTCACCGCTGCCGATACCGCTGGACTCGTTGCACGGTCCGCCCGGCGAGACCCCGCAGTGCAGGGTGCCGAAGACCGAGCTGCGGCCGTTGACGTCCTCCAGGATGTCCACCTCGCCGGAGGTCGGCCAGGTGGTGCCGGTCCGCAGGGGCTGGCCCAGCATCCAGAACGCCGGCCAGTAGCCCGCGCCGTTCTCGGTGGTGACGTCCGGCTGCTGGATGGACGACTCCATCATGACGACGCCACCGGGAGGCGCGCCGAACGAGTCGTCCTGCGTCTCGATCCGGCCGGAGGTCCAGCCGGTGTTGGGGTCGGTGCCGTCGTGCAGGGCGCGCAGGACGAGGTGCCCGTTGCCGTCGTGGAAGACGTTGGCCGTGCTGTCGGTCATCGTCTCGATCTCGCCCGTACCGAAGTTGCTGCCGGGTCCGGTGTCGTACTTCCACGTACCGGTGTCGACGCCGGTGTCGGCCGGGCCGTCGAACTCGTCGCTCCACGTGGTGGTGAAGCCCGAGGGCGGCGCGGGTACGGCGGCCGGGGCCGCGGCCGCCTTCGCCACGACGGGCGCTTCCGCGGGGGTGGCGGCGCCACCGGTCGGCGCGACGGCTGCGAGGCCGGCCACGCCGAGGGCGCCGACGGTCAGCGCGGTGAGGACGATCCGCGCCCGGGAGCGGCGCGGCCGGCGGCCGTCGCTGCCTGGTTGGAGCTGATGGTGTCCGCTGAACATGCGAGTTCTCCTGTTCCGAATGGGCTCAGTCGTGCGGGCCCATGTGGGGGGAATCGAAGCCGCCGTCGCCTGCCGGGTGGGGACCGTGTGCAGGGCGGACGGCGTGTGCACGGTGGGGGCGTGCACGGATCGAACTCTGTGACTCTCCAACTCTGTTCAGTTGTCTGACTCTGTTCAGGTAGCTGACTCTGTTCAGGTAGCTGACTCTGTTCAGGTAGCTGAGAGCGCTCTCTCAGCATGTGATTTCTAGTGCCCCCACCGCAGCGCGTCAAGCGGTTGGACAGCAGCGCCATGTCAGTACGGTCGCGGCGGCGGAAAATACCGAGCGCCCGGACGCGGTCGGCGGCTAGGGTCGCCGTCATGTCTTGCGCCTTCTTCGTAAAGCTGCGCCGCGCATGCGGCGAGCTGGTCTGATTCCCTCTCCATCGCTCAGCTCCGCCGCGTAACGAGTCCTCGCCGGTGCGGTGTTCCGTACTGCCCCGCCCCGGCTCCGAAGATTCCACGCGGAGCACTCCCATGCATCAGCCCTATCCGGGCGGCCGACACGAGCTCGGCCAGAACTTCCTCACCGACCGCGCCGTCATTGCCGCCATCGCTGACGAGGTGGCCGACTCGGTCGGCCGTACGAGCAGCCGGATCGTCGAAATCGGCCCAGGCGACGGCGCGTTGACCGTCCCGTTGAGCCGGCTCGGCCACCCGATGACGGCGATCGAGATCGACCCGCGCCGCGCCCGCCGCCTGCACAGCCGTACCCCCGGTCATGTCACCGTCGTATGCGACGACATCCTGCGCTGCGCGCTGCCGCGGGACCCGTACGTACTCGTCGGGAACCTGCCGTTCCATCTCACGACCGCGATCGTCCGGCGCGTACTCGCAGCCGACCACTGGCAGTCGGCCGTCCTGCTGGTCCAGTGGGAGGTCGCGCGGCGCAGGGCCGGGGTGGGCGGCGCGAGCATGATGACCGCGCGCTGGTGGCCCTGGTACGACTTCGCCCTGCACTCCCGCGTCCCGGCCCGCGCCTTCCGTCCCGTGCCGTCGGTCGACGGCGGACTGCTCACGGTGCACCGCAGACCGCGACCGCTCGTCGACGACCGCAAGCGGTACCAGGACTTCGTGGGGCGGGTCTTCACGGGGCGGGGGCGCGGACTGCCCGACATCCTCACCAGGACCGGGCAGTTCGACCGCAGGGACCTCGCCGGCTGGCTGCGGGCCAACCAGGTGTCACAGCGGACACTGCCGAAGGACCTGACGGCGGGGCAGTGGGCGTCGCTGTGGGGCCTCGGGGCCGGGCCGCACCCGCGGTAATTCCGTGTCCCGGCGGGCACGGCGCTGCGATCATGGGGCGTCCCGCCCAGCCAGATCATGGGGCGGGCCCCGCCCAGCCGTAGGAAGGAACCGCCCGCCATGCCTGTGCCCGCCGACCCGACGGTGCTCCATCCCATGCCCGGCCAGCCACGGGTGGTGCTGCTCCGGCCGCTGATCACGTCACCGCTGATCGACGTCGGGGAGTACTCGTACTACGACGACCCGGACGACGCGACCGCCTTCGAGACGCGCAATGTGCTGTACCACTACGGCCCGGAGAAGCTGGTCATCGGGAAGTTCTGCGCGCTGGGGACGGGCGTGCGGTTCATCATGAACGGCGCCAACCACCGTATGGACGGCCCGTCGACCTTCCCCTTCCCGACGGTGGGCGGCTCGTGGTCCGACCACTTCGACCTGCTGACCGGCCTGCCGAGCCGCGGCGACACCGTCGTCGGCAACGACGTCTGGTTCGGGTACGGCTCGACGGTGCTGCCGGGCGTACGGATCGGCCACGGCGCGATCATCGGCGCGGGCTCGGTGGTCACGTCGGACGTGCCGGACTACGGGATCGTCGGCGGCAACCCGGCCCGGCTCATCCGCACCCGCTACAGCGCGGAGGACGTGGCCCGGCTGCTGGCAGTGGCATGGTGGGACTGGTCGCCGGAGCACATCACCGAGCACGTACGGACGATCATGTCCGGCAGCATCGCCGAGCTGGAATCCGCCGCACCGGGAGCCTCGTAACATGCCGCATCTCGCGCACAACGCCGGCGACACGCACGATGCCGGCGATACGCGCGATGCCCGCCTCGCGCACCAGGCGCGCCTCGCGCACCAGTCCCGACTCGCCGCCTACGGTGCCGTCTCCACCGCTCTGGCCCTGATCAGCGACCGCGCGCTGCGGGAGCTGCTGGAGGCGGCCGAGCCGCTCGGTACGGGGATCGGCGGGAAGTCGGCGCTGCTGGAGGTGGCGGGCAGTCCTGTCTTCGTGAAGCGGGTGCCGCTGACCGACCTGGAGCGACAGCCGGAGAACGTGCACTCCACGGCGAACCTGTTCGACCTGCAGCCCTTCTGCCAGTACAACATCGCCGGGCCGAGCTTCGGGACTTGGCGAGAACTCGCCGCGCATACGATGACCACGAACTGGGTGCTCGCCGGCGCATACGAGGGCTTCCCCTTGATGTACCACTGGCGGGTGCTGCCGGACTCGGCTCCCCTGCCGGACGAACTGGCCGACGTCGAAGCGTCCGTCGCCTACTGGGGCGGCGGATCGGCCGTACGGAACCAGATCGAAGCCCGCCGGGGTTCCTCGGCGAGCGTGGCGCTGTTCCTGGAATACATCCCGCGGAACCTGCACCAGTGGCTGGGGCAGCAGGTGGAGGCGGGCGACGCGGCGGTGGACGCGGCGTGCGCGATGGTGGAGGCGGAGCTGGAGGCCGGGACGGCCTTCATGAACGACAACGGGCTGCTGCACATGGACGTCCACTTCGAGAACATCCTCACGGACGGCAGCCGGCTGTACTTCACGGACTACGGCCTGGCGACGTCGCCGCGCTTCGACCTGTCCCCCGCCGAGGTCGACTTCATCGACGAGCACCCGTCGTACGACCGCGTGTACGCGCTCTCGTACTTGGCGAACTGGCTGGTCACGGGGTTGAAGGGGCTGGGAGGGAGAGAACGGCAGGAGCTGCTGGGGGCGTACGCGCAAGGCAAGCACCCCACAGGAGTCCCGGCGGCCGCGGCGTCGATTTTGACGCGGTACGCGCCACTCGCCGTGGTGGTGACGGAATTCTTCCGCGAGCTGCGGGACGAGAGCAGACAGACGCCGTACCCGGCGGAGGAGATCCGCCGCCGGAGCCCGTAGTTCGTAGTTCGTAGTTCGTCGGGAGTGGCTTGCACCAGGTAAGACGGAGGCGGGCCCGCAAAGTCATCGCGGGTCTGGCGCGGGGTGACGGTCAGCGGTGGCCCAGCACGTTGATGACGCGTCCGCCGGGATCGCGAACGAAGAACCGCCGCACGCCCCATTCCTCGTCCTGCAACGGGTGGATGATCTCCGCCCCGCTCTCCAGCACGACCGCGTAGGCGGCATCCACATCGTCCACCTCGACGCTCAGGTCGGGGTTGACGGGCGCGGTCTTGTCGCGGGTCATGAAGCTGATCTGCGCGGCCGGGGTCGAGGGAGAGGCGAGCGTCATGATCCACCCGTGGTTCATGACCTCCTCGAAGCCGAGCAGCCCGTAGAACTCCCGGTTCTTCTCCGGGGTCTCAGACTCCGACTCGGCCGGGAGGTTGGGCACGACACGGCGTACGGCCATCAGCGTCGTTCCTGAAGCCCGGCGTACGCGACGAAGTCGGCCCAGGCGGCGGGAGCGAGCATGAGCACGGGGCCGGCGGGCCGCTTGGAGTCGCGGACGGGGACGACACCGGGAAGGTTGGGGGCGACCTCGACGCAGTCGCCGCCGTTATTGCTGCTGTAGCTGGACTTGAGCCACACCACGTCCGGCAGGCTGCTCGCGCTGATCATGGTCTCAGTTCCTTCAAGGCGTTGGCGATCATGTGGATCGACCGGTCGGTCGAAAGGGCATCGGCCGTGAGCAAATCATAGGTGCGCGTCGCGGCCCTGACGTGCTCAATTTCAGCGAAGATCTGCCCCTGCAAAAAGCCGTCTACGTAGACGACATCCGGCCCCTCGTCCATCGCAAGAGCAGAGAACGGTCCGCCAACCCCCGCATGCCCTCCGACATCGAACGGAACAATCTGCACGACGTTGCTGGGCGTCTGAGCGGCGGTCAGAAGACGTTCTAGTTGACCACGCATCGTGTCAACGCTCCCGATGCGGCGGCGAAGCACATTCTCATCGAGCACCATCCACAGCTCCGGAGGCTCCTCACGCTCCAAGATGCGCTGCCGTTCGAGCCGGGCTGTGACCAGCTCCTCAACCCTGTCCCGGTTGATCCGGCCCTCGGATAGCACCGCGCGTGCATAGTCCTCTGTCTGCAACAACCCGGGCACGACCTGCACTTGGAACGACCGGATCTGCGAGGCGGCTTCCTCAAGCTCAACGAACGGCCGGAACCACTTCGGGTAGGCGTACTTCATCACCAGCGGCCACAGCCGCCGGAAGTGGTCACCCGTCCCGAACAGCTCGTCGGCCAGCACCGACAGTTCTTTCGTCGGTAGCCGCTTCGCGGCTTCGATCTTGTTGAGCAGTGAGGGCGCCATCAACGCCGCTTTCGCCAGCGCCCGTTGCGACATGCCCGCAGCCTCGCGACGCCGTCGTAAATCCGTGGCGTAGAACGCCAGCACGGAATCGGACGGGTCCAGATCGTCTGCGTACGCCACGTCGCACCCTCTTTCATTGAAACGTCCGAATGTCAACGCTTCCCCCCTGTTGAGCGTACTCACAGAAGCCGACGCTTGAGGCACAGACAGTGATGAAAGCGATGACGGAAGGCACAGCTCTCATGTGCGACCAGGACGTCGACCAGCAGCACCCGCCCGACCTGAGGGAACTTCAGGCCACCGTCCAGGGCTGGGGCTTCTGGCGATTGGCGCCCGACCCCGTCACCACGGAACTCCTGGAACGCGTACTCGACGGATTGAGGCGATGGTCGGAATGACACAGAGCAAGGCACGACGCTTCCTGTCGCGCCTGACGGCGGAGTTCGGCACGAACGGGATGCTCATCGTGCAGAAGTCGGCGGACGGACTGAACGGCGGGGACGACGGCTACGAAGCCGAAGGGGCCGACCTCGTCCCCGGGTCCGCACTGCGCTGGCCCAAGTGCGAGTGCGGCCACTCGCTGTGCCCCGACAGCGGGTCAGGACGCATGATCCCGAACCTCCGCGACCGCCGAGATTAGCCGCCCGCAGGGCCGCCCCTGAGGTTTGAGTGTCGCGGCTCCGGTCCGGGCGTCAAGGGCGCTCCTTCGTCGCGTCGGCTTCGCCGATTGCGCTTCGCTTCACCCTTGACCCCCGCCCCTCCACCGCAAGTGCTTCTTTGAGGGGGGGCGGCCGGGGGGCTCCACGGACCAGACCGGCCGTCGTGACGGGTGCTTGGCCGACTGGCAGGTGCCACGCACCAGTTGCATGGGGGGACTCGGGCCAGCTCGGCGTCCACCCCCACCGGGTAGCGGCTGAGACTCATGCCCCGCTGGTCACCCTCGGTGGGACACGTGTGACTGGAGGGACGGGGGATGGTTCGTGGGGCGACCATCGGGCATCTCTTGCGTCCCGTGTTGCGTTAGGCGCGCCTCAGGGCACATCAGGCCGACACGGAGGGGCGATCCTGGGTGGGTGCCTGGGCAGGGGAAGAGACGACGGCGGCTAACGGCCGAGAGAGCCGCCTGGCGCAACCGACCACCTACCGCCTGAGGCGTTTCACGACGCACCCCGCCTAGATGATCCGGGGCTACGCCTGGTGCGAGGCAACCTGAGCGGTGACTCGCTGGATCGCCTTGACGGCAAGCTCGGGCTGGTCGACGTAGATGTAGTGCTCGCTGTTCTTGGCAACGCTCAGGTGGCTGCGGCTGGAGACGCCCAGCCACTTGTGCTGCCCCTTGGTCCAGCCGTCTTCCATCGCCTGGCCGTACTCGGGAACGGCTGCGAGGTACTGCTTGCCGTGCTTGATCACCTCGACCGGGATGTGCCCCGCGGAGCGGACCTTGCCATCCGGTACCACCAGCTTCTCCGGGTTGTCGCCCTTGAGGATCGCCAGGGTCTGGTCGCGCAGTTCGGGTGCCATGCCGGTGGCGGACGCCGGGACCTCGTTGATGAGATCGGCGCTCTGGGTCGGTGAGGTGGCGTCCATCAGGACCAGGCCCTTGACCCTGTCGCGGTGATCGGGGGCGTACCTGGCGGCGAACAGCCCGCCCAGCGAGTGTCCGGCCAGCACCACCGGAGCGTCACCGGCGACCCGGTCGAGTACGCCGGTCAGGATCTTTCCGCTGTCCTTGATGGACTGGGGTCCGTCGGGCTGGTCGCTGGCACCGGCGCCGAGCCGGTCATAGGAGCAGACCCGGTTCTTCTCGCTCAGGGTCTGCTGGATGCCGGCCATGGTCTCCAGCGAGTCCCCGCCGCCGTGCAGAAGAACGACGACGGGCTGGTGCCGCACCGGGCGGCCCGCGCAGGAGACGTTCACGGACTTGCCGTCGACCTTGATCTTCTTGGTGCCGGTGAACACGTCCCCGCCGTGCGCCCTGCCCTGGGCACCGGCCACGGCGACCGTGTCCGCCGCCGCAGTCGCTACGCTCCCGACACCGACAAGCCCGGCACCGGCCACGGTGCAGCACAGTGCGATGACAGCGGATGCCTTGCCGTTGCGGCTCATCGTGAAAACCCTTCGTTCAGAACCCGCGGCCGGAGCGCCGCGGCATGTGTTGAACGCTATGGATCTGACGGCGCACATTCGTCACCACGCAGTGGACACCTGCACGTAGCTCGCAGGGGGGACAAGCCGAGTTCCACACCCGCTCACGGTGACCAGCGGGGCATGAGTCTCACCCGATACCCGGCTTGGGTGGACGCTTGGCCGGGCCGAGTCCCCCCATGCAACTGCCGCGTGGCACCCGCAGTCGGCCAAGCACCCGTCACGACGGCCGGTCTGGTCCGTGGAGCCCCCCGGCCGCCCCCCCCCAGCCTTCCTTTGCGGTGGAGGTTCGGGCGTCAAGGGTGGGCGCAGCCCATCGCGAAGCGACGCGACGCAGGAGCGCCCTTGACGGCCGGACCGCAACCGCGACACTCAACAGAAAGGGGCGGCCCCCGGTTCACCTAACTTCCGGGCCCGCACAGCCCCCGGCTCATGCACCCCGCGCCCTCAGCCCTGCACCGTCGGGCGCACCACGACCTCGCTCACGTCGATGCCCGCCCAGGCCGCCATCACCACCCTGATGGAAGCCTGCACGGCCGCCGGCGCGATCCGTACCGACATCGGCCCCACCGACCTGGGTGCCGCACTCGAAGGCATCGCCCTCACCTCGGCGAGCCCCGAGCGGCGTCCGCAGGCCGAACGCCTGCCCGATCTCACCCTGGACGGCCTGACACCCCGCCCAGACCCGGAGGCCAGCTCCTCGGCAGGCTGCCGCGTCGCCCCGTCAACCCCCGGCCCCCGCCCCACAACCGCCCAAATCGACCCTCCCCACCTGTCGAGGGCTTGTGCAGACCGCTACCCACAGCTGACGCACCCGCCCTGGACAAGGCAGACTGTCGAAGGCGAAACCAGCAGTGCAGGGCAGGGGGAGCTATGGACCGGGACATCGGGCCGCGTGTACCGGAGCAGTGGGCTCCGGCGGTAGTTGACCAGGAAGGCGAGTTGCGCTTCAGCGTGCTCGGGCCCGTGCGGGCCTGGCGCGGTGGTGAAGTGCTGCCTTCGGGGTCGCCGCAGCAGCGCGCCCTGTTGGCCGCCCTGCTCCTGCGCGACGGACGTACCGCCACCTCCGGCGAGTTGATCGACGCGCTGTGGGGCGACGAGCCGCCGTCGCAGGCGCTCGCCGCCGTTCGTACGTACGCGTCCCGGCTCCGCAAGATCCTGTCCGCAGGAGTGCTCGTCAGCGAGTCCGGCGGGTACGCGATGCGCACCAGCCCCGAAGCCCTCGACCTGAACGTGGCGCAGGAGTTGGCGTCCGACGCCGAGAAGGCGCGGTCAGCGGGCGACCGTTCCACCGCGCGTGAGCTGATCAGCAAGTCCCTCGGGCTCTGGGACGGCGAACCCCTCGCCTCCGTACCGGGCCCGTACGCCGAGGCGCAGCGCGCCCGCCTCGAAGAGTGGCGGCTCCAGCTCACCGAGGCGCTGCTGGACCTGGATCTGGAGCTGGGCTCGCACGCCGAGGCGATCTCCCAACTGACCGCCCTCACCGCGGCGCAGCCGCTGCGGGAGCGGCTGCGCGAGCTGCTGATGCTCGCCCTCTACCGCAGCGGGCGGCAGGCCGAGGCGCTTGCCGTGTACGCGGACACGCGCCGGCTGCTCGCCGACGAGCTGGGCGTCGATCCGCGCCCCGAACTGTCCCAGTTGCAGCAGCGCATCCTCCAGGCCGACGCCGAGCTGGCCCGGCCCGTCGAGGAGCCCGTACCGATCCAGGCCGTCATGAGGCCCGCGCAACTCCCGGCGACCGTGCCGGACTTCACCGGACGCGCCGCCTTCGTACGGGATCTGGGACGGCGGCTGACCGCCGCCGAGGGGTCCGTCATGGCGGTGTCCGCGCTCGCCGGCATCGGCGGTGTCGGCAAGACGACGCTCGCCGTGCACATCGCGCACGAGGCGCGACCGCACTTCCCCGACGGGCAGTTGTACGTCGACCTCATGGGCGCGGGCGCCCGCGCGGCGGAGCCGGAGACGGTCCTGGGCGCCTTCCTGCGCGCGCTCGGCACCCCGGACACGGCCATCCCCGACACCCTCGACGAGCGTTCCGCGCTCTACCGCTCCACCCTCGACGGCCGGCGCATCCTCGTCCTGCTGGACAACGCGCGGGACGCGGCGCAGATCCGTCCGCTGCTGCCCGGCACCACCGGGTGCGCGGCGCTCGTCACCAGCCGGGTCCGGATGGTCGACCTGGCGGGGGCGCATCTGGTCGACCTGGACGTGATGTCGCCCGAAGAAGCGCTCCAGTTGTTCATCCGCATAGTCGGTGAGGAGCGGGTGAGTTCGGAGCGCAAGGCCGCGCTGGACGTGGTCGCCGCGTGCGGGTTCCTGCCGCTGGCGATCCGGATCGCCGCGTCCCGGCTGGCCGCCCGCCCCACCTGGACCGTGTCCGTCTTCGCCGCGAAGCTCGCCGACGAACGGCGGCGGCTGGACGAACTGCAGGCGGGCGATCTGGCCGTCAAGGCGACGTTCGAGCTGGGGTACGGACAGCTCGAACCCGCCCAGGCACGGGCGTTCCGGCTCCTCGGCCTGGCCGACGGGCCCGACATGTCCCTCGCCGCCGCCGCTGCCGTGCTGGACCTGCCGCTGCACGACGCGGAGGACGTGCTGGAGTCGCTGGTCGACACCTCGCTCCTCGAATCCGCCGCGCCGGGCCGTTACCGCTACCACGACCTGGTCCGTCTCTACGCGCGTGTATGCGCCCAGCGGGACGAAGACTCCTCCAGCAACTGCGCCTCGGCGCTCTCCCGGCTGCTGGACTTCTATCTGGCGACGGCGGCGGAGGTCTACGCGATCGAGCGGCCGGGTGACCGGCTCATCGACCACCTGGCGCCGACCGCGTACCAGGGCCTGTCGTTCGACGACCGGCAGACGGCCCTCGACTGGCTCTACACCGAGGCGGACTGTCTGCTCGCCTGTGCCCATCACGCCTCGCGTGGCACGCAACTCCGCAAGGCCGTCGACCTGTTGTGGGCGGCGAAGGACCTCGCCGAGTCGGGCGCCAACTCGAAGCAGTACGAGTCGGCCGCCCTGTCCGCGCGGGCGACCGCGCACGCGACGGGCGACCGTCACGCGGAGGGCCGGGCCAGGACCACCCTGACCAACGTCCATCTGGTGGCGGGCCGTTACGCCGAGGCCGACGAGGAGGCCCGGCACATCGAGCCGCTGGCCCGCGCCGCGGGCGACCCGGCGCCGGTCTTCTGGGCCGAGAACGACCGCGGCATCATCGCCTTCAACCAGGGGCGGCTCGCCGACGCCGAGTCGTTCCTGCTGCGCGCCATCGAGAGTTCGCGCGCCGACAACAACCGTCCGGCCGAGGCGAGCGCCCTGTGCAACCTCTCCCGGATACACCTCTCCCAGGGCAGTACGGCCAAGGCCATCGAACTCGCCCAGCAGGGCATCGACATCTACGACCACCTCGGCCTCACCCTCCGGCTGGCGAACGCCCGTTACGCGCTCGGTGTCGCGCTCACCCAGGCGGGCAACCACCAAGAGGCCCTGACCCAGCTCAACGAGGCCCTGACGACGTTCGGCAAGAACCGGCAGCGGCTGTGGGAGGGCACGACCCACTTCCGCGTGGCCGAGGCGTACCTCACGGCCCGGCAGCCGGCCAAGGCGGCGCAGCACGCCGAACAGGCCCTCGCCATAGGGTGCATCGGCGGAGACCGGATCCGCGCGAGCGTGCTGACGGTGCTGGGCCGGGCGCTGGAGACCGTCGGCCAGAGCGACCGCGCGCGGGTCTGCTGGCGCGAGGCCCTGGCGCTGTACGAGGAGTGCGACGCCCCGGAGGCGTCGAACGTACGGAGTCTGCTCAGCCCGCTGTCGGCGGCGTAGGCGGCTCGGGTGGCGGCGTAAGCGGCATGGGCGGCGCGTCCGTCTAGCACGTCAGTGACGTGGCGCACAGGCGGCGCAAGCCCCGCACCGGGGCGTTCATCGATTGTTTATGCTCACAAGACATGCTGAGTGTGTCGATTCGTCGCGTCGGGGGGCAGCTGACGGATCGCCGGGGGGACTCCTCGGTTCGAGTGAGGCCCCCTGGATCCCTGCGCGGCGACACCCGGGGGAGTCGCCGCGCAGGGGTCCCCCGCCAGCGCCGCCGAACACACGGGAGACGAGCCATGACTGCCGAGAACAACGAAGAACTCACCACCATGGACAACCACACGCCCGCACCGCCCGCGAACGCCGGCGTGCCGAAGCCGCTCGACAACCACACGCCCGTGGCTCCGGCGAAGGGAAAGTCCACCGCCACGACGCAGGACAACCACACTCCCGCGCCGCCGGCGCCGTAGCACGACCGGCACCAGCAGCACGATCCGCACAATCTGACAGACCTTCTCGGGACGGGGGAACGGCCGCGGCGGCGCGGAGGGGGAGCCGCCGCGGCCGACCACGTCGCCGTCCCGGCAGTGCGTGCGGCCCTTGAATCCCAGAGCCCCTGAACTCAGTTGTCCAGCACGGCGGTCGGGTAGCAGTCCCGTACCCGCGCGACGCGGCCCGGGTGGTCCATCGTCACCCGCGTCGTCCGGGACTCCCCGCCGTCCAGGGTGACCAGCGCGCTCCCCGTGTCGACCTTCGTGCCGGAAGCGCCCTGGAATTCGACGTCGACCCGGTAGGTGTCCAGTCCGTCGAACGCGCCGTCCGGTGCCGTCACCCGGACCATGCTGTACGTGACGGCCTTCTTCTTGCCCTTGGCGCCGCGAGCGCAACTGACCGTCTCGGCCACCGGTTCGGAAGCTGACGCCGAGGGCGTCGGACTCTGCGTGTACGTGTCGTCGTACGTGTCGTCCGCCGCCGTGTCGGCGCCCGACGAGCCGTAGTCGTCATCGTCGTCGTAGTCGTGGTCCGAGTATGTGCCGTTCTTGGTCTTCGAGCTGGAGCAGCCGCCTCCGCTGGAGTGACCGCTGCTCTTCGAACCGTGTCCATGGCCGTGGGACGACGAGAATCCCGTCAGTCCCAGCATCACCACAGCCACGGCGGCCGTGAATTTCAGACGTCGACGCAGCAAGGCCGAGTCCCTTCCCCGTTGGTCCAGTTGGTCAGTCGTTCAGGTGTTGCCGATCATTCCTAACAGCATGTACACGCCCAGCGACGGCCGGGTGGTTCCGGGCGTGATCCGGCCTGGACGGGGTAACCGACGTAACGTCGGCACGACGCGCGGCAGACGCGGCAGGCGACCAGCACGACAGTCCGCACGGCAGTCCAGTCAAGGAGGCCGACGATGGTCCGGAACGTCATAGGCTCGGTGCTCGCCCTCGTCGGAGCGGCAGCAGGCGTGGCGAGCGTGTTCAAGCCCTGGTACGACCACCGGGTGGGTCATGACTACCGCGTCAGCGACCTGTTCGACGGCATCTCCGCCGGAACCCCCAGCCTCGTCGAGTCGATCGTGCTGCCCTTCGCGTTCGCCGCGCTGGTCACCCTGGTCGGGCTCGTGATGCGCTCACGGCTGCTGGTGGCGCTGGCAGGACTGGTCTCCCTCGCCGCGACCGCCCTGTGGACGGTCCGCCAGGGCCAGGCCAACGGCGGCAGCCTCACGCTCAACACCGACGGCACGGGCCTCGCGCTCGGCGTCGGCGCCGCGGCGGCCGGTGGTGTCCTGCTGCTGCTGGGCGCCGTGGTGATGAGCGGCCGGCAGTCGGTCCGCAGCCGGCGGGAGCCCGCGTACGACGGCACCGGAGTCAACGGGTCGGGCGGCGCGCACACGCTCAACGGGTCGCACGGTACGGACGGGTCGCACACCGAGCCGACGTACGGAGACCCGCAGCCGACGCCGGACGGACGGTCCGACGGACGGTCCGACCCCGAATGGCCCACTCCCCCGTCGGCGCAGAGCGGCGACACCCAGACCTGGGGCAAGACCGAGCCGTGGGACCCGCAGCGCCACTGACCGGCACCCGGGCCGGGCAGGCCGCCCCGCCGCAGCGGCTCCCGCCCCGCCTCAGCGGCTGCCGCTGCGCCCCGTCGCCGTCCCCTTGACCGCGTCCAGCGCGTACACGCAGCGGTCCTTGCTGCACGCGTACACCACACCGCGCTGCGCCACGGGCGAGCCCGTGATCTCGCCGCCCGTCGCCAGCTTCCAGCGCAGCTGCCCGCCGGTCGCGTCCAGGGTGTACAGCACGTGGTCGGCCGAGCCGAAGTGCAGCCGCCCGTCCGCGACGACCGGGGCGCCGATGACCTCGCCGCCCGCGGCGAAGCGCCATTTGGGCGTGCCCGTCACCGCGTCGAGCGTGTAGAGCGCGCTGCCGCTGCCCACGTGCACATTGCCGTCGGCGACCAGGACCGGCTCGATCGACTGGCGCGACTCCGTGGCGATGCGCCAGCGGTCCTTGCCGGTGGTCGCGTCGAGCGCGTAGACCGTGCCGAGGTAGTCGGCGAGATACACCCCGCCGCCGGTGACGGCGGGCCCCGGCGCAAAGGCGGGCGGGGAAAGGAAAACGGCGGGCGCCTCGAAGTGCCAGCGCACCCGGCCGCTCGCGATGTCCACGGACAGGACGCGGGTCCCGGCCGAGACGTACAGATACCCGTCCGGCGCGGGGGTGACCCGCAAGGGCACACCGCCGCAGGACGCGGCGTCACCGACGGGATACGACCAGCGCTCGGTGCCCGTGCGCGCGTCCAGCGCGCGCAGGCGGGCGTCCTGCCATACGTAGACGGTGCCGTCGAAGACGGCGGGGCCCGCCTCCGGCGTCTCGAAGTCGCTCTGCGCGCCGCTCGTCTCCCACAGCTTCTCGCCGCTCGACGCCTCCCAGGCCTGGACGCCGCCGCCGCGCGTGCCGGTGACGACCGTGCCCCGGTCGACCTTGAGCGAGTACACCCAGGCGTCCGTCTGGAGCCGCCAGCGCTCGCTGCCGTCCTTGCCGTCGAGCGCGTACAGCGTGGGTCCGTCGGAGGCGTGGATACGGCCCTGGGCGACGGCCATCGCCCAGGCCACGTCCCTGGTCTTGAACTGGCGCCGCCCGCTGGCCACGTCCAGGGCGTGCACCTCGAAGGACGTCACGTACAGCAGATCGCCGTCGACGACGGGCGTTCCCCAGACGTCGTTCGACATCCGGAACCGCCAGGGCCGCCAGCGGCCGTGGCCGGGCGCCGGGGCCACCTCGGGGGACGGCACGACCGGCTGCGTGGGTCCTGGCCCGTGAGCAGCGGTCGGTGACGGTACGGCGCTGGTGGGCGCCTCCGTGCCGTTCAGCCCCGCGGGGGGCCTGATCCAGCCGGTGGCGGGGCCAGCCTCGGCGACGGCGCCCCCGCGGCCGTCCCCCGCGCGGGGTCCCGGGCCGATGGGGACGGGTGAGCCGGAGAGCCGGACGGGGCCGCCGGGCGTGGCGTGCTGGCCGCCGGCCTGCGGTCCGCCGCCCTGCTGACCTGGGCCGCGCTGACCGTCCCTGCCGCCCGCGCCGTGCTTTCCGCCGCCTGCGGGCTGCCAGGCCGCGTCCCAGTCGGGCGTACGCCCCGCGCCCACCTGGCGCTGTCCCGCCTGCGGGGGCTGCACCTGCGACGGCGGCCGGCCCTGCTGGGGCGGCAGCGGTGGCCGGGGCGGTCCCTGCGCGGGGTCGGGGCGGGCGGCGGCGGGCGACGGGGTGCGTACGCCGGCCCGGCGGCGCTCGATCATCGCCGTGGCGAGATCGGGCAGCCAGGCCGATGCCGTACCGCTGTCGTCACTGCCGGAGGCGAAGAGGTGCGGGGCCAGCTGGGACTGGAGATCGGCCGGCGAGGGCCTGCGCAGCGGGTCCATCTGCATGCAGGACTCGATGAGCGGCCGCAGCTCGGCGGGCAGGCCCGCCAGGTCGGGGCCCTCGCGCAGCAGCATGAAGACGGTCTCGACGGGGTTGGCGCCGTGGAAGGGTGCGTGTCCGGTGGCGGCGAAGACCAGCGTGGAGCCGAGCGAGAACACGTCGCTCGCGCCCGTCACGCTGCGGGAGTCCCTGGCCTGCTCGGGCGACATGTACGCGGGGGTGCCGACGGCGACGTTCGTCATGGTCAGCCGGGTGTTGGAGACGCCGGACGCGATGCCGAAGTCGATGACGCGCGGTCCGTCCTCCACCACCAGCACGTTCGACGGCTTGAGGTCGCGGTGCACGAGGCTGGCGCCGTGGATGGACTGCAGGGCCTCGGCGATCCCCGCGGCCAGCCAGCGCACGGCCTGGGCCGGCATGGGCCCGCATTCGTTGACGATCTCTTCGAGCGAGGGGGCGGGCACGTACGCGGTGGCCAGCCAGGGCACGGCGGCCCGCGGGTCCGCGTCCACGACGGCCGCGGTGTAGAAGCCGCTGACGGCGCGCGCCGCCTCCACTTCACGCGTGAAGCGCACCCGGAACAGCTGGTCCTCGGCAAGCTCGGTCCGTACGGTCTTGATCGCCACCCGGCGTCCGGACGCCGAGCGCGCGAGATAGACCAGCCCCATGCCGCCGGCTCCGAGCCGTCCCAGCACCTCGAAAGGGCCGATACGTCTCGGGTCGTGCTGCGTCAGCTGCTCCACTTGCCTGCCACCTCCCCGTACGGGCCACAAAGGTACGGCCCCGTGCCCCCTGATTCTTCCTGTCCGGGGCACCGGTTGCGAACCCGGGGGCAGAACGGGGTGTCTCGTCCCGATCGCGCCACCCCATCAGCCCTCTCCGCGCTCTCCCCCGCTCCCTCCCTGCTCTCTCCACGCCCTCGCGCCACTCCCTTCCCGCTTAAATAGAACAATTGCCCAATTGTCCCCACCCGATCCCCGGTCCCGCGCGAACTTGTCCACCGAAGTTGTCCACAGGCTGTTGATAACACTAATGAGTGTGGATATCGGGGCCCGTCCACGCACCGGAACCAGGCGGCCGAAACCCATTTGCAGTCGGCCAAATCGCGCTCCGATCACCCGTCGGTAAGCTGACGGCATGACAGGACAAGTACGCACCGTCGACGGCCGCGTGGCTGGTCGGCGCGGCCAGGCGACGCGACAGAAGCTACTCGACTGCCTCGGCGAGATGCTCAGCTCCTCGCCGTATCGGGATGTCAAAGTCATCGATGTGGCCCGGAAGGCGGGCACTTCACCCGCGACCTTCTACCAGTACTTCCCGGATGTCGAGGGCGCCGTCCTCGAACTCGCCGAGGAAATGGCCAAGGAAGGCACCGGGTTGACCGAACTGGTCTCCGGCCGCTCCTGGGCCGGCAAGGCCGGCTGGCAGACAGCCGAGGAACTGGTCGAGGGATTCCTCGACTTCTGGCGCCGGCACGACGCGATTCTGCGTGTCATCGATCTCGGCGCGGCCGAAGGGGACAAGCGGTTCAACAGGATCCGTACGCGGATCATGAACTCCGTCACCAACTCCCTTACGGAATCGGTCAAGGAGCTCCAGTCCAAGGGCAAGGTCGACAAGGACGTCGTCCCCGCCGCCGTGGCCGGCTCCCTGGTCGTGATGCTCGCGGGCGTCGCCTCGCACCAGAAGGGCTTCCAGGCCTGGGGTGTGAAGCAGGCCGAACTGCGCCCGAACCTCGCCCTGTTGGTCCATCTGGGCATCACGGGAAAGAAGCCCGTCAAGTAACGGCGACCCCGTCGGAACAGACGGAAGCCCGTAGGGCACCAACGCATCGAAGCGACACCGAGTGAAGGTCCCTGTCCTGTCACGCCGGCGGCGGATCAACCAGCTGATCCCCGCCGGCGCTTCCGTCCCAAGGCGCGACAACCGTCAGACCGGTTGAATGGACGCATGGACGACGATCAGGACGAACAGCGGGACGCGTTCCGCGCCCTTCTGCACACCCAGCGGGTCTGGGAGAACGAACTGCCCGACTTCGACCCCGCCACGACGCCCGAGCGGCCCCTGCAGCTGTTCCGCCGCTGGTTCGCCGAGGCGGTCGCCGCCGGGCAGCCCGAACCGCACACCATGACCCTGGCGACGGCCGACGCCGACGGCCGTCCCGACGTACGGACGCTCATGCTGCACGACGCGGACCGGCGGGGGCTGCACTTCGGGACGCACAGGACCAGCCGCAAGGGCCGCCAGCTGGCCGAACGCTCGCATGCCGCGCTCAACTTCTACTGGCCGACGCAGGGCCGGGCCGTACGGATCAGGGGCCGGGTCTTCGCGGCGCCGGAATCGGAGAGCGACGCGGACCTGCGGGCCCGCTCGACGGGCGCGCTGGCCTCGGCGCTCGTCGGCCGGCAGAGCGAAGTCCTCACCTCGACGGACGAGTTGGCACAGGCGAGTCAGGCCGCGTGGGAACGGGCCGAGCGCGACCCGGAGGCGCCGGTGCCGTCGTGGGCGGGATACATCCTCGACCCGGACGAGGTCGAGTTCTTCCAGGGCGACGATCGCAGACGGCACATCCGGCTGCGCTACCGGCGCGACGACGAACCGGACCTGTGGGAGAAGGAACTGCTCTGGCCCTGACCGGTCTCACTTTGACCCGTCGCGCCCTGACCGGCCGTTGTGGCAGTCACGGTGGGGTCGGGCGCGGGGTCCGTGGCGATCCTGGCGTGCATGTGCACGTCCCGGAACAGGTCGAGCCTGCCCTCCTGGAACATCGCGTCGCGCTGCGTCCCCTCGTACCGGTACCCGCAGCGCTCGGCGATCCGGCAGGAGGCGTCGTGGCCGATGGCGTGGCCCAGCTCGATCCGGTGCAGTCCGGCCTGCTCGAAGGCCCACCGGGTGCAGACCTCCAGCGCGCGCCTGGCCACGCCGTGGCCGCGCGCCTCGGGCAGGACCCAGTACCCGACGCGGCCGCTGCGCTGGCGCAGATCGAGCATGCCGAGGCCGACGCTGCCGAGGATCGCGCCGTCAGGCCCGTAAGGGCCGCCGCCCGGCCCGTACGCCCCTCCCCCGCTCCCGCTCCCGTCCCCGTCGGCCACCACGCAGAACTGCGCCATTTCGGCGCGCTCCCAGCCCTCGCGGCGCCGCCGGACGAGTTCCGCGGCGCCCTCCTCCGTACGCACCCGCACCAGCGGGGTGTTCCAGCGCTGGAACTCGGCGTCGCTGAGCCCCCGCAGCAGCGCCGCCTCGTCGCCGGCGCGCCACAGGCGCAGCCGTACGCCGAATCCGCTGATCTCGCCGGGCGGCGGCAGACGCGGTACGGCGGAGTCGGTGAGATCGCTCATCAGCCCATTCAACACATCTACGGGCACAGTGGCGCTCGCACGGCCCTGCGCGCGTGATCGATTCGCAACCGATTCAGGTCTTGACCGAGACCCAACAAATGAGCGCGAGATTACGCTCAGGTTTCATGCGCGCGGATACCGACCTCACCACCGACCGCCCCGTGTACGTCATCGGCGGCGGCCCTGGCGGGCTCGCCGTCGCGGTCGCCCTGCGCGAGCGCGGGATACGTGCCGTCGTACTGGAAAAGTCCGAAGCCGTCGGCGCGTCCTGGCGCGGCCACTACGACCGGCTGCGCCTGCACACCACCCGCCGGATGTCCTCGCTGCCGGGCCTGCCGATCCCGCGCTCCTTCGGCCGGTGGGTCCCCCGGGACAAGGTCGTGCGCTACCTGGAGAAGTACGCGGAGCACCACCGGCTGGAGATCGTCACCGGCGTCGAGGTGATGGGGATCGAGCGCACCGCCGACGACACCGGCTGGCTGCTGCACGCCACCGGCGGCAGGGAGTTGACGGGCAGCGCGGTGGTCGTGGCGACCGGCTACAACCACACCGAGCGCCTGCCGTCCTGGCCGGGCATGGACTCCTTCACCGGCGAACTCCTGCACGCGGGCGACTACCGCAACGCCGAGCCGTACAAGGACAAGGACGTCCTGGTCGTCGGCGCGGGCAACACGGGCGCGGAGATCGCCGTGGACCTGACGGAGGGCGGCGCGTCCCGGGTCCGCCTGGCGATCCGCACGGTCCCGCACATCGTCCGCCGCTCGACCCTGGGCTGGCCGGCCCAGTCGACGGGCATCCTGGTCCGCCGCCTGCCGACCCGCCTCGTCGACCGCGCGGGCCGCCTGATGGCCAAGCTCGCCGTCCCCGACCTGTCCGACAAGGGCCTGCCCCGCCCCGACACCGGCCTCTACACCCGGGTACGCGAAGGCGCGATCCCGGTCCAGGACGTGGGCCTGCTCAAGGCGGTACGCAAGGGCCGGGTCGAACCGGTGGCGGCGGTGGAGTCCTTCGAGGAGACGAAGGTCGTCCTGGCGGACGGCTCCCACATCACCCCGGACGTGGTGATCGCGGCAACGGGTTACCACCGCGCCCTGGAACCCCTGGTCGGCCCGCTCGACATCCTGGACCCCCGGGGCCGCCCGGTGGTCCACGGCCCCCGCACCTCGCCGAAGGCGCCTGGCCTGTACTTCACGGGCTTCACGAACCCGATCAGCGGCATGTTCCGCGAACTGTCCATCGACGCGAACCGCATAGCGAAGGCCCTGGCCAAAGCGGCTCGCTGACTACCCGTCAGTTCACCACCTCCCCCGGCGCGTCCAGGCGTCCGGGGGGTTCGCTGCGCGCGATCCGCATCAATGGGGCAAACTGGAAATTCCATGTGTCCAGGTCCGACATGAGCGGCGACGCGCCGGACATGAAGCTCATCTCTCGAAGGAGAGCATCATGAGCGACCCGACCAGCCCCCAGAACGCCCCCACCGTCGTCCTCGTGCACGGCGCGTTCGCCGACGCCGGCAGCTGGGCGGCGGTCACCGAGCGCCTGGTGGCCGCCGGAGTACCCGTACGAGCCGTCGTCAACCCGCTGCGCGGGGTCGCCGCCGACGCCGCGTACGTGGCGAGCATGATCAACCAGATCCCCGGCCCGGTCCTCGCCGTCGGCCACTCCTACGGCGGCGCGGTCATCACCAACGCCGCGACCCGGACGCCCAACGTGGTCGGCCTGGTCTACGTAGCGGCGTTCGCGCCGGACGAGGACGAACTGCTGGGCGACATCGTGGGCCGCTCGAAGGACAGCGTCCTGACGACCGCCCTGGAGGAGTACCAGTACCCGACGGGCAACGGCTCCGAGACCGCCACGGAGCTCCAGATCCAGGCCGCCAAGTTCCGCTCGGTCTTCACCGCCGACCTCCCCCAACTGCAGTCCGACGTGTACGGCCTCTCCCAACGCCCCATCGCCGCAGGCGCCTTCGCCGAGAAGAGCGGCCCGCCCGCCTGGAGGAACCTGCCCGTGTGGGCGGCGGTCGGCACGGAGGACACGGCGGCGGGCAGCGACGTGGTCCGCGAAATGGCCCAGCGCGCGGGAGCGGACATCACCGAGATCCGCGGCTCCCACGTCATCATGATCTCCCAGCCCGACGCCGTCACAGAGGTCATCCTGAAAGCCCGCACCAGCCTGAGCTGATCTCGACCGCAGTCCGGGCCGGCCGATCACGGGACCACGCCTGTCGGCGCCGCTCAGGCAAGCGCGTCGATGGCTCGGACGATCAGGGCGCGGGCGTCGGAGCCGTACACCGCCATGGCGCGCAGTTCGTCGAACGCTTTCAGATACAGGGCTATCTCGGACGGCTGGGTGATGTTCACCTGGGCCGAGAGGAGTTCCACGGATACGAGGCTGTCGTCGTAGATGTTGAACGTCTCTTGGGCCCACAGCCGCCGCTGCCGGGTCCGCAGGGGGATCACTCCCAGGGACACGGCGGGCAACGCCCCCGCGCTGAGCAGGTGGCCCAACTGCGCGGCCATCGCATCGCTGTCGCCTATTTGGTAGCGAAGCACCGCCTCCTCGACGAGCAGCAGGAAACGGTGCCCCGGTTCGTGGACGATCCGCGACCGCTCCAGGCGCGCGGCAGCCGCAGCTGCTCCGTCGTCGGGGACGTCCAGGAACCGGGCGTTCGTACTGAGCAACGTGCGGGCGTACCCCTCTGTCTGCAGCAGACCGGGTACCAGCGTCGTCGAATACACCCGGAACAGTGCGGTGGATCGGTACAACTCCAGGTAACTGTCCTGGAGCTGTCGCAGCCCGGTACGCGCACGACGGCGCCATTCCGTATACAGGGACTCCGCATGCAGCGACGCGGCGATGAGATCGTCCACCTGGTCGGTGGCGGTACAGGCCCTGCACCACAGGCGTATGTCCGTGGGGGAAGGGGGTGTTCGGGCGTTCTCGACGCGGGAGGTCTTGGCATGGTGCCAGCCGCACGTCGCCGCGAGTTCCTTGACGGTCAGCCCGGCGTCCTTCCTGATCTCACGCAGCCGGCGCGCGACGCCTTCGCGGGCTGCCTGTGCCGAGGACGACGGGGAGCTGGGCATGAACGGGCCTACCGGTACTTCCTGGTCAGCGGATGTCGTACTGCTCGTGCGGTACGGCGAGTTCCCACACGGACTCGAAGGCGTCCGCGCACTGTTTCACGATGCTGGACTCGGTCCGCGGCTCGATGCCGGGGGCGGCCCAATTGCCGTCGCCGCCGAAGTGATTGAACAGGACGGTCGTCCCGTCGAAGATCCACAGATCGGCGCCGGGCAGCAGCAGCGTCGCAGCGCGCCGCCGTGGCAGCCAGCGCACCTGCTCCCCGGCATGCACATTGACGCCGGACCCGGCGTGCTCGTACCGGATGTAGTCGGTGACGGGTTCGGAGACGACGCGTGCGCGCCGTACCAGCACCCCACGGGCAGTGGCACGGCTGACGAGGTCGACCCAAGGCGCCCAGTAGGCGGACCCGGGATCGGCGTCCCGCAGGCCGGTCCGCTTCCAGGCTTCGAAATCGTCGAGTTCGTCGCCCACGCCGTAGACGTCGCGCATCTCCAGATGGACGGCGGAGTGCCGCGCCGCCTCCATGAAGTCCTTAAAGTCCGGCACTTTCTGCGACATCGCACGCCTCCCTCAGCAGGCCCGTCAGACGGACGGGGATCCGGATGACGGTCTCGTGGTCAGGAATGCCCTCCGCATGCCCAGGTGCGGTGTTCCGGACGCACTCCAGGCGCGTGGCGTCGTCCGCCGTGTAGCCCTGGATCACGATGTCCGCGGTCTCGGTGTCCACCCATGCGGTGGGTGAACCGTTCTGGCCGGTTTCGGGGTCGATGCCGACGAACCGTAAAGGCATGGCGTGCCTCCCGTACTCTCTCCTGTGCATCCGGTGCACCGATGTGCATAACCATCAACGCCTCTTGACGCCAAGTCAAGAGAGTGAATTCAGCCTTTCCACGAGACCAATTGTCTTTGTGCACATTCATGCACATCACTTTCCGGAGCACCCGTGCCGTGCCTACCGTCGTGCCATGACCAACGACGGCAAGCACGGCGGAAGCCCCGCACCCATCAAGCCTTGGACGCCACCGCCGACACCCCCGACACCTGACGGATCGGGTCCCCGTACGACCGCCCCGGAGGAGTGAGCGATGCCGGCCGCTCTGCGGGCGGCGCACGCCGCACTCGTCGAAACGCTCGCCGAGCGGGGGCTGTTGTCGCCGCGCTGGCGGGATGTGTGGGAGGCGGTTCCCCGGCATCTGTTCATCCCGCCGCGTGTCTGGCGTCAGGGCCCTGATCGGTGTGAGCCGGTCAGGGCGGGCACCGGCTGGCGCGAACTCGTGGGCAGCGACGAGCCGATCGTGACCCAGCTGGACGACGGCCGCGACGATGGCCCCGGCACTGCCACTTCCGCCAACAGCAAACCGTCGATGGTCGCCATCATGCTCAACCTTCTGGATGTCGACGACGGTCAGCGGGTGCTGGAAATCGGAACGGCGACCGGTCACGTCGCCGCACTGCTCTCCGAGCGCCTCGGCGACGACCGCGTCGTCAGCGTCGAGATCGACCACGAGCTGACCCGCCAGGCGGTGAAGAACCTCGCCGTCGCCGGATACGCGCCCACCGTGGTCACGGCGGACGGTGAACAGGGCTGGCCGGCCGGCGCACCGTACGACCGGCTCATCGCCACCTGCGCCCTGCGCCACGTCCCGTACGAGCTGGTGCGGCAGGTACGTCCCGGCGGGATCGTGGTCGCGCCGATGGCCCGGGAGTTCTGGAGCGGGGCGCTGGTCCGGCTTTCGGTCCTGCCGGACGGCACGGCATCGGGGCCGTTCGGGGGTGGGGCCTCCTACATGCCGATGCGTGCGCACCGGGCGGCACCCGCCGTCCGGGTGGACGAGAGCACCGCGCGGGCGGCGACCGGCTCGGTCGATCCGCGCCGGCTCCTCGGCCTGGGCTTCGCCCTCTACGCGGGCGCCCGGCTGCCCGGTGTCTCGATGACGCACACGGAGCAGGACCGGACCGTACGCGTCTGGCTGCAGGACAAAGACGGTTCCGGAGCCTTCGTCGAACGGACCGGAGTGTCACAGGTGTGGCAGTACGGTCCGCGCGGCCTGTGGGCCGAACTGGAGCTGGTGTACGCGGAGTACGTCGCCCTGGGGCGGCCGGCGGCCGACGCGTTCGGTCTCACGGTCACCGCCCGCCGTCAGGACGTATGGCTGCGCTCCCCCGACACAGTCATCGCCCCGACGGACTCGGATCGGAAGGTCAGGCCGTCGACGGGCTTACCTTCAGGGGGAGTTGGGGGCGGCGGCGGATGACCAGGGCCATCAGGGCTGCCGCAGCGCACAGGGCGCCCGAGGCGTACCAGACCACGTCGTAGGAGCCGAAGGTGTCGCGGGCGACGCCGCCCAGGAAGGCTACGAGGGCCGCGCCTACCTGGTGGGAGGCGAAGACCCAGCCGAAGACGATGGCGCTGTCCTCGCCGTAGTACTCGCGGCACAGGGCGATCGTCGGGGGGACCGTGGCGACCCAGTCGAGGCCGTAGAAGACGATGAAGAAGACCATCGGCGGGTGCACGGTCGGGGCCATCAGCATCGGCAGGAAGATCAGGGAGACGCCGCGCAGCGCGTAGTAGACCGCCAGCAGGCGGCGGGCTTCGAAGCGGTCGGTGAACCAGCCCGAGGCGATCGTGCCGACGACGTCGAAGACGCCGATCACCGCGAGCAGTGAGGCGGCCGCTGTCATCGGCATGCCGTGGTCGTGGGCCGCCGGTACGAAGTGGGTCTTGACGAGGCCGTTCGTGGAGGCGCCGCAGATCGCGAAGGTGCCGGCGAGCAGCCAGAACGGGCCGGTGCGCGCCGCCTTGAACAGCACCTTCACCGCGCGGCCCGCCGCTCCGTGCATCGGGGCCGGCTTGGGTACGAACTCCGGTGCGCCGTAGGCCGGCAGGCCCACGTCCGCCGGGTGGTCGCGCAGCAGCAGCCAGACGAACGGGACGACGGCTATCGCCGTCAGCGCGACCGTGATCGAGGCGGGCCGCCAGCCGTGGTGTTCCACCAGCCAGGACAGCAGCGGCAGGAAGACCAGTTGGCCGGATGCGCCGGCCGCCGTGAGGATGCCGGTGACCAGGCCGCGCCGGGCGACGAACCAGCGGTTGGTGACGGTCGCGGCGAAGGCCAGCGCCATCGAGCCGCTGCCCAGGCCGACCAACAGGCCCCAGCACATGATCAGTTGCCAGGCCGCCGTCATCCAGACCGTGAGCAGCGAGCCGATCGAGATGATGGTGAGCGCGATGGCCACCACCCGGCGGATGCCGAACCGGTCCATCAGCGCCGCGGCGAACGGCGCCGTCAGGCCGTACAGCGCGAGGTTGACGGAGACGGCGAAGCCGATCGTGCCGCGCGACCAGTCGAACTCCGCGTGCAGCGGCTCGATCAGCAGTCCCGGCATCGAGGCGAAGGCCGCCCCGCCGATGATGGTCACGAACGCCACGGCGGCGACGAACCACGCCCGGTGGATCCGGCCCGGGTCGCGCTGCGGGCGCGGCGAGGCGGTCGCCCCACGGCGCTGGTCGGTCGGGGTGCCCTCTGCGCCTCGTTCGGTTGTCTGAGTCACGTCCATCAGCATCCGCGAACCCGTCCGTCCCGACGAGTGGCCCGAGGGACACCCTTCGATATGATCGGGCCATGGAGTCATGCCGTCCGGTTCAGGCCGCGGATCGCCCGTACCGCGAACAGCACCCCGCACACCCCCACATTGATCAGCGCCCCCGCCACCAGCACCCGCCGCACCCCGACCGCTTCGGCGACAGGACCCGCCAGCGCCCGGCCGACGGCGAGCATGATCAGCGAGCCCGCCACGTCGTAGGCGTGCAGCCGGTTGAGCGCCTCGTTGGGTATCTGGGTCTGGACCGTGGTCGACCACATCACCAGCCAGAACGCCAGCGACACCCCGCCCACGAAGAATCCTGCGGCCAGCAGCGGCACCGGTACGTCGTACGCCAGCACCAGCACGTTCCCGATGACGCCGAACAGCGCGAACGTCCCGGCGAACAGCGGCCTGCGCGGGCGCAGTCGTATCGCCACCAGCCCGCCGGCCACGCTGCCCGCGCCGTTGACCGTCATCATCAGCCCGAACATCGCCGAGCTGTGCCGCTCGGTGACGACGACCGCCTCCAGCGGGGTGAGCGGGCCGAGCACGGTGATGCCGTACACCGACCAGACGGCGATGACCCCCCACAGCCACGGCCGCGCCGCGAACTCCCGCCAGCCGCCGATCAGTTCCGCGAGCATCGACTCGCCGGTGCGCACCACAGCCGTGGGCATCCGGATCAGGAACAGACAGAGCCCGCTGACCGCGAACGTGCCCGCGTCGACCCCGAAGATCGCGCCGGGCCCGGCGAATCCGGCCAGCGCGCCCGCGACGGCGGGGCCCGCCATCGTCGTCAGCGACTCGGCCACCCGCAGCACCGCGTTGCCGCGCTGCACGTCCGGCGCCATCAGCGGCAGCATGCTGGCCACGCCCGGCTGGAAGACGGCGGCGCCGAGCCCGCCCAGCGCGCTGAGCGCGTAGACGAGCGGGAGCGACGGCGCGCCGCCGGCGAACAGCGCCGCCAGCGCGACCGCGCAGACCAGCCGTACGGCGTCGGCCAGGACCATCATCCTGCGCGGCGTGAACCGGTCGGCCAACACCCCGCCGACCAGGACGAATCCGGCGAAACACGCCATCCACGCGCCGAGTGCGAAGCTGACCGCCGAAGCACCGTGCCCGGTGTCGAGGAGCCCGGCGGCCAGCGCGACGGGCACCATGCCGTCGCCGAAGCGGGAGACCGTGCGGGCGACGAAGAAGTACCGGAAGTTCCTGTTCCAGAGGCCGGTGTCCGCCTCCGCCACCGCCGTCAGCGGCTGGTCGAGGATCTCGCCGGTCGGCTGCTTTTGATTCACAGACCCGACACTTATCAAGTAAAGGTCTAAACCACCAGTGGGTACTGTGGAGCGCGAAGGAGACCACCATGCCGAACCAGCCCGTGCACCGGATCGCCGTCCTCGTGCTCGACGGGGTCATCCCCTTCGAACTCGGCATCCCCCAGCGGATCTTCAACCGCGCCAAGGATCCGGCGGGCGAGCCGCTGTACGAGGTCGTGACCTGCTCCGTACGCGCGCCGGGTCCGGTCCGTACGGACGCCGACTTCACCATCAACGTCGAGAACGGCCCCGAGGTGCTGGCCACGGCGGACACCGTGATCATCCCGGCCTCCTACGAGTCCGACCCGGCCCATACCGAGGGCCGCCTCAGCGACGAACTCGCCGCCGCCTTCGGCCACATCCGGCCCGGCACCCGCATGGTGTCGATCTGCACGGGCAGCTTCTACCTGGCCGCCGCAGGGCTGCTGGACGGCCGGCCCGCCACCACCCACTGGTCGTCCGCAGCCCACTTCCAGCGGCTGTATCCGCTGGTGAAGGTCGACGCCGACGTGCTGTTCATCGACGACGGTGACGTACTGACCTCGGCCGGGGTGGCGGCCGGCATCGACCTCTGTCTGCACATCGTGCGGCGCGACTTCGGCACGGGCGTCGCCAACGACGTCGCGCGGCGCACCGTCGTACCGCCCTACCGCGAGGGCGGCCAGGCGCAGTACATCGAACGCCCGGTGCCCGAGCCGCAGCTGGCGACGACCACGGCGGCGCGCGCCTGGGCGCTGGCCCGGCTGCACGAGCCGATCCAGCTGCGCGACATGGCCGAGCAGGAGTCCATGTCGGTACGGACCTTCACGCGGCGCTTCCGCGAGGAGGCCGGCGTCAGCCCCGGCCAGTGGCTGACGCAGCAGCGGGTCGAACGGGCCAGGCATCTCCTGGAGTCGACCGACCTGTCGGTCGACCAGGTCGCCAGGGACGCGGGGTTCGGTACGGCGCAGTCGATGCGCCAGCACGTCCAGTCGGCGCTCGGCGTGCCGCCGACCGTCTACCGGCGCACCTTCAGGGCGGAGTCCGTCGACAGCTGGCGCGCCGTGCCGCACCGCCGCCCCCCGTCCGGAGGCGGCCCGCTCACGCCAGACGTGCCGTCGTGACCGGCCGGGACGGCTCGCAGTCGCACGCCACCGCGGCGGCCGTCGCGACCACCGGAGCCGGAGCCGCAGCCGTGGCCCCTTCGCCCGCCGCCGCCGTACAGCCGCTCACCCGGTCCACCTCGCACCAGATCTGCTTGCCGCCGCCCTCCGGCTGCCAGCCCCAGCGGTCGGCGAGCCCGTCGACCAGTTCGAGCCCGCGGCCGTTGGTGTCCTCGCCCTCCGCGTGCCGTGGGGTCGGCGGACAGGAGCTGAGGTCGGCGACCTCGACCCGTACGGTCCCGGCGTCGGCGGCCCCCAGCCCGAACAGCATCCGCAGCACGGCCGGGCAGCCCGTGTGCACCACCGCGTTGGTCACCAGCTCCGAGATGAGCAGGATCAGCGTCTCGGCGACCGGCTCGTCATCCTCTATCCCGGAGCCGACGAGCCTCGACCGGGCCCACCTGCGGGCTCGTCCCACTTCCGCCGGGTCGGGCCCGACCTCCAACTGAACCTGAAGCACCTGCACCGCTCACACCATCCGAACCGGCGGACACATCGCCTCGCGCCTCGACAGGGTCCTCGACAGGGTCACACAACGTGATTTCCTTGCGAGACAGCATGGTTGACGTACAGTCACCGCAACAAGCGCTTCGGGCATATTCCAGCGCGAAGGAGTACGCGTGGTGCATACTGTGCGACGCACATTGCGGGGAGTCGAACATGGGCGCGTACGGCGCCCTCGCACCGTGCGAGCGGCGCACATTCGGCTCACCGGAGTCGCCGTACCGGCAACACCGCGACCGTCGCGCCTCACAACTTCTCGCACCCCACGGAGCGTACCGGAGCCGTGACACGACTCCGGCCTGTGACGGTACGCCGTAAGGACACAACCCGGTATCGACCGCGGGGCGGCGCGCACACCACGCTCAGTGACGCAGCAGAGTGCTCAGGCCAGAGCTGCCGCCTGCCGCCCCTCCAGGCCGAGTTGCCGGCGGAGGCGGTCCTGCGGCCCGCGGCGCCGACAGTCCACGGATCCGGAGGTCTACGGCTCCGGCGGTCTACGGCTCCGGCGGTCTACGGCGCTCCGGCGGTTTACGGCTCCGGCGTGACGTAGTACTCGGCGAACGCGGCGAGGATCTCGTCCTCGCTGACCTTCCCGTCGCCGTCGGTGTCGAGCCGGGGGCCCACCTGGGCCGCCAGGTCGGGGTCGACGCCCAGGACGCGCAGCGCACGGCCCAGCGATTCGAGCGCCACCCCGCCGTCGCTCTCCTCCGCGATGGCGACCGCCGCGCTGAGGAACGGCCGGGCGATCTCGGCGAACCGCTGGGGGCTGTCCCGCAGCCGCTTCACAGCGCCTGTGACGAACTCCAGCCGCGTGACCCGCTGGTCACCGTCCACATCGGCGATCCCGGCCATGCCCTGCCAGAACGCCTCGGCACCGCTGTAGAGCGCCTGGCCCTTGTCGGAGCGGGCTGTCGTGCCGAACTCGGCGAGCAGAGCCGCCGCCGCCGCGCTGAAGTCCTCACGATCGATGTAGCCGCTGTGGTCCTGGTCGAAGGCGGCGAAACGGGAAGTGATCTTGCCTTCGTATTCTGCGCTGTCCATGTCGGGAGCGTACGACTCCTGAGGGGCGATGTGTCCACTTACGCGGACAGCGGCTGAGCCCGGTCGTCGACGGCCGACGGCACATCCGGATAGATATCGAACAGACGGCGCACTCCCAGCGCCGCCAGCACCCGGTTGACATGGGAGCCTTCGGCGGCGCCCTGGTCGGGCAGGATCAGGTGGAACCGGCCGTGGCAGGAGCGCATCAGCCGGCGTGAGGCGATCAGGACGCCGACCCCGCTGGAGTCGCAGAAGAACACCTCGGACAGGTCCAGCACCAGATCCCGCTGCCCGGCGGCGACCGCTTCGTGGACGTGCTGGCGCACTTCGGGTGACGTGATCAGATCCAGCTCGCCGATGATGTGCAGCACGGTCCACGGACCGAATGCCGTCTCGTCCACCTTGAGCGTCACGGATCTGGACCCTTCCTCGTCCGGAAGCAATCCGGAACGTACCCTTCCGCGGATCGCTGTTCCGGGGCCCCTGCCCGGTGCCCGTACGACGAAACCTCTTGCCGGCGAGGCTGGCCGTGACGGGGGCGCACTTGACGCAAAGGGGCGTGCGTTGTCCGTCATGCCGACTACATTCGAAGCAGAACCACAGGCGTTGGGGGGTCGGATGGCGAAGGACACACCACCCCGCTGGGACCGCAGGATGCAACAGCGGCTCGCGCGGGGTGAGGCGGCCGCGCTCGGAGAGCTGTACGACCGCTTCGCGTCCCTGGTCCACAGCCAGGCCCAGCGCGTGCTCGACGACGACGCGGCGGCCGACGCCGTCACCCGCGAGGTCTTCGGCTACGTCTGGGAGAACCCCGACGGGTACGACCCGAAGCAGGGCTCCATGAAGTCGTGGGTGGCGAAAGTCACACACCGGCAGGCGGTCCTGCGGCTGCGTCAGACGGAGACCGCCGCGTACGAGGCGGGCGGCGGCGACGCCCGGGACGTCGATCCGGCGCAGGCGGCCGAGCTGGAGCAGAAGGTGCGCAGGGCGTCGGCCGCCGCACGCGCCGACTTCATCGTCACGTCCATGCCCGCGCCGCTGCGGGCCGCACTCGACCTGGCGTACCACCAGCGCAGGAGCTGCCGTGAGACGGCGGAAGACCTCGGCGTGACGGAAGAGGAGACCCGCCGCAGGCTGCGGCTGGGTCTGCAGCTGCTGTCGACGGCCGCCAACACCCCGCCGGACGGACGTGCGCTGTGACGGGACCCTTGGACGGCGACGGAGCGAGCGGCAGCGGCGGGTCCGGGTTTCCCCGGATACCCGGGCCGCGCCCGGCTGCGGACAACCTGGACCCGCTCCCGGACGAGACCCCGCCGCCCCTGCCGACCGCCGCACCGGCCGGGACCGAGGCGCGGGAAGACGTCCCGCACGAAGAGGTGCCGCACGCCGTGCTCATGTCGCTCCTCGGGGCCTGGGCCCTCTCCGCCTGTTCCGCCGACGAGACCACCCTCGTCGAGGACCACCTCACCGAATGCGCTGCCTGCGCCGATGAGGCGCTGCGGCTGCGTGACGCCGTCGAACTGCTCAGGACCGACCGCAGCCTGGACCTCGACCCCCGGCTGCGCTCCCGGGTGCTGGCGAGCTGCCTCAGCCGCAGGCCCGCCCGGATACCGGTGCCCGACTGGGCCGCTCCCTACGACGCCGAGACCGCCCGGCTCGACGCGCTGCTGCGTGACATCGGCGAGTCCGAGTGGCACACGGCCGTGCGGCTCAGGTGGTTCGAGCACGACAAGCCCGTGTCCCGGAACACCACGGTCGCCGGGGTCATCGGCCATCTCTTCACCGTGGACGGTCTGGTGGCCGCCGCGCTCGGCCTGGACGACCCGCTGACGGACCCTGAAGGCGCCGAGCCCGAGGAACACGGGGCAGGCCGTCCCGCAGGGCTCAGGACGCCGCCCGTGGCGCCCACCGAGCGCACGGAGCGGTTCTGGCGGGCCGGTACGCGGCAGCCGGCCGTCGGCAGCACCCATGAGCGCTGGCGTGAGCAGAGTCACAGTCTCGTCCGTACGGTGTCGTTCGCCGGCCGGGGCGCGGCCGAGCTGTCCGTGTCGTACGGGGACTTCGCGCTGCCGCTGCGTGACGCGCTGCTGGAGCGCGCCTTCGAGTGCTGGGTGCACGGCGCCGACATCGCGGAGGCGGTGGCGTACCCGTACGACCCGCCGAGCGCGGCCCATCTGCACGGCATGGTCGACCTGGCGGCCCGGCTGCTGCCCGCCACGCTGGCGGCGCGGCGCCGCGGCGGGCTCGCGGCGCCCGCCCGGCATCTGGTCGCGGCGGGGGCCGAGGGGCGGTCGCTGCATCTGGAGGTCGAGGGGGCGGGCGGCGGTGACTGGTACATCCCGCTGGACTCGCCGGGCGCGATCGGCTCCCCCGACCGCGCGGTGGCCCAGGTCGCGCTGGACGGCATCGAGTTCTGCCAGCTGGTGGCGGGGCATGTCGCGCCGGAGGAAGCGGCGGCGGGCCAGGACGGCGACCGCGAGGCGATCAGGGACGTCCTGTTCGCCGCGGCGGCGATGAGCCGGCTCTGAGCCCCGGACCAGCCAGCGAGGCGACCGTCAGGTGAAGACGACCGTCCGGTGCCCGTTGAGCAGAATGCGGTGCTCCGCGTGCCACTTGACGGCGCGGGCCAGCGCCTGGCATTCGACGTCACGGCCGATCGCCACCAGCTGCTCAGGGGTGACCTGGTGGCCGACGCGCTCGACCTCCTGCTCGATGATCGGGCCCTCGTCCAGCTCCGCCGTCACATAGTGCGCCGTCGCGCCGATGACCTTCACCCCGCGCGCGTGCGCCTGGTGGTAGGGCTTCGCGCCCTTGAAGCTCGGCAGGAAGGAGTGGTGGATGTTGATGAGCCGGCCGGACAGCTGCTTGCACAGGTCGTCCGAGATCACCTGCATGTAGCGGGCGAGCACGACGAGTTCCACGCCCTCGTCCCTGACCAGCTGGAGCAGCTCGGCCTCGGCGAGCGCCTTGCTGTCCTTGGTGACCGGAATGTGCCGGAACGGGATGTTGTAGGACGCGGCGAGTTCGGCGAAGTCGGTGTGGTTGGACACGACGGCGGCGATCTCCACCGGCAGGGCGCCGATGCTCGCCCGGAACAGCAGGTCGTTCAGGCAGTGGCCGAACTTGGACACCATCAGCACGACCCGCATCCGCTCCTCGGCGCGGTGGATCGCCCACTCCATCCGGAACGAGTCGCCCACGGCGGCGAAGCTGGCGCGCAGTTTCTCCACGGTGACCGGCGTCCCCGCGGAGAAGTGCACCCGCATGAAGAACAGCCCCGTGTCGTGGTCGCCGAACTGTTGGCTGTCCTCGATGTTGCAGCCGGTCATGAAGAGATAGCTCGACACGGCGTGCACGATGCCCTGCCGGTCGGGGCACGACAGCGTCAGCACGTACTGCTCGGACTGCTCGGACGGGGCAGGTGCCGGCCCGGCGACGGCCGGTGGCTGCGGGACGGAGCTCATGACCCCAGAGGATCCCACACCCGCCACCGCCGGGTCAGGCCGTACGCGTCATGATCCGCAGCACGTCGAGCGACTGGGGCACCGTGTCCGGGTCCTCGGCGTCGTTCGCCGCCAGCCGTACGTGCGCCTCACGGGCGGCCCGTACGGCCTCCGGCCAGCCGTGATGCTCCAGATAGGCCGACACGGGCGCGTCGGCCCCGACCTGGTGCATGATGCGCAGCACCCGCAGCACGGCCACGTCCACGAGCGCGGCCTCGCCCGAGTCGCGGAATATCGTGCCGACGTATTTCTCGGCGGACCAGTTGTCCAGCCAGGTGTCCTCGACGAGCCGGTACACGGCGTCGGTGACGTCGCCGTACCCCTCGCGGCCGGCCAGCCAGTAGTCCTGATGGAAAGCGGGATCGGAAAGCATGTGCAGCGCCGAGCGCACGTTGCTGCGCCAGCGCCACCACGGCATGTCAGTAGGCGGCATGCCGACCATGGTGGATGAGCGACGGGCACGACGGGAAGAGTTATCGGAAGCTTGCTGCACGGTCGTTGATCGTACGGTCCGTACGGATGCGACGGTTCGTCCCCCCGCAATTCACCGCGCCGTCACCCGGTGTTGATCCTCCTACACACCAGCGTTACCCGTGAGCCGGAAGCCTGCCTGTCCATGACTGGTCGGCGACGCCCCACCTTGCCTCACCCCTTCCGTACCACCAAGATCCGCGCCCTGTGCGCGGCGCTGGCCGGTGTCCCGCTCCTCGCCGGATGCGGCACGCTCCCCGGCACCTCGGACAACTCCCGGCAGCCCGTCACCGTCATGACCTGGGCGCCGGTGGGTACGAACGCGACGAACCAGCCGGGCATGCCGGCGATGGCGAAGGCGTTCGCCCGCTGGGTCAACAACGCGGGCGGTGTCGACGGCCATCAGCTGCGCATCGTGACGTGCAACGAACGCAACACCGCCTCGGGTGCCGCCGCCTGCGCGCGGGAGGCCGTGGACAAGGACGTGGCGGCGGTCGTCGGTTCGTACAGCCAGTTCGGCCAGCAGTTCCTGGCGCCGCTGGAGGGCGCCTCCATCCCGTACCTGGGCGGTTACGGCCTCACCGACGAGGAGTTCAGCAGCTTCGTCTCGTACCCGGTCAACGGCGGCCAGGCGACGCTCCTCGCGGGCAACGGCAGGCAGCTGTCGGCCGGCTGCGAGAAGACGGCGCTGGTACGGCCCGACACCATCGCGGGGCTCGACCTGCCGAGCCTCCTCGACGCGGGCCTGGCCCAGGGCCGCCGGCCCGCGACCTTCGACATCCGGGCCCCCGAGGACGCGACCGACTACACCAAGCAGGCCGAGAAGGCCCGGGACGACGCCGAGGACGGCGGCTGTGTCACGACGCAGCTCGGCGACCGTACGGAGACGTTCTTCGACTCCTACCGGCGGCTCCCCTACGACGGCAGGGACATCAAGCTGTCGTCGGTGATCGGCTCGGTCGACCAGCCGCTCGTCGACAGCACCGGCGGCAAGAAGGGCCCGCTGGAAGGCGCGCTGGTCACCGGCTGGTACCCGGAGTCGAGTTCCGCCGCGTGGGGGCCGATGCGGGACGTGATCGACAAGGAAGCGTTCGGGGACAACTCGATCGACCCGGACAGCACCGGGGTGCAGACGACCTGGATCGCGTACACGGCGCTCAAGAAGGTCATCGAGTCGATCGACGACGACACCGTCACGGCGCGGAAGATCATGAACGCGCTGAGCCGCGGTGTGACGGTCGACACGGGCGGCCTCACCCCGCCGCTGCGCTGGCGGTACGAGGACATGCTCGGCGCCCCCGGCTTCCCCAGGATCGTCAACAGTGACGTGACGTTCCAGGTGGTGCGCCAGGGGCGGCTGGTGGCTCAGCGGAAGGGCTTCGTGGACGTCGGCAAGATCCTCGCCGGCACCGACGTCAGCTCCTGAGGCGAGCGGGCCTCACAGCTCCGTCGAGGCCCGCTTCGTGAGCCCGTACTTCGTCGCGATCGAGTTCCACAGCTTCGACGCCTGGTTCTTGGCCTTCGTGGCGTCGCCGCTCGACCGGTTGGCCTGGGCGGCGGCCTGCGTCCTGCGCGGGTGGCCGCCCTTGCAGTTCTTGCCGCGCTTGGACTGGTCGGCCCAGTCCGCGTAGTGGTCGTCGGCCGCGGCCGAGGCCTGCCAGCCGTCGGTGAGGGAGGACGCCAGCTCCTCGTGGTTCGGGAGCTGGTCGATCGACAGGCCCTTGAGCTGGTCGACGAGCGCCCTGCGCTGGCCCGCCGCGTCACGCAGGTCGTCGGACGCCTGGTCCAGGTTGTCGCAGGACCCGATGTTGCCGACCGCCCTGATGACCGCCGCGCGGCTGTTGTTGCTGGTCGCGAGGAGCTTGTCGAGTGATTCGGCCTGCGGCTTCGCCGGGTCGTCCGCCGTCTGCGAGGACGGCGCCGTGGCGGGTGAACTCGCCGAAGAGACGTTGTCGCTGTCGTCCTGCTTCTTGTCGTCGCCACCGCTCATCAGCGCGCCGGCGCCGAGCCCGATGATGGCGCAGCCGACGACGACGGCGGCGATCAGCGGGCCCTTGGACGATTTGCGGCGCCCCGCGCCCCTGCCCTGCGGCGGCTGCGGTTCGTAGCCGGCCGGCTGGGGCTCGTACGCCCGCGGCGGGCGCGGCGGGCCCGCGTTGTACTGGTCGAACTGCGGGAGCTGCTGGGTCGAGTCCGGGCTCTCCTGCCCGTTCTGCCCCGCCGGGCCCTCGGTGCGGAAGAGGCTGTCGAACTCGGCGGGCGGCGTCCGGTCCTCCGGCTCCCCCTGCCGGATTCCGTACGCGTCGCCGGGCGGCGGCGTCGGGGGGTCCTGGGCGGGGACGGGCGCGATGAACTGCGTGGCCTGCTCGTCGGGCCCCGAGCCGTGCTGCTGCGGCATGTGGGCCGGCATGTGCTGCTGGGACATCTGCGGCGGCATGTGGGCGATGTACTGCGTCGCGTCCTGGTCGCCGCCGGGCACCGGTGGCAGGTACTGCGTCGCGTCGGCGCTGCCCGGCGCGGGCACCTCAGCGGGCAGGGGCTGCGGCAGCGGCTGCGGGCCGCCGTAACTGACGCCCTGCGGCTGGCCGCCGTACGAGGCGCCGTCCTGCGGGCCGTACGACTGCTGGGGGTACCCGGAGCTGTCCTGGTAGGTCTCCTGCTCCTGCGGGCCGTCCTGCGGCCCCCAGGGCTGCCCCCACGGCTGGCCGCCGGCGGGGGCGATGTGCTCCCCGGCCTGCTGGGCCGCCTGCTCCCGCGCGCTGGCGGGGTGCCAGGGCTCGCTGCCGTCACCCGGCAGCACAACGCCTTCGTGCGCGGGCCGAGCGGCGGGGTGCTGCGGCTCATCCCCTTGTCCGCTGTGCGTCACCGGGACTCCTACGTGTGGAACGTGTGGACCTACCGAATCGTCGGTTCACGCTACCGGGTGAATCAGGGGCTCGGCCACGCGAGTCGTCCCGGCAGGGCTCCGGCCCGTCAAAACGCCGCCATACGGCCGGAATTCGTCCCTCCTACCGTCCTCTCGGCACCCGTCAACCCACGCCGTCAACCCACTGCGTCGACCCACCCGTCGGGCCACCGCGTGAACCCACCCCGTACGTCTGCCCCGGCGACCGCTCCTCACGCCGCCTGGATCTCCAGCCGCGCGCCGAACTCCCGCACCGCGGGCTCGTTCCCGTACGGCTCAAGACGCTGCTGGAGATCGTCCAGATACTCGGCGCCCCTGCTGGAGCGCAGCGTGCCCAGCAGTTCCACCGCGCGGGTGCCGGTCTGGCACGCCTCCTCCACCTCGCGCGCCTGCACCTGGGCCGTGGCCAGCAGGACCAGCCCGATCGCCCGGCGCCGCGCGCGGCTCTCCGGGTGCCCCTCCAGCGCCTCGCCCGCATGCCGGGCCGCCGCCTCGGGACGGCCCAGGTCCCGGTAGCAGTGCGCCAACTCGTCGGCGAGATAGGCCCGGTCGAAGTGGGTGATCCAGTCCGGGTCGTCGCCCGAGACCTCGTTCTCCCCGTCGCCGGCATGCTCCAGCGCCGTCAGCGCCCGCCCGGCGACCGCCTGGCAGGTGCGGTCGTCGCCCAGCAGGGCGTGGCCGCGCGCCTCCGCCGCGTAGAACATGGCCTGCGCGCGCGGCGGCACCTGGCCGCGCGCCCCCTCCTGCGCCGCCCGCGCGAGCTGCGCGATCTCCCGGGGGTTGCCGAGCTGCGCGGCGAGATGGCTCATGGACGCGGCCAGTACGTACCCGCCGTAGCCGCGGTCCCCCGACGCCTGCGCCAGCCGCAGCGCCTGGATGTAGTAGCGCTGCGCCAGCCCCGGCTGGCCGGTGTCGATCGCCATGTACCCGGCGAGTTCGGTGAGTCGGGCGACCGCGCCGAAGAGCCGGCGGCCGACCGCCTCGCGGTACGACCCGGCCAGCAGGCCCGAGACGACGCTGTTCAGGTAGTGCACGACGACCGGGCGCACATGGCCGCTGCCGAAGCGGTGGTCCAGGTCGGTGAGGGCCGCCGTCATGGCCCGTACCGCCTCGACGTCCGAATCGCCCACCCGCGCGCCGGTGGTACGCGCCACCGCCGCGTCAGCGCCGGTGATCAGCCAGTCCCTGCTGGGCTCGACGAGCGCGGACGAGGCGACGGCCGAGCCCGACAGGAAGTCGCGTCTGCCGACGTCGCTCCGCCACAACTCGCTGACCTGCTCGATCGCGCCGATGACCGTCGGCGCGAACTGCAGGCCGATGCCCGAGGCGAGGTTCTTGCCGTTGGCCATGCCGATCTCGTCGATCGTGACCGTACGGGCCAGCTTGCGGCCCAGCGCCTCGGCGATGATGCCCGGCGCGCGCCCGCGCGGCTGCTGCCCGCGCAGCCAGCGCGCCACCGACGTCTTGTCGTAGCGCAGGTCGAGACCGCGCTCGGTCCCGACCAGGTTGACCCGCCGGGCCAGCCCGGCGTTGGAGCACCCGGCCTCCTGGATGAGCGCCTGGAGCCGCTCGTTCGGCTGGCGCGCTACGAGAGGTCTGGCTGCCATGGATACCCCCTGTGGCCGCAGTGATCAGCTCAGCGATCACTGCCCGGCAGTGGTCCGAAGAATGCGCATGTTCGGTGATATCGGAGAAATTCGAATTTCTTCCGGAAACATGGCCCGGAACCCGGGCAGACAGAACTCTCGCACTGTCCCCCGCACAGGGTTACCCCCTGATCGGCACGCTCCCCCACGCGCGCCCCCGCCCATGCACCGGTGCGCCCCGGATGCGGGATCGACGCATTACGGCGCAGGGGGCGCGCGCCCGTAACCCGAGGTGGTGCCGGGAGTTGTGCTGTTCGTGGAAGAGACCATCGGACTCACGGACGCCGCCCAGATCCCGAAGCAGCGGGGCGACCTGCTGCTCGACAGTGCGGTGAGGTACGCGGAAGAGCGGCATTGGGACGTGTGCCCCGGCACCTGGCTCGAACCGGTGGAGGGCGCGGAGCGGTGCTCCTGCGGCGCGAGTGACTGCGTGGCGCCGGGGGCGCACGCCACGGGTCCCGACTGGGCGACGCAGGCGACGGGCAGCGCCGTCGCCGCCCGCGAACTCTGGTCCCAGCAGCCCCTGGCCTCGATCCTGTTGCCGACGGGCCGCACCTTCGACGCCCTGGACGTACCGGAGTCGGCCGGCTTCCTCGCGCTCGCCCGGATGGAGCGGATGGACCTCACACTCGGACCCGTGACCCGCACCCCGGACCGCCGGATGCTGTTCTTCGTCCTCCCTGGCGCCGCCCCCAAGGTCGACGACCTGGTGCGGAAGCTGGGCTGGGCGCCTGCCTCGATCGACCTGGTCGGCCGCGGCGAGGGGCATTACGTGGCCGCCCCGCCGACCCGGATCGGCGGCGCCGCCGTGCAGTGGGCCCGCCGCCCCACCCAGGCGAACCGCTGGCTGCCGGATGCCGACGAGCTGATCAGCCCCCTGACGTACGCGTGCGGCCAGGAGGCCGCGGCGGAACGGTCGCGACGCGCGTGACCTTGAGCCGTCCGTGACCTTCAGGAGCCCCCTGGATGCCCCCTAAGGTGGGTCGTCCATGGGGGACATGAAAGGGGCTGTGCGGGCGATGTCGCAGCAGACAGAGGAAAAGGCACCAGCGGTCCGCGTCGAGGGGCTGTGGAAGCGCTTCGGTGAGCAGATCGCCGTCGCCGGTATCGATCTGGAGCTGCCCGCAGGCCAGTTCATCGGTCTGGTCGGCCCCAACGGCGCGGGAAAGACCACCACCCTGTCGATGATCACGGGCCTGCTGCGGCCCGACCAGGGCCGGGTGAACGTGGCCGGGTACGACGTGTGGCGCGACCCGGCCGAGGTCAAGGCCCGGATCGGGGTCCTGCCCGAGGGCCTGCGGCTCTTCGAGCGGCTGTCCGGGCGTGAACTCCTCGGCTACATGGGCCGGTTGCGGGGACTGCCCGGCGCCGAGGTCGACAAGCGCGCCACGCAGCTCCTGGACGTACTGGACCTGGCGGGCGCCCAGCACAAACTCGTCGTCGACTACTCGACCGGCATGCGGAAGAAGATCGGGCTCGCCGCAGCGCTGCTGCACAACCCCGAAGTCCTTTTCCTCGACGAGCCGTTCGAGGGCGTCGACCCGGTCTCGGCACAGACGATTCGCGGGGTCCTGGAGCGGTACACGACGTCAGGCGCCACCGTCGTCTTCTCCAGCCACGTGATGGAGCTGGTCGAGTCGCTGTGCGACTGGGTGGCCGTGATGGCCGCCGGCCGCATCCGCGCGCAGGGCACACTCGCCGAGGTACGGGGCGACGCGACGTCGCTGCAGAACGCGTTCCTCGAACTGGTCGGCGCGCAGGGCCGCGACAGCGGCGAGACGCTCGACTGGCTGGGCGGCGCCCGGTGAACACCGCAGCCCTCACCCCCGTCTTCGTCCGGCTGAAGCTCTCGCTCCTGCGCAACGGCCTGCGCCAGTCGTCCGGCAGGGCCGCCGCGTACATCGCCTCGGTCGTCGTCGTGCTGCTCCTCGCCGCCGGCGAACTCCTCGGCCTCGTCCTGCTGCGCGGCCAGGACCACGCGGCGTCGCTGACGGTGCTGCTGACGCTGGTGCTCGCCATCGGCTGGACCGTGATGCCGCTGTTCTTCCCCAGCGGCGACGAAACCCTCGACCCCACCCGGCTGGTGATGCTGCCGCTGCGGCCGCGCCCGCTGATCGGCGCGCTGCTGATCACGTCGCTGGTGGGGATCGGCCCCCTCTTCAGCCTCTGCCTGCTGATCGGCTCGGCCCTCGCGACGGCGCACGGCGCCGCCGCCGTGGTCGTGGCCGTCATCGCCGTACCGCTGGTGCTGCTCGTCGCCGTGGCGCTGGCCCGCGCGGTGGCGGCGGCCAACATCCGGCTGCTGACCTCCCGCAAGGGCCGCGACCTCGCCGTGCTGAGCGGCCTGGTCATCGCGGTCGGTATCCAGGTCGTCAACTTCGGCATCCAGCGCCTCGGCGACGCGGGCGGCCTCTCGGCGCTCACCCCGACGGCCGACGTCGTCCGCTGGATCCCGCCGGCCTCGGCGATCGGCGCGGTGCAGTCGGCGAGCGACGGCTCGTACGGCCGGGCGGTGGCCCAACTCCTGCTGGCCTTCGCGGCCCTGGCCCTCGCGGTGAACGCCTGGCGGCGTTCGCTGGTGAAGCTGATGACGTCCCCTGACGGCTCCACGCTCGCCGCGGCGGAGCCGTCCAGGAAGGAGTCGGCGGGCGGATTCAGCCGGCTGCTGCCGGAGGGCCGTACGGGCACGGTGATGCTGCGCAGCCTGCGGTACGTGTGGCGCGACCCGAAGACGAAGGCGGCGTGGGTCACTTCGCTGGTGATCGGCCTGATCGTGCCGCTGTTCAACGCGCTTCAGGGGGCGGGCACGATCTACTTCGCGTGCTTCGCCGCGGGGATGCTCGGCATCCAGATGTACAACCAGTTCGGCCAGGACACGTCCGCGTTCTGGATGGTCGCGCAGACGATCTCTACGACGCGCGACGCGTACGCCGAACTGCGGGCGCGCGCCTTGGCGTTGCTGCTGATCACGCTGCCGTACTCGGCGCTTGTCACGCTGGCGACGGCGGCGCTGCTCGGCGACTGGAGCGCGTTCACCGAGGCGCTGGGCCTCTCGTTCGCGCTGCTGGGCGCGATGCTGGCGACGGGCGCTGTGGCGTCGGCGCGGTTCCCGTACTCCATCCCGCAGGACAGCGGCTACAAGAACGTGGCCCCCGGCCAGGCGGGCCTGGCCTGGATCTCCATCTTCGGCGGCATGCTGGGCGCGGCGCTGCTGTGCGCGCCGGTCCTGGCCGTGACGATCTGGCTCCACGTGTCGGGCCAGACGTCCTGGACCTGGCTCCTGCTCCCGGTGGGCGCGGCGTACGGGGCGCTGATCGCGTGGACGGGCCTGAAACTGGCGGCCCCGCAGACGTCGTCACGCCTACCGGAAATCTTGCTGGCCGTCAGCAAGGGCTGACGTTTGGTTGCGGGTCTTGGTTGCGGTTGTCGCCGGGTGCCGTTCCGGGGTCGTGTCCTGCGCTGCGGTGTCGCCGTCCGGCGCGGTTCGGGGTTGCGGGCCTTGGTTGCTGTCGTCGCCGGGTGTCGTTCCGGGGTCGCGTCCTGCGCGGTGTCGCCGTCCGGCGCGGGTCGGTTGGCGGTTGTGGTTGCGGTCGTTGCCGGGTGCCGTTCCGGGGTCGCGTCCTGCGCTGCATGATTTACGGCGCGTGCTCGTCTGACGCGGAGCCACCGCCGAGATGCGCCACAAATCACGCTCTACGCTCCGGACACCACCCCTGCACGACCCCCTTCACCCCAGCCGTCACAGACACGCGTGCCCGACCACCAAGGGACGGCGGCCGGGCGTCCACGCCAGGGACGTGTCCCCGGCCCGCAGGTCACCGCTCACCCGCGGTGACGCGGGCGGGTGTGGCTGACCGCCGGGGGGAGGGGGCCGGGGCCGGAGGAGGGGGGTGTCCGGACGTAAAGCGAAGGAGCTCATGCGACAAGCAGTCCGGACACCCCCCTCCGCAGGACCCGGACACCGGCACGAACGACAACAACCGCAACCACCGGACCCGGCCGCCCCCGCCGGACGGCGACACCGCGCCGGACGGCGTCAGCGCGTCAGCGCGTCAGCACGCCGTTCAGGAACGGCTCTATCGCCGCTCGCCATTCCTCCGGGCGGCTGTAGTGCAGCAAGTTCCCGCCGTCCGCTATCTCCGCGTACTGCCCGCGCGGCAGCACCCGCACCATCTCCTGCGCCTCCGCGCGGCCCAGTTCGCTGTCCGGGCCGCGGACCACCAGCGACGGGCACTGGACCTGGGCCAGTTCCTCCCAGTGCGCGTCGTGGACCCACGTCTCGCGCGTCGTGAGCATCTGGCGGCGGGAGAAGACCGGGTACCAGCCGTCCGCCCGCTCCGTCATGACCTCCGCGAAGAACTCGCCGCGCGTCGCGCTCGGCTGTTCCAGCCAGGCGTCGTCCTCGCCGAAGAACTGTCTGACATCCGCGAGCGAGGCGAAGGGGACGGGCCAGGTGCTGAACCAGTCCTCCCAGGCCCGCTGGGACGCCGCGCCGGGGGCCGACGCGCGCATGTCGCAGATCACCAGGGCCCGCACCAGGTCGGGGCGCTTCGCGGCGAGCTGCCACGCGGTCAGCGCGCCCATCGCGTGGCCGATGAGGGTGACGGGGCCCAGGCCGAGCTGTTCGATCGCGGCTTCCGCGTCGGACACGTACACGTCCCGGCTGAACGGGCCCTCCGTCGGTTTGTCGCTGGCGCCGTGGCCCCGCTGGTCCAGGGCGACCGCGCGGTGCCGGCCCGCGAGCCAGTGGGCCGTGGAGGCCCAGTGCGAGGCCTGGCCCATGAGTCCGTGGAGCATTAAGACGCCGGAGGCGGACGGCGCTCCCGGCGCCGTGAAGTCCCAGGCAGCCAGGCGTACGCCATCGGCTCCGGTCACATCGATGCGTTGCGCCACTGTCCCTGGCACCCCCTTCGGTTCTCTGATCTGAGCTCACGTTCCGGGTGGTCGCCCCGGATACCGCCAGACTATCGAACTAGCATTCGAAAATACGGTTCCGCCACCCAACATCGCTCGTTCGAGTGACCACGCTCAAGGATTGGAGCCCGTGGCCGAGGGGAGATCTTCTTCGGGAGGCGGACCGCTCGGGGATGACGGTCCGCGGGAGCCGGCCCTGGGAGCTCGGGGCTCCGGGTCGGCGCAGGGGAGGACGGGCTCCGGTACCGCGAGGTGCCGGAGCCGTCCCCACTCCGTACCCGCGCAGCGGCGCACGGGGTCGCACAAGGCAGGCGCGGACGCGCGAACGGCGCACAACCCTGCTCCCTCCCCGACCGAGGGGCGAACCCCGGGCCGACGCTTCAGGTCATCGCCACAGCGACAGCCTGGCACGCGATTCGCCCGACCGCTGCCATTCCGGCCGGAAATCTCCCGGCGTGCGCGGGCGCATTCGTCAGCGCTTGGCGACGAACACGTGCGAGGCGACCTCCGAGCCCAGCTCGGCGGCCTCGCCGCTGCTGCCGACCATCACGCCGCCGGGGGACGCCGTCACGCTCACGACGGAGCCGGGCTGGACGCCCGCGCGCCGCAGCGAGTGCATGAGCTGCGCGTCCGTCTGGATCGGCTCGCCGATGCGGCGGACGACCACGGTCTTGCCCTCGCTGCCCGGGTCCAGCTCGGCCAGGCTCACCATGCCGGCGTCCAGGAACGGATCCGCCTTGGCCGCCTCGCCCAGCTCTTCGAGACCCGGGATCGGGTTTCCGTACGGCGACTCCGTCGGGTGGCGCAAAAGCTCCATCACCCGCAGCTCCACCGCCTCACTCATCACATGCTCCCAGCGGCACGCCTCGGCGTGCACCTGCTCCCACTCCAGGCCGATCACGTCGACCAGGAGACACTCGGCGAGCCTGTGCTTGCGCATCACGCGCGTCGCCAGCATGCGGCCTTCGTCGGTCAGCTCCAGATGCCGGTCACCCGCGACCTGCACCAGACCGTCGCGCTCCATGCGCGCCACGGTCTGGCTGACCGTCGGGCCGCTCTGGTCCAGGCGCTCCGCGATCCGGGCGCGCATCGGGACCACACCTTCCTCTTCGAGTTCGAGGATGGTGCGGAGGTACATCTCCGTCGTGTCGATCAGTCCGGACATACGTGCCCCTCGGTAAATCGTGCGCTGGCCCTGACCCCAATTCTGACGCATACCGCTGACAACCGTGCCGCGGCGACGAGAGGCGTATTGACAGAGCAATGGTCCAGACCTCAACGTGATCGGCGGCACAGGCATTCCCCACCCCCTTCGAAGGGCTCCTCGATGAGCGAGAGCAAGCTGGCCGGTCAGTTCCTCGATGCCGCGATCGGTCTGCTGCAGCGCGTACGGGACGAGGAGACGGAGTCCGTCGCGGCGGCCGGCGCCCTGATCGCCGACGCCGTCGCCGGGGGGAACCGGCTGTTCGCCTTCGGCGCGGGACACTCCTCGCTCGCCGCGCAGGACGTCGTCTACCGGGCCGGCGGCTTCGCCCTGATGAACCTCCTGTGCGTACCGGGCACGACGGGTGTCGACGTGATCCCCGCGACGCTCGGCTCAGGTCTCGAACACGTCGAGGGGCTGGCCGGTACCGTGCTCCGCGCGTCGCCCGCGACCTCGGGCGATGTGCTCGTGGTCATCTCGCTGTCCGGGCGCAACACACTGCCCGTCGAGATGGCGACGGCCGCGCGCGAGCGCGGTCTGAAGGTGATCGGCGTGACGTCCGTCGCGTACGCGGCCGGGACGGAGTCCCGGAACGCCACGGGCACCTTCCTCAAGGACCACTGCGACGTCGTGCTGGACAGCAAGATCGCGATCGGTGACGCCGAGCTGACCGCCGACGGCATCGAGGCGCCGTTCGCCCCCGCCTCGACCGTCGTCACCAGCTCGCTGATGCAGGCGACGATGGCCGCCGCCGCCGGGCAGCTCGCCGAGCGCGGCATCGAGCCGCCGCTGCTGCGGTCGGCCAATGTCAGCGGCGGGCGCGAATGGAACAGCCGGGTCATGGACGAGTACCGCGACCGGATCTTCTACCACCACTGACGCAGCCGCCGTGCGGCGATGAGCGGACGCGGCGCTCGGGCGATCGGCCCGGGGTCAGTGCTCGGGCAGCGCGCGGGCGAGATCCAGTGACGTCGCGATCCTGATCGTCACGTCCTCCGCGTACGCCGCGTCGGGCCGTTCGAACGCGGCCCTGCTGGCGCCGCGCAGGAACGTCACGACACCGAGCGACCTGCCGCGGCTGCGCAGCACCGTGCACAGCGCGTGCGTCGCGTCCGGCGGCCACTGCCGGGACGCCGCCCAGGTCGGCGACGGCGCGCCGCCGCCGGGCCTGGCGGGCGCGCTCGCCCGTACGGAACCGATGCGCTCCATCGCCTGGAGCGCCGGATGCCCGTCCATGTACCGCACCGGTATGCCGCCCGCCTCCACCGGCATGCTCGGCCCCGAGGCGCCGGTGGGCGTCGCCGCCGCCCGTACCAGCCGTACGGGCGCGTCGAGGCCGGACAGACCGGCGCCGGGTCCGGTCCGCGGTTCGGCGACCAGGTCGATCAGGGCGTGGTCGGCGAAGCCGGCCAGCGCGAAGTCGAGATAGACCGTCGCCGCCTCCGTCGGGTCCTCGCACTCGGCTGCCGCCCGGCCCGCCCGGTGGAGCTGGCTGGAGCGGAACCGCAGCCGGTCGCCCTCCTGCGCGGCGACCTTCACATCCGTCACGTCCATGAACAGCCAGCCGACGCCCAGCGGCACCGGCTCCTCGGCGAGCGGCGACGCCAGCCGCAGGAAGCCGCTGCGCCAGCAGCGCCGCCGCTCCCCCTCGGCCGTACGGACCGTCACCCACAGCTCGACGAGACCGCTGGGCGCGCCCTCGGCGAGTACGTGGTGCAGCGCCGCCTCCAGCTCGTCCACGCCCTGGGCGATCAGCTCGCCCAGGGGCCTGCCCAGCACCGCCGTACGCCCGGAGCCGAGCGCGCGGGCCGCGTGTCCGTTGACGACGGTCGGCCGCAGATCGACGTCCACGAGGACGACGCCCCAGGCCGCCTCCTCGAACAGCGCCTCGCTCAGGGCTATGGAGCGCTCAAGATCGATCTGGGCGTGGACCTCGCTGAAGGCGCAGTAGACCCCGGCGGGTGCGCCGTCGGCGCTGCGCACCCCGGCCGACTGGGTCCGTACGAGCACCCGGCCGCCGTCCTTGCGCAGCAGCGCGAATTCGTGCACCTGGCGGCCGGGGGTGGTCATGGCGGACATCAGCCGCGACTGCACCTCGTCCGCGTCGGCCGTACGGACGGCCCAGCCCGCGAAGCCGTGCCGGCCGACGGCTTCCTCGGCGGACCAGCCGAGCACGCGCTCGGCCTCGCGGTTCCAGTGGGTGATCACGCCGTCGGCGTCGAAGGCGCAGAGCGCCGCGTCCATGCCGTCCAGCAGGGCGGCGAGCAGGTCGGACCCAGGCCCTGACGCCGGATCCGGGCCGGGCACGTTGGTGGTCTCGCTCCGAGAAGCACTCATGCCGGCACCCCCTACAGGACGCTACGCGCGTCCAGATCATTCAACTAGAACGTGACACACCACACACAAGGTTCCCGCAAATCGGGCCGCTCAACAATCAGGACTTAGGGCCTGATCCAAACGACAGGCCCTTAAATCCCTTGAGCCTTCCGCGACAGCGGCCTAACGTGTGACGCACACCGAAAGGAGGTGATCCGGAAGATGCATTCAGTCCGGACAAGTGAGGTGGCTGCGGGCTAACGGCTCGCTGTCGCACTCTCGTAGTGCTCGGCCGGTCTACGGCCGAAATCCCAAGCAGTCACCCGATCCGCGGGCCGCCGGTAAGTCCGGCCGGCTCCCTCCACGGAGGGACCATGGCCCGCGGATCGTCTGCGTTCCGGCCCGCCCTTGTCGCGGGCCTCTTGTCGTTACGAGCAGCGGCGGCTACGGGCAGAGGCGCTCGACGCGCCAGTGCCGTCCCTCCGCCACGTACCGCAGCCGGTCGTGCAGCCGGTTCTCGTGGCCCTGCCAGAACTCGACCGTGCCCGGCGTGATCCGCAGCCCGCCCCAGCGCGGCGGCACCGGCACCTGCTCGCCCTCCGGGTAGCGGGCGGCGAGCTGCTCGTACCGCGCCAGCAGCTCCTCGCGCGTGCCGATCGGCGCCGACTGGTCGCTCGCCCAGGCGCCGAGCTGCGAGCCGTGCGGGCGGGTGCGGAAGTACGCGGCCGTCTCGTCGCGGCCGATCCGCGCCACCCTGCCGGTGACGACGACCTGGCGGGCCAGCTGGTGCCAGGGGAAGAGCAGCGAGACGTACGGGTTCGCCGCGATCTCCTGGCCCTTGCGGGACGTGTAGTTGGTGAAGAAGACGAAGCCCTGGCCGTCGTAGTGCTTGAGCAGCACCGTCCGGGACGACGGACGGCCGTCGGGGGTCGCGGTGGAGACGACCATCGCGTTCGGTTCGTGAAGTCCGCACTCCGCCGTCTCCTTGAACCAGCGGGCGAACTGGTCCATGGGGTCGGCCGCGAGGTCCGACTCCAGGAGCGGGGTCGAGCGGTACTGCTCGCGCATGGCGGCGGGATCGTGGTTCTCGTGAGGCACGGGCTCATCCTGCACCAGGGGGAGCCGTGGCCGCCGGGCAGTGCCGGACATCACGCCGCCCGGCCGCCGCCCGCGCCCGGCGCAGCCGCTATCGTTCCTGCCTCCTGCTCGCACGCCCGAGCCGATACCAACCGCTGAGGAGCCGCCCGATGTCCGACTTCGTACCCGGACTCGAAGGAGTCGTCGCGTTCGAGACGGAGATCGCCGAACCCGACAAGGAAGGCGGCGCGCTGCGCTACCGCGGCGTCGACATCGAGGACCTGGTGGGCCACGTCTCGTTCGGGAACGTGTGGGGGCTGCTGGTCGACGGCGCCTTCAACCCCGGGCTGCCGCCCGCCGAGCCGTTCCCGCTGCCCGTGCACTCGGGCGACATCCGGGTCGACGTGCAGGCGGCGCTGGCGATGCTCGCGCCTGCCTGGGGGCTGAAGCCGCTGCTCGACATCGACGAGGCCACGGCGCGCGACGATCTGGCGCGCGCCGCCGTCATGGCGCTGTCGTACGTGGCGCAGTCGGCGCGCGGGCAGGGCGTGCCGATGGTGCCGCAGCGGGAGATAGACCAGGCGGAGACGGTCGTCGAGCGGTTCATGATCCGCTGGCGCGGTGAGCCGGACCCGAAGCATGTGAAGGCCGTCGACGCGTACTGGACGTCGGCCGCCGAACACGGCATGAACGCCTCGACGTTCACCGCGCGCGTGATCGCGTCGACCGGCGCGGACGTGGCGGCGGCCCTGTCGGGCGCCGTCGGCGCGATGTCGGGTCCGCTGCACGGCGGGGCGCCCTCGCGGGTCCTCGGCATGATCGAGGAGATCGAGCGCACCGGCGACGCCGCCGCGTACGTACGGCAGGCCCTGGACAGGGGCGAGCGGCTGATGGGCTTCGGGCACCGGGTGTACCGGGCCGAGGACCCGCGGGCGCGCGTACTGCGCCGTACGGCCAAGGAGTTGGGCGCGCCGCGCTTCGAGGTGGCGGAGGCGCTGGAGCGGGCGGCGCTGGACGAGCTGCACGCGCGCAGGCCCGACCGGGTGCTGGCGACGAACGTGGAGTTCTGGGCGGCGATCGTGCTGGACTTCGCGGAGGTGCCCGCGCCCATGTTCACGTCGATGTTCACCTGTGCCCGTACGGCGGGCTGGTCGGCGCACATCCTGGAGCAGAAACGCACCGGACGGCTGGTGCGCCCTTCGGCGCGCTATGTGGGCCCCGCGTCGCGCGACCCCCGGGAGATCGACGGGTACGACGCGATCTGACCGTGCGCGGTCGTCACACGGCGGGTGGCCGCAGCGCCTCCTCGATCAGCGCGGACCACTGCGCGACCACCCGCTCGCGGCGCCTGCCGTCGTCCGTCAGCAGATTGGCGAGGCCGAGGCCGCGCGCCATGTCCAACAGCCCCTGGACGGTTTCCCGTACGCCGGGCAGCGACTCGTCTGCGGCCAGCAGCTCCACCGCGATGCGGTGTGCCTCACGCCCGACATGAGCCTCCAACTCGGTTACGCGCGGCCGTAGTTGGTCCTCGTTGGCGGCGGCGACCCAGAGTTGGAGCGCGGCCCGGAACAGCGGCCCCGTGAACAGCGCGACGATCCCGTCGACCGCTTCCCTGCGGTGGCCAGGCCCGGCCGGTACGAGGGCGCGCAGCGCGCTGGAGCGTTCCTCCGCTACGTACTCGACCGCGGCGGTGAACAGGTCCTCCCGGGTGGGGAAATGGTGCTGCGCCGCGCCGCGCGAGACCCCGGCGCGCTCGGCCACGACGGCGACCGTGGAGCCCGCCCAGCCGACCTCGGCGAGACAGGCCACGGCGGCCTCCAGCAGCCGCCGCCTGGTGGCCCGGCTGCGGTCCTGTTTGGGCGCGGCTACCGTACCCATACGGGGTCCCGCCGTTCGAGGAACGCCGCGATGCCTTCCCTGGCCTCGGTGGTGATGAAGTACGAGGCGGACCGCTGCACCAGATCCTCCGCGTGCTCGTCGAACCCGGCCAGCACCGCCGCGTTGAGCAGTTTCTTGGACTCCGCGAGGCCGCGCGGCGACGCCCGGCGCAGCCCGTCGAGTACGACGTCGAGCGCGGCGTCCACATCGTCGGCGGCCTCGGTGATCAGCCCCGCCCTGACGGCGGCCGCCGCGTCGAAGCGCTCCCCCGTGAGGTAGTAGCGGGAGGCGGCGCGCGGCTCTATGCGCGGCAGCAGCGGCAGCGAGATCACGGCGGGTGCGACGCCGATGCGTACCTCGGTGAAGGCGAAGTCGGACGTGCGGTCGGCGAGCGCGATGTCGCACGCGCCGAGCAGACCGAGCCCGCCGGCTCTGACATGGCCGCTCACCCGGGCCACGACGGGCTTGGGCAGTTCGACGATCTGCCGCATGAGACCGACGAAGGTGTACGGGTTGGCCGGGCTCTTGAGGTCGGCGCCGGCGCTGAAGGTGGAGCCGCTGTGGGTGAGCACCACGGCGCGCACCGACGGGTCCTTGCCGCAGGCGCCGAGGGCTTCGCCGAGCGCGGCGACGAGCTGGGCCGAGAGGGCGTTGCGGTTCTCCGCCGAGTCCAGGGTGAGGGTGGTGATGCCGCGCTCGTGCGCGACGGCCACCGCTCCCCGTTGTCCCCGCGGCTCTCTCGGCTGTCCCGGCGTTTGTTCTGTCACGTGCTCTCCCTCTCGCGATCTCTCAGTTCACGTCTGAGGATCTTGCCGGTGGTGGCGCGCGGCACGCCGCCGATGAACTCGACCCGGCGGACCTTCTTGTAGGGGGCGACGCGTTCGGCGACGAACGCCATGACGTCGCCCTCCGTGAGCGCTTCGGCACCGGGCCGACGGACAATGTATGCCTTGGGGACCTCGTTCCCGTCTTCGTCGTAAACACCGATCACGGCCGCGTCGGCGACGGATTCGTGGGTGAGCAGCAGAGCTTCCAGGTCGGCGGGGGCGACCTGGAACCCCTTGTACTTGATGAGTTCCTTGACCCGGTCGACGACGAACAGCCATCCGTCGCCGTCCACCCGGCCCACATCGCCGGTGTGCGCCCAGCCGTCGGCGTCGATCATCGCCGCGGTCTCCTCGGGCCGGCCGAGATAGCCCTTCATCACCTGCGGACCGCGGATGAGGATCTCGCCCTCGGCGCCGGGTCCTACGTCCTGCGCCGGGTCGTCGAGGGAGACGATCCGCATCTCGGTGCCGGCGATCAGCTTGCCGACGGTGCCGGGCGGCGGCTCGGCGGCCGACAGCGGTACGACATGGGTGCCGGGCGAGAGTTCCGTCATGCCGTACGCCTGCCGCAGCGGCGGCAGCCCCAGCCGCTCCGAACAGGCGGCGGCGAGCCGGGCGTCCAGCGGGGCGGCGGCGCTGACGATGTAGTCGAGCGAGGACAGGTCGTACCGGGCGACGGCGGGGTGCTTGGCCAGGGCGAGGACGATGGGCGGCGCCACGAACAGCCCGTTGATGCGGTGCTTCTCGATCGCCTCAAGGAACTGTTCGAGGTCGAAGCGGGGCAGTACGACGACGGTGGCGCCGTGCCGCAGCGGCGCGTTCATCAGCGCGGTCAGCCCGTAGATGTGGAAGAACGGCAGCACGGCGAGGATGCGGTGCCCCGGCGCCATCGGTATGACGGGCTCCAGCTGCGCCAGGTTGGTGGCGATCGAGCGGTGTGTGAGCATCACCCCCTTGGGAACGCCGGTGGTGCCCGAGGAGTACGGCAGTACGGCGACGTCCTCGCCGGGGTCGAGGGCGACGTCGGGCTCCGGCGCCGCCGACCCGGCCATGTCGAGGACCGACTGATGTCCCTCGGCGCGGTCACAGACGAACACTTCCTCGATCCCGCCGACCAACTCGGCTGCCCTGCGCGCCACATCGAGCAGCGGCGACACGGTGACGATCCACCGCGCCCGGGAGTCCCGCAGCTGCGTCGCCAACTCCTCGGCCGTACAGAGCGGATGCACGGTGGTGACGGAGGCACCGGCGCGGGTCGCCGCGTAGAACACCACCGGGTAGGCGACGGTGTTGGGACTGTGCAGCGCGAGCACGTCCCCCTTCACCACCCCGGCGACGGCGAACGCGGCGGCCAGCCGCCGGTGCGCGACGTCGAGCTGGGCGTAGCTGACACTCGTCCCGGCGGCCCCGTCGATCAGCGCGACGGCGTCCCCGAACTCGGCGGCGCGGCCGAGCACGGCGTCGTGGATGGGCAGATCGACGGCCGGGACATCCGCGTACTCGCTGTGGAACACCATGGCGACCCCTTCGACGGTGGACGCCCAGAATCACCCCGGCCGGTACGGCTTGGGGAGACCCGCGACCCGCCCAATCAGCCGCCCGGCGGCGTTTCGGCTTTCGTGTAGAGGACTTCGCGGCCCTGCTCCGCCGCGCGGACGATGCCTTCGGAGACGAAGTCGAGGAAGCGGGCGATGTTTTCGAGCCGGGCGGCGGCCGGGGTGCCGGGGCCGAGGACGGCGACGCCCTGGCGTGCGGTCGCGACCAGTTGGTCGTTGGCGCGGGCGCTGGCCATCGTCGCCTCGTACCAGACGTCTTCGTCGACGAAGTAGCGCTCGCGGCGGCGTTCGTCGCGTTCCCTGCGGGCGAGGTCCTGGCTCTCCAGGAACGCCATCGCCTTCGAGATGGACGCCGGGCTGACCTGGAGGCGCTGGACGAGTTCGGCGGCGGTGAGGCTGCCGGAGTCGGCGGTGAAGAGGCAGACCAGCACCCGGGACATCATCTTGGGCAGCCCCGACTGCATGAGGACGGTGGTGAACGTCTCCTCGTACTCCCGCACGGCCTCGGCGTCGCGTCCGTCCGTCGGCGGGAGCGGCTGCGGGCCCTGGGCCACGGGCTGCCTGCGGCGGTGGGTGCGGCGTTCGGTGGCGCGGTGGGCCAGATCGGCGCGGTAGCCGCCCGGGCCGCCGTTGCGCAGCACTTCGCGCGTGACCGTCGAGGTCGGCCGGTCGAGGCGTCTGGCGATCTCCGCGTAGGCGAGGCCGTCGGCCAGCCCCAGCGCGATCTGCTGGCGTTCCTGCTCGGTGAGCCTGCCGCCCGGCATCGCGGTCTCCTTTGTGCTGTGTCGTGTCCTTGGCGCCTCCAGCATAGCGTTCACCTTCAATCCATTGCAACGTTCGAGTATCCGACGTTGCGTTAGATTCAGAACCGTTGCAACGATATTCAGGCTCTCACCTGCACCTACTGGCTTTATACGCAATGAATCTGTTGTCAGATCCATGAACGCAACGTAGCTTTCCATCAACGGAAACAACGAAGGAGAGCACGATGCAGAAGTTCGACACCCCCGCCCCCATCTCCGCCGTCCTCGACATCCCGGCCGGCCTCATCCGGTTCATCGGGGCCGAACGGACCGACACCACGGTCGAGGTCCTGCCCGCCGACGCGTCGAAGAGCGGCGACGTGAAGGCGGCCGGGCAGACCACCGTCGAATACGCCGACGGCGTCCTGCGCATCACGGGGGCACCGGCCAAGAACCGGATCCTCGGCAGCTCGGGATCGGTCGAGGTGACCGTCCAACTGCCCGCCGGATCCAGCGTCGAGGCGAAGGCTGCCAGCGGCGAGTTCCGCGGCGTCGGGCGCCTCGGCGACGTCGTCCTCGACGTCTCGCAGGGCAAGGTCAAGATCGACGAGACGGCCGCCGCCCGCCTCACACTCCTCGCCGGCGACGTCTCGGTCGGCCGCCTGGGCGGCCCCGCCGAGATCGGCACCCGCAAGGGCGACGTACACATCGCCGAAGCCGTCCGCGGCACGGTCCAACTCCACACCGAGTACGGCGAGATCACGGTCGGCGCCGCCCACGGCGTCTCCGCGTCCCTGGACGCGGGCGCCACCCACGGGCGGATCCACAACGCGCTCAAGAACACCGACGGCGCCGCCGCGGGCCTGACCATCCACGCGACCACCGCCTACGGCGACATCACCGCCCGCAGCCTCTGAAGGAGCAGTCCGTTGAAGGAGCACCCCCTCATGACCAGCCCGGCCACGACCAGCCCGGCCATCGCGGCGAGCGGACTGCGCAAGTCCTACGGCGACAAGGTCGTCCTCGACGGGATCGACCTGACCGTCCCCGAAGGAACGGTCTTCGCCCTGCTCGGCCCGAACGGCGCCGGCAAGACCACCGCCGTCAACATCCTCTCCACCCTCATCTCCCCGGGACCCGGCTCCGGTTCGATCCGCATCGGCGGCCACGACCTCACCACCGACGCCCAGGCCGTACGCGGCACGATCGGTGTCACCGGGCAGTTCTCCGCCGTGGACGGCCTGATCACCGGCGAGGAGAACATGCTCCTCATGGCGGACCTGCACCACCTCTCCCGCGGCGAGGGACGGCGGGTCGCCGCCGAACTGCTGGACCGCTTCGACCTGGTGGAGGCCGCGCAGAAGCCCGCCTCCACCTACTCCGGCGGCATGAAGCGCCGCCTCGACATCGCCATGACGCTCGTCGGCGACCCGCGGATCATCTTCCTCGACGAGCCCACCACCGGCCTCGACCCGCGCAGCCGCCACACCATGTGGCAGATCATCCGGGGCCTGGTCGCGGACGGTGTCACCGTCCTGCTCACCACCCAGTACCTGGACGAGGCCGACGAACTCGCCGACCGCATCGCCGTGTTGCACAACGGCAAGATCGCCGCCGAAGGCACAGCCGACGAGCTGAAGCGGCTCGTCCCCGGCGGACACGTCCGGCTCCGCTTCACCGACCCGGCCGCCTACCGCTCCGCCGCCGCCGTCCTGGGCGAGGTCACCCAGGACGACGAGGCGCTGTCCTTGCAGATCCCCAGCGACGGCACCCAGCGCGCGCTGCGCGCCGTCCTCGACCGGCTCGACTCCGCCGGCATCGAGGCAGCGGAACTGAGCGTGCACACCCCCGACCTGGACGACGTCTTCTTCGCCCTGACAGGACCCGCCGTACCCGGCCGGCCCGGCCCCGCCAACCAGCCTGAGGAGGCTGTCAGATGAGTACCCTCTCCCTCGCCGTGCGCGACTCGTCCACGATGCTGCGCCGCAACCTCCTGCACGCCCGGCGCTACCCGTCCATGACCCTGAACCTGCTGCTCACGCCGATCATGCTGCTGCTGCTCTTCGTCTACATCTTCGGTGACGTGATGAGCGCGGGCATCGGCGGCGGCGGCGCGGACCGCTCCGCGTACATCGCCTACATCGTCCCCGGCCTGCTGCTGATGACCATCGGCAGCACCACGATCGGGACGGCGGTGTCCGTCTCCAACGACATGACCGAGGGCATCATCGCCCGCTTCCGCACCATGGCCATCCACCGCGGCTCCGTGATCGTCGGCCATGTCATCGGCAGTGTGCTGCAGTGCATCGCCAGCGTGGTCCTCGTCGGCGCCATCGCCGTGGCCATCGGTTTCCGCTCCACCGACGCCACCGTCCTGGAGTGGATCGCCGCCTTCGGCCTCCTCGTGCTCTTCGCCACCGCGCTCACCTGGATCGCCGTGGGCATGGGCCTGATCAGCCCCAACGCCGAGGCCGCCAGCAACAACGCCATTCCGCTGATCCTGCTGCCGCTGCTGTCCAGCGCTTTCATCCCCGTCGACACCATGCCCGGCTGGTTCCAGCCGATCGCCGAGTACCAGCCCTTCACCCCGGCCATCGAGACGCTGCGCGGGCTGCTGCTCGGGACCGGGATCGGCAACAACGGCTGGCTCGCGCTGGGCTGGTGCGTGGGTCTCGCGGTGCTCGGCTACTTCTGGTCGGCCGCCAAGTTCAACAGCGACCCGTCGTAACGGGCACGCAGAAGCAGGGCGACCCAACTGCGGTACGGGCGCCAGCCGTCCGCGACGGCGGCGAGGCGCTCCGGATCGGCGGCCGTGACGGCATCGAGGCCGTACGCGGCCGCCATCGCCTCGTACAGCCGGGGTTCGTGGCCGGGGAAGAGGTCGGGGTGTCCGGCTCCGCGTACCAGGGTCAGTTGAGCCGAGAACGGTCCGACGCCCGGCAGCTCTTGCAGGCCGGACAAGGCCAACTCCGCCGGCTGCGAACGCAGTTGAGCGGCATCGAGGCGCCCGTCCAGCGCCGCTTCGGCAAGTGCGCGCAGCCGCTCGACCTTGATGCCGGTGAGTCCGGGGAACTGGTCGAGCCGGCGCAGCACCGACGGGACCGGGAAGGCGTGGAGTCTCCGGCCGGCCACGTCGACGGCCTGGCCGCGTTCTTCGGCAAGCCGGGCCTTGACCCGGGCGGCCTGGGTCCGCCGGATGCGGTTGCCGATGATCGTCCAGGCGGCTGCCTCGTACGGCGAGTAGAACAGGACGGGCCGCAGGCCCGGGAACTCTGCCTGGAGCCCGGCGACGACGGGGTCGTGGTCGCCGAGGGCGCCGAATCCGGTGCCGTCCACGTCGAGGGAGAGAATCCGGGCGATCTGGGCCCGGACCGCCGTGGCGGCCGGCGTACCGGCGGCGGGCCGGGTCTCCTTCCCGTCGATGAGGACGGTGTACTCGGCGCGTACGACGGAGGAGGCGGCTCCGTCCGCCGGCCTCTCCTTCTGCCGCAGGGCGCATCCGACGACGGCCTCACCGTCGTCCGTGGGGAACGCCAGCCGGAGCACACCGTCGCGGGCGTCGTCGTAGGAGGCCGGGGTGAAGCCCTCCAGGAAGCGGACGGCGGCGGCCAGGGAGAACGGCCCGTCGGGGGTGAAGGTGGCAGCGGCCACGCGTCGGCTCTCTTTCTCGAAGCAACGTCAGGTCCTCGAAGCAACGTCAGGACTCCGCCCCATTCAACGCCGTCCCGCGCCCGCCCCGGCCCGACCCGCCCGGCCCGCCCGTCGCTGTCAGTACGACTTCGGAAGGCCCAGGATCTGATGCGAGACGTAGTTCAGGATCATCTCCCGGCTCACGGGCGCGATACGGGCCACCCGGGACGCCGTGATCAGGGACGCCAGGCCGTACTCGCGGGTCAGACCGTTGCCGCCCAGGGTCTGTACGGCCTGGTCCACGGCCTTCACACAGGCCTCGCCCGCCGCGTACTTGGCCATGTTCGCCGCCTCGCCCGCGCCCGCGTCGTCGCCCGCGTCGTACAGGTACGCCGCCTTGCGCATCATCAGGGCGGCCAGTTCCAGTTCGATGTGGGCCTGGGCCAGCGGGTGGGCGATGGCCTGGTGGGCGCCGATCGGTTCCTTCCAGACCTGGCGGGTCTTCGCGTAGTCGACGGCCTTGGCGAGCGCGTACCGGCCCATGCCGATCGCGAACGCGGCGGTCATGACACGCTCCGGGTTGAGTCCGGCGAACAGCTGGAGCAGCCCCGCGTCCTCGTCGCCGACCAGCGCGTCGGCGGGGAGGCGTACGTCGTCCAGCACCAGCTCGAACTGCTTCTCGACCGCGGTGAGTTCCATGTCGATCTGGGAGCGCTGGAAGCCCTGCGCCTCGCGCGGGACGATGAACAGGCACGGCTTCAGCCTGCCGGTACGGGCGTCCTCGGTGCGGCCGACGATGAGGGTGGCGTCCGCGATGTCGACGCCGGAGACGAAGACCTTGCGGCCGTTGAGTATCCAGCCGTCCCCGGTCTGCGCCCTGCGGGCGGTGGTGGTGATGCGGTGGGAGTTGGACCCCGCGTCGGGTTCGGTGATGCCGAAGGCCATCGTGAGGGAGCCGTCGGCGAGCCCCGGCAGCCACTGCTGCTTCTGCGCTTCGGTGCCGAAGCGGGCGATGACCGTGCCGCAGATGGCCGGGGACACGATCATCAGCAGCAGGGGGCAGCCCGCCGCGCCCAACTCCTCCAGCACTATGGACAGTTCGGCCAGGCCGCTGCCTCCGCCGCCGTACTCCTCGGGGAGGTTCACGCCGAGATAGCCGAGCTTTCCCGCCTCCTCCCACAGGGTGGCCCGGTCGTAGCCGCGGCCGTGGCGATGGCCGAGGGCGGCGACGGCGGCGCGCAGCGCGGCCTGTTCTTCGGTCTCGACGAGAGTGCGGTCGCTCATGCGGACGTGTCCTCCTGTGCGTCACGGGCATCGGGTGCGCCACTGGCAACCGGTGCGTCACTGGCAACGACGGCGAGCAGGGCGCCCACCTCGACCTGACGGCCGGGTGCGGCGTGGAGAGCGGTGAGGGTGCCGGAGGCGGGGGCGACGATCCGGTGTTCCATCTTCATCGCCTCCAGCCAGATCAGCGGCTGTCCGGCGGTGACGGCGCTGCCCTCGGCCAGCCCGTCCGCGACCCGTACGACGGTCCCGGGCATCGGCGCGAGCAGCGACCCGGGGCCGGTGCGGGCGAGCGGGTCGGCGAAGCGCGGCTCGACGGCGAGGCGGTACGAGCCGGCGGCGGTGTCGACGTACACCTGCCCGCCGTGCCGGGCGACGTCGAACTGCCGTACCGAGCCGTCCACTTCGAGCCGCACCCGGTGCGGGTGGGCCTCGACGACCCGGATCGCCGGGTCGGCGCCTTCGCGCTCCACGGCGAAGCCGTCCCTGGTGGCGCGGTACCGCACCTCGTGCCCGCCGTACGTCCGCGCCTGCGGCTGCGACGGTACGTTCCGCCAGCCGCCGAGCCGGGCGGTGACGCTCGTACCGCCCGCCCGCTGCCGGACCGCGTCGGCGAGCGCCGCAGCGACGGCGGCGATGTCCTCGCCCGGGGCCCGGGTGGTGAGTCCGGCGAGGTGACGTCCGTAGAAACCGGTGTCGAACCGGCCCGCCACGAAGTCCGGGTGGCCGAGCGAGCGTACGAGCAAGTCCCGGTTGGTCACGGGCCCGTGCACCCTCGCCCGGCGCAGCGCGGTCCGCAGCAGCCGCAGCGCCGCGTCGCGCGTCGGGGCCCACGCGACGACCTTGGCGAGCATGGGGTCGTAGTGGACGCCAATGGTGTCGCCGTCGGCGTAGCCGCTGTCGACACGGACGCGGGCGCCGCCGCCCGGCGCGGTCGTCGCCGGCACGGCGAGCGAGTACAACTGGCCGGTCTGCGGGGTCCAGTCGGCCGCCGGGTCCTCCGCGTACAGCCGCGCCTCCACCGCGTGGCCCGCCGGCTCCGGCGGCTCGGGCGGGAGCTCCGCCCCCTCCGCCACCGCGAGTTGCAGGGCCACCAGGTCGAGGCCGAACACCTCCTCGGTGACGGGGTGTTCGACCTGGAGCCGGGTGTTCATCTCCAAGAAGTACGGCCGCCCCGCCGCCGAGACCAGGAACTCGACCGTGCCCGCGCCCCGGTAGTCGACGGCGCGGGCCGCCGTGACCGCCGCCTCCGCCAGGGCCGTGCGCAGCTCGGGCGGAAGGCCGGGGGCCGGGGACTCCTCGACGACCTTCTGGTGTCTGCGTTGCAGCGAGCAGTCGCGGGTGCCGAGCGCCCAGACCGTGCCGTGCGCGTCGGCGAGGATCTGGACCTCCACATGGCGGCCGTCCTCCACGTACGGCTCGGCGAAGACCTCGCCGTCCCCGAAGGCGGACCGCGCCTCGGCGCGGGCCGCCGTCAACTCCTCGGGCAGCGCGGCCAGTGACCGTACGACGCGCATGCCACGTCCGCCGCCGCCCGCCGCCGCCTTCAGCAGCAGCGGCAGATCGTGCTCCGTCGCCGCCGCCGGGTCGACCGGGGCGAACAGGGGGACGCCCGCCTCACCCATCAGCTCCTTCGCGCGCGTCTTCGACGCCATCGACTCGATCGCGGCCGGCGGCGGCCCGATCCACACCAGGCCCGCGTCCTGCACGGCCTGTGCGAACTCCGCGTTCTCGGACAGGAATCCGTACCCCGGATGGACCGCGTCGGCGCCCGCCGCCAGCGCCGCCTTCACGATCAGATCGCCGCGCAGGTACGTGTCGGACGGCGCGGCGCCCGGCAGCCGTACCGCCGCGTCCGCCTCGCGCACATGCAGCGCTTCGGCGTCGGCGTCGGAGAACACCGCCACCGTCGCGATGCCCAGTTCGCGGCAGGTGCGGAAGACCCGGCAGGCGATTTCGCCGCGGTTCGCGACAAGGACAGACTCGATCGTGGTGGAGACCGTGGTGGAGATCATGGTGGAAGCCCTCACATCCGGAAGACGCCGAAGCCGCCCCGCACGCCCTCGACCGGGGCGGTGTGGATGGCGGACAGGCACAGGCCAAGGACCGTGCGGGTGTCGCGCGGGTCGATGACCCCGTCGTCGTACAGCCGCCCGGACAGGAACGTGGGCAGCGACTCCGACTCGATCTGCGCCTCCACCATCGCGCGCAGCGCCGCGTCGCCCTCGGCAGCCTGGTCGACGTATCGCTGTCCCTTCGCCGCCGCCGATGCGCGGGCCACGATCGAGAGCACGCCGGCCAGTTGCTGCGGTCCCATCACCGCCGACTTGGCGCTCGGCCACGCGAACAGGAAGCGCGGGTCGTACGCCCGGCCGCACATGCCGTAGTGCCCTGCCCCGTACGAGGCGCCCATCAGCACCGACAGGTGTGGCACCTTGGAGTTGGCGACGGCGTTGATCATCATCGCGCCGTGTTTGATGATGCCGCCCTGCTCGTACTCCCTGCCGACCATGTAGCCGGTGGTGTTGTGCAGGAACAGCAGCGGAATGTCGCGCTGGTTGGCGAGCTGGATGAACTGCGCCGCCTTCTGCGACTCGGCGCTGAACAACACGCCCTGGGCGTTGGCGAGTACGCCCACCGGGTAGCCGTGCAGCCGCGCCCAGCCGGTCACCAGGCTCGGTCCGTACAGCGCCTTGAACTCGTCGAAGTCCGAGCCGTCCACGATCCGCGCGATCACCTCGCGCGGGTCGAAGGGGACCTTCAGATCGCCGGGGACGATGCCGAGCAGCTCCTCCCCGTCGTACTTCGGCTCCTCGGCGGGCCCTGGATCCGGCTGCGCCTTGCGCCAGTTGAGCCGGGCGACGATACGGCGGGCCTGGCGCAGCGCGTCCGGCTCGTCCTCGGCGAAGTGGTCGGCGAGCCCCGACGTACGGGCGTGCATCTCGGCGCCGCCCAGCGACTCGTCGTCGCTCTCCTCGCCCGTGGCCATCTTCACCAGCGGCGGTCCGCCGAGGAAGACCTTCGACCGCTCCTTGATCATGACGGTGTGGTCGGACATCCCGGGCACGTAGGCCCCGCCGGCCGTCGAGTTGCCGAAGACGACGGCGACGGTGGGGATGCCGGCGGCGGACAGCCGGGTGAGGTCGCGGAAGAGCGCCCCGCCCGGGATGAATATCTCCTTCTGGGACGGCAGATCGGCGCCGCCCGACTCGACCAGGCTGATGACCGGCAGCCGGTTCTCGAAGGCGATCTGGTTGGCTCGCAGGGCCTTCTTCAACGTCCACGGGTTCGACGAACCACCGCGTACCGTCGGGTCGTTGGCGGTGATCAGACACTCCACGCCCTCGACCACACCGATCCCGGTGACCATCGACGCACCCACGGGGTAGTCGCTCCCCCACGCAGCGAGCGGTGACAGTTCGAGGAACGGGGTGTCGGGGTCGAGCAGCAGCTCGATCCGCTCCCGCGCCAGCAGCTTCCCCCGCTTTCGGTGCCGGGCGACGTACTTCTCACCGCCGCCCGCGAGCGCCTTGGCGTGTTCGGCGTCCAGTTCGGTGAGCTTGGCGAGCATCGCGTCGCGGTGGGCGGTGTGTTCGGCGGACGCGGGGTCGAGGGCCGACGCGAGGACGGTCACAGCAGTACCTCCGGTAGGTCGACGTGCCGGGACCGCAGCCATTCACCGAGCGCCTTGGCCTGCGGGTCGAACCGGGCCGCCGCTGCGACGCCTTCGCCGAGCAGTCCCGTCACGACGAAGTTCAGCGCGTTCAACTGGGGCAGCACATGCCGGTCGATCGGCAACTCCCTTGCTTCAGGTATCAGTTCGCGGAACAGGTCGACGGTCAGCTCGTGTGCGAGCCAGCGCCAGGCGTCCTCGGTCCGCGCCCAGACCCCGACGTTGGCGTCGCCGCCCTTGTCGCCGCTGCGGGCGCCGGCGATCAGCCCGAGCGGCGCCGGGCGGACCGGGAGCCCGGCGGGCAGGGGCTCGGGAAGCGCGGCGGCGGTCATCGGCTCAAGTACGGCCGTATGTGGCGGAGATGGCACCGGCACGCGGCGCCCGTCCGGCAGCACCGCAGTGTGCGCCACCTCGCCCGCGTCCACATATGCCGCCTCGAAGACCCCGTACGGCGCGCCCTTGCCCGGCGGGGCCGTCACATGGAAGCCCGGGTAACTGCCCAGCGCCAGCTCGATCGCTGCGCCGCTCACCGCACGCCCCACCGCGTCCGGATCGCTGTCGCGCACGACCAGCCGCAGCAGGGCGCTGGCCGTCTCCTCCGTTTCGGCGTCCGCGCTGTCGGTGCGCGCCAGTTCCCAACGCACTTCCCCCGGAGCCTTCTTGGTGCGGGCGAACGCGTCCGTCACCTGTTCGCGCACCAGCCGCGCCTTGGCGTCGATGTCGAGTCCGGTGAGGACGAACACGACCTCGTTGCGCCAGCCGCCGATCCGGGTGAGCCCCACCTTGAGGGTGGGCGGCGGCGGTTCGCCGCGTACGCCGGAGATCCTGACCCGGTCGGGGCCCTGCTGCGACAGCCGTACGGTGTCGAGGCGCGCGGTGACGTCGGGGCCCGCGTACCGGGCGCCGGCCGTCTCGTACAGCAACTGCGCGGTGACGGTGCCGACATCGACGACGCCGCCGGTGCCGTCGTGTTTGGTGACGACGGCCGAGCCGTCCGGGTGGATCTCGGCGAGCGGGAACCCGGGGCGGCGGATGTCGTGCTGCCGGAAGAACGAGTAGTTGCCGCCGGTCGCCTGCGTCCCGCACTCCAGTACGTGCCCGGCGACGACGGCCCCGGCGAGCGCGTCGAGGTCGTCGGGGCCCCAGCCGAAGTGTGCGGCGGCCGGTCCTGTGACGAGGGCGGCGTCGGTGACCCGGCCCGTGACCACGACGTCGGCGCCGGCCCGAAGGCACGCGGCGATACCGGCGCCGCCGAGATAGGCGTTGGCGGTCAGCACGCCGTCGCCCCAGCCGCCGCGTGCGAGCAGGTCGTCGCCTTCGACATGGGCGACGGTGACCGGTACGCCGACGCGGTCGGCCAGCGCGCGCACGGCGGCGGCCAGCCCCGCCGGGTTCAGTCCGCCCGCGTTGGCGACGATCTTCACCCCGCGCTCATGGGCGAGCCCGAGGCCGTCCTCCAGCTGGCGCAGGAACGTCTTGGCGTAGCCGGCTTCCGGGTTCTTCAGCCGGTCGCGGCCGAGGATCAGCATGGTCAGCTCAGCGAGGTAGTCGCCGGTGAGGACGTCGAGCCGGCCACCGGTGAGCATGTCGCGCAGGGCGTCGAACCGATCGCCGTAGAAGCCGGACGCGTTCCCGATCCGGAGGACGTCGGGGGCGCCCGGGGTGACGCCTGCCACGCTCATCGCCCGCCCTTCCGCGGCCTGCCGGGCCCCGGCGGGCCCGCGAACGCCTGCGCGATGTCCAGCCAGCGGTCGGCGTCGGCGCCGACGGCCCGTACCGCGAGGTCCGCCCGGTGGGCGCGCTGTGTCACCAGCAGGGCGAAGTCGAGGGCGGGGCCGGTGATCCGCTGGGCCGCGCCCTCGGGCCCGTACGTCCACAGCTCGCCGGCCGGGCCGGTGATCTCCACCCGGAACGGCTCGGCGGGCGGCTGCTCGCCGCGTACGAGATAGGCGTAGTCGCGGGCCCGTACGCCGATCCAGGCGACGTGCCGCAGCCGGGCGGTCGGTGGCGGGGTGACCCCCAGGGCCTCGGCGACGTCCAGGCCGTGCGCCCAGGTCTCCATCAGCCGGGCGGTCGCCATCGAAGCGGCGCTCATCGGCGGCCCGTACCAGGGGAAGCGCGCGCCGGACGGGGCCTCGCGCAGGGCCAGTTGGAGCTGTTCGCGGCCGGTGCGCCAGCGGTCGAGCAGCTCGGCGGGCGGGAGCGCGGCGCCCGTTTCGGCGCCGTCGTCCACGAAGGAGTCGGGGGCGGCCAGGGCCTTCGCCGCCTCTCCCGCGAAGGCGGTCTCGTCGGTCGCGGCGAGCAGGGCGGCCGTGTCGGTCCAGTGGAGATGGGCGATCTGGTGGGCGATCGTCCAGCCCGCGGCGGAGGTCGGCAGCGCCCAGTCCGCCGGGCCCAGCTCCCCTACCAGCCGGTCGAGTTCGGCGCTCTCGTCGCGCAGATCGTCAAGGACGGCGACAGGGTCGGCCACGGGCGAACTCCCCTCGGGACAACACGGCGGTGTGCGTGTCCCGGAGCATGGCAGTGCCCGTAGAAACAATCAAGCATGCTTGGTTTGCTTGTTACGGCCACGCCACCGGCCGCGCGCCGCGTCACGCCACCGGCCGCCCGCCGCCCCGCCGGGACGGTTGCGCAACTGGCTGCGTACCGCGCCGATGCTGGCCGCGATCACCAGCGCGATGGCCAGCGCGTCCGTCGCCGACAGCGCCTGGTTCAGTACGAGGAAGCCGGCGCCCGCGGCGATGGCGGGCTCCAGGCTCATCAGCACGGCGAACGTCTGGGCGGGCAGCCGCCGCAGGGCCAGCAGCTCCAGCGTGTAGGGCAGTACGGACGACATGACGGCGACGCAGAGCGCGAGCCCCAGCGTGGACGGCACCACCAGCTTCGCCCCGGACTCCACGATGCCCAGCGGCATGGCCAGCACGGCGCCGACCGCCATGGCCAGCGCGAGCCCGTCGGCCTGCGGGAAGCGCCGCCCGGTACGCGCGCTGAAGAGGATGTACGCCGCCCACATGGCGCCCGCGCCGAGCGCGTACGCCGTACCCAGCGGGTCGAGCCGGTCGAACGTCCCGCCGTTCAGCAGCACCACCCCGGCGAGCGCGCACCCGGCCCACACGACGCTGACCAGCCGGCGGGAGACGATCACGGAGAGCGCGAGCGGGCCGAGGACTTCCAGGGTCACGGCGGCGCCGAGCGGGATCCGGTCGGCGGCCTGGTAGAAGCTGCAGTTCATGGCGGCCATCACGGCGCCGAACGCCAGGACCGTCCCCCAGTCGGCGCGCGAGTGACCGCGCAGGGTCGGCCGGCAGACGACCAGCATCACGACGGCGGCGAGCGCGAGCCGCAACGACACGACACCGAGGGCGCCGGCCCGCGGCATCAGCAGGACGGCGACGGCGGCGCCGAACTGGACGGAGAGCCCGCCGGACACGACGAGCGCGAGCGAGCCGAGGGAGCTGTGGCCTCCGCCGGGCCGCGTGGCAGCCGACGCGGCACCAGGCGCGGCGTCGGGTGCGGTTCCAGGCGCGGTTCCAGGCGCCGCACCCGCCGACAGGCCTGGCCCGCCCGCCACCGTGCCCGTTCGCGGCTCTTCCACCGAAATCCTCCCCACTCGCCCCGTGATGCCAGTCCACCATAGCGGACTCGCAGTCCAACGTAATGCACTCGACAATACGCAGTAGGTGTAGCGGTCATCCACCGATATAGTTGCCCGTATCAGGCACTTGCATGGCACATGCAAGTTATGTGGCTCCGCCGGGGAGGGACAGCAGCATGGGCGACGACGACGGACTCGTCACTCCGCTCGCGGAGGGAGTGGAGCGACTGATGAACCTGTTCGTCAGAACCCGCGCGCACATGCTGGACAAGGCCCGCCACGACGTCGTCTGGTCGGCCCAGCTGCTGATGGGGACGCTCGTCACGCACGGCCCGATGCGCCTCAAGGAGCTGGCCGGCCTGGTGCAGTCCGACCCGTCCACGGTGAGCCGGCAGGTGGCGCAGCTCGTGCGCGACGGCTTCGTGGAACGCCGCGCCGACGCGGTGGACGGGCGTGCCAGTCTGCTGCTGGCGACCGACAAGGCCCGGCAGGCGGTCGCCGACCGCAAGCAGCTACGGGACCTGCACTACGACCGGATGCTGCACACCTGGAACAGCCACGACCGCAACCAGCTCTCCGCGCTGCTGATGCGGTTCATCGACGACTTCGAGACCTACAAGACCGCACTCGCCGGCACCGACTGGACCACGGTCCGACCGGCGGGTCGAGAGGAGACCAGGCAATGAGTACCACCGCCGGCGCCGCATCGGCCAACGCCGGCCCGGAGACCCCAGGGGAGGCGAACCGGACCGGCTACACGCACCGTCAGATCCTGGTGATCCTGTCCGGGCTGCTCCTGGGCATGTTTCTCGCAGCACTCGACCAGACCGTCGTCTCGACGGCGATCTACAAGATCGGCGAGAGTCTCAACGGGCTCACCGCACAGGCGTGGGTGACCACGGCCTTCCTCATCACCTCGACGATCGCGACGCCGCTCTACGGCAAGCTGTCGGACCAGTACGGCCGCAAGCCGTTCTTCATCTTCGCCATCGCCGTCTTCATCGCGGGCTCCGCGCTCTGCACGCTGTCCACGTCGATGTACATGCTGGCCGCCTTCCGTGCCTTCCAGGGCATAGGCGCCGGCGGTCTGTTCTCGCTGGCCCTCGCGATCATCGGCGACATCATCCCGCCGCGTGAACGTGCCAAGTACCAGGGCTACTTCATGGCCGTCTTCGGTACGTCCAGCGTCCTCGGCCCGGTGGTGGGCGGCGCACTGGCCGGCCAGGACACGCTGGCCGGCATCGACGGCTGGCGCTGGATCTTCCTCATCAACGTCCCGATCGGCATCGGCGCGCTGGTCGTCGTGACCAAGGTCCTGCACCTGGAGCACACACCGCGCAAGCACCGCATCGACTTCGCGGGCGCCCTGAGCCTGATGGTCGCGCTCGTGCCGCTGCTGATCGTCGCCGAGCAGGGCAGGACCTGGGGCTGGGGTGCCGGTTCCTCGGTCACCTGCTACATCATCGGCGTTGTCGGCATCGTCGCCTTCCTGTTCGCCGAACGGCGCGCGGGGGACGAGGCGCTGCTGCCCATGCGGCTGTTCCGCAACAGCGTCTTCTCCGTCGGCGCCGCGCAGTCGCTGATCATCGGTATCGGCATGTTCGGCGGCATCACGCTGCTGCCGCTCTACCTCCAGCTCGTCAAGGGCAACTCCCCGACGAAGGCCGGGCTGCTGACCCTGCCGCTCGTGCTCGGCATCATGTCGCTCTCGGTCGTGGCGGGTCAGATAACCTCGCGCACCGGGCGTTACAAGATCTTCCCGATCATCGGCGGCGGACTGCTGGTGATCGGCATGCTGCTGCTGTGGCAGCTGAAGGCCGACAGCGGTCTGGTCTACACGGACGTCGCGATGTTCGTGGTCGGCGCCGGACTGGGTCTGAACATGCAGACCATCGTGCTGGCCATGCAGAACGCCGTGTCGCCACGTGACATCGGGGTCGCGACCTCGTCCACGACGTTCTTCCGGCAGATGGGCGGCACCCTCGGCGTCGCGGTCTTCCTGTCGATCGTCTACTCGATCGTCGGCGACAAGATCAGCTCGGCGTTCGCCGACGCCCGTGGCAGCGCCGCCTTCCAGGCGGCGGCCAAGGCCCATCCGGACCAGCTCAAGACGCTGACGTCGGCTTCGTCGGGGTCGGCGGGCACGCTCAACGACACCTCGTTCCTGAGCCACCTCGACCCGGCGCTGGCGCAGCCGTTCAAGGTGGGCTTCACCGGGGCGATATCCGTCGCGTTCCTGGTGGGTGCGGCCGTGCTGGTGATCGCGTTCGTGCTGGCCATGTTCATCAAGGAAGTACCGCTGCGGACCACGGCCGCCGCGTTCAGCAAGGAGCCTGCCGAGGCCGAGGCCAAGGCGTAGGACGCTCCGCACGCATTCTCCGCACACCGGCGCCGGGGCGGGATGGTCTCCATCCCGCCCCGGCGTCGTCGCGTCTCAGGACCGCGCGTCCAGGGCCCGCGCCAGCACCTCCGCCAGATGGTGTGCCTCGCGTCCCGCCAGCTGTTCCAGCTGGGTACGGCACGAGAAACCGTCCGCCAGCAGCTCCATGCTCTCCCCTGCCGCCCGCACGGCCGGCAGGAGTTGGTCCTCGGCGCAGGCCACCGACACGTCGTAGTGGCCCTTCTCGAAACCGAAGTTGCCCGCGAGACCGCAGCAGCCGCCGCTCAACTCGCCCGTCAGTCCGGCCCGTTCACGCAGTCTGCGCTCGGCGGCGTCGCCGAGCACGGCGTGCTGGTGGCAGTGCGTCTGGCCGGCCACCGGACGGTCGACGCGGGGCGGCTGCCAGTCCCCCGCGCACTCCTCCAGCGCCTGCGCGAAGGTACGCACCGACGCGGCCAGCCGCGCCGCGCGCGGGTCGTCGCCCAGCAGCTCCGGCAGGTCCGTCTTCAGCGCGGCGGCGCAGCTCGGTTCCAGCACCACCACCGGCAGCCCCTCGTCGAGCAGCGGTTCCATGACGTCGAGTGTGCGGCGCATGACCGTGCGCGCCCGGTCGAGCTGGCCGGTGGAGACGTACGTCAGCCCGCAGCACACCTGACCGCCGTCCGGCGGCGCGACCAGGCCCATCCCGGCCGCCTCCATCACGCGTACGGCGGCCCGGCCGACCGAGGGCGAGAGATGGTCGGTGAAGGTGTCGGGCCACAGCACGGCGGTACGGGCCTGCTCCGTCGACCGGCCCTTCGTGTGCCGCCGCCACCAGCGCGTGAACGTCTCGGGCGCCAGCCGCGGGATCGTACGCTCCGGGGTGATCCCGCCGAGCCGCTTCGCGAGCGCCGCCAGCGGCGCGACCCGCGCGCCCGCGTTGAGCAGCCGGGCGTACGGCGCCGCCAGCCGCAGCCAGCGCGGCAGCAGGCCCATCGTGTAGTGCGCCATGGGCCTGCGCCTGCCCCGGTAGTGCTGGTGCAGGAACTCCGCCTTGTACGTGGCCATGTCGACGCCCACCGGGCAGTCGCTGCGGCAGCCCTTGCAGGACAGGCACAGGTCGAGCGCGTCCCGTACCTCCGTCGAGCGCCAGCCGTCGGTCACGATGCCCTCGGTCGCGCTCCCTTCGGGGCCGCTCGCGTCGCCTGCCAGCATCTCGTGCAGCAGCCGGGCCCGGCCGCGGGTGGAGTGCTGCTCCTCGCCCGTCGCGCGGAACGAGGGACACATCACCCCCGCCCCCGAACTCGGCCCGGCGACACGGCACTTGGCGACGCCCACACAGCGTCGTACCGCCGCGGAGAAGTCGCCGCCCTCCGGACCGTCGTGCGGGTAGCCGAAGGCCACGTCGACCGGCCGCCGGGGCAGTACGGCGAAGCGCAGGTTCTCGTCGAGCCGGGCCGGACGGGCCAGCACGCCGGGGTTCAGTCCGCCCGCCGGGTCCCACAGGTCCTTGAACCGGCCGAAGAGGGCGACCAGTTCGTCGCCGTACATCTTCGGCAGCAGCTCGGCGCGCGCCAGCCCGTCGCCGTGCTCCCCCGACAGCGATCCGCCGTGGGCGACGACCAGTTCGGCCGTGTCCTGCGAGAAGGCGCGAAAGCGCCGTACGCCGTCCTCACTCATCAGGTCGAAGTCGATGCGGACATGGATGCAGCCGTCCCCGAAGTGCCCGTACGGGGTTCCGCGCAGGCCATGTTGGGCGAGCAGCGCGCGGAACTCCCGCAGGTACGGGCCGAGTCGGGCGGGCGGCACGGCGCAGTCCTCCCAACCGGGCCATGCCTCGCTGCCGTCGGGCATCCGGGTCGCCGTGCCGGACGCGTCCTCCCGTACCCGCCACAGCGCGCGCTGTCCGGCCGGGTCGGTGACGATCCGGCCGTCCAGCGCGTCGGCGGCGCCAAGGATCTCCGCTGCGCGCGCCCGCGCCTCGGCCGGTGTCGTGCCACCGGTCTCCACGAACAGCCAGGCGGCGCCGCGCGGCAGGTCGTGGCCGGGGCTGACCAGGTCTTCCGCCATGCCCTCGACGGTGAGCGGGTGGTACGGGAGCAGTCCTGCCGCCGCCTCCGCCGCCGCGCTCTCGTCGGCGTAGCCGATGACGGCGAGCGCGCGTGCGGCGGGCGCGTCGACGAGCCGTACGGTCGCTTCGGTGAGCACGCCGAGGGTGCCCTCGCTGCCGCAGTAGGCGCGGGCGACGTCCACGCCCGACTCGGGCAGCAGGGCGTCCAGGGCGTAGCCGGAGATCCGGCGGGGCAGCCCGGTGGGGTAACCGGTGCGCAGCAGGGCGAGGTTGTGGTCGACCAGTTCGCGCAGGCCTTCGGGGGCGCCGTCCGCGCCGTGCCGGCCCTTGGCCAGCTCCAGGGGCCGGCCCCCGTAGGTGATGACGGACAGGGCGTGGACGTTGTCGGCCGTCGTCCCCCAGGCGACCGAGTGTGATCCGCAGGAGTTGTTGCCGATCATCCCGCCGAGCGTGCAGCGGCTGTGCGTGGACGGATCGGGTCCGAAGGTCAGCCCGTGGTGCCGTACGGCGGCGCGCAGGTCGTCCAGGACGACGCCGGGCTGGACGACGGCCGTACGGGCCTGCGCGTCCACGGCGAGGATGCCGCGCATGTGGCGGGTGAAGTCGAGGACCACCCCGACGCCGGTGGCCTGCCCGGCGATGGAGGTCCCCGCGCCGCGCGCCACCACCGGCACGCCGTGCTCGCGGCACACGGCGAGCGCCGCCGCCACGTCCGCCGCGTCGCGCGGCGCGACGACGCCGACCGGCACCCGCCGGTAGTTGGACGCGTCCATCGTGTGCAGTGCGCGCGCGGCCACACCGAACTCCACATCGCCGCGCACCGCTCCGCGCAGTTCCCGTGCGAGCGCCGTCGCCGTCGCCGTCCTCCGCTGCTCAGCCATGGCTCCAGGATGCCCCCTAAAGCGAAACAGGAGCCCGTTTCGTCACGTATGGCACACCGGCACCACGGCTACAGCACAGAAGAATCCCAACAGGAAGCTCCCAAACTGATCGTCAATTCTCCTATAGTGGGCACGGTTTGATCATTATTCAACATGACCATGTCGCTTCAGACCGTCGCCGACCGACCGCCACCCCCCGTCCCCCCTTCTTTACGAGGTAGCCGATTTGCGCCCCTCACTCCGGCCCACAGCACCGGCTCTGCTGATATCGGCCGCAGTCTGCGCCCTCCTGTGCCTGTGGGCCGTCTCCGCCGCACCCGCGTCCGTACGGACGCCGCTGGCCTGGGGTTCGGCCGCGGCAGCCGTCGCGCTGACCGCCGCGGTCACCGTCGCGGCCCACGCCCTGTGGACGGCCCGGCAGCTGCGTGAGCACAACGAGTCGCTCGCCGCCCGCGCGGACCAGTTCGCCGCCGAGACCCGCGCGGCGAAGGAGGAGACCCGCAGGGGCGAGGCAGACGTGCGACGCGCCTTCGAGGAGGCCGCGAAGAGCGCCGCCAGACGCGCCGCCGCCGTCTCCGTCAGCTCCAACGCCGCAGGACGGATGCAGGCACTCGCGACCGGCATGCTCGCCGACCTCCGCGAGATGGAGAACCGGCACGCCGACGAGGACGTCCTGGCCGACCTGCTGCACCTCGACCACCGCACGGCCCAGGCGGGCCGGCTCGCCGACTCCGTCGCCGTACTGACCGGCGCGCGCTCCGGACGGCGCTGGGCGAAGCCCATCGTGATGGAGTCCATCCTGCGCGGCGCGATGGGCCGCATCAGCGGTTACCAGCGGGTGCGGCTGCACTCCACCAGCGACGCGGCCGTCGCGGGTCACGCCGCCGAGGGCGTCATGCACGCGCTCGCCGAACTCCTCGACAACGCCGCGAACTTCTCGCCGCCCACCGCCGAGGTCCATGTGTACGTGGAGGAGGTCCCCGCCGGGATCGTCATCACCGTCGAGGACAGCGGCCTGGTCATGAGCGACGTACAGCTGCGCCGCGCGGAACGCGCCGTGGGCAGCGAACAGTCCGACCTCACCGGATTCTCCGGCACCCGGCTCGGGCTCGCCGTCGTGGGCCGGCTGGCGCGCAAGCACGGACTGACCGTGTCCTTCCGGCCATCGGCGCGCGGCGGGACCGGCGCGCTGCTGATGCTGCCGCAGGACGTGCTCACCCAGCTGCACCGGGAGGGCCCGGCGCCGGTGACGGCCCCGGTGGCGGCGCCCGCCCGGCGCACGACACCGGCCACGGCACCGACCGCGACGCCTCTCACGACCCCGGCACCGGCCGCGACAGGCCGCCCGGCCACGTCACGCGCCGCGACCGCGCCGTCCGCCGAGCTTCCGCCCGAGGTGGCGGCGCCGGACTCCGCCGAACACAGCTTCGCGGAGGCCGAGGCGCAGCTCGGCGACAGCGGGCTGCCCAAGCGCCGGCGCGGCCGTACGCTCGCCGCCGCCCAGGCGCGTACCGGCGCCGCCGAAGCCGCGGCGGCCCGCGCCGCCGAGGCCGCGCCGTCGGCGGACTCCTCCACCACGCAGGCGACCCGGTTCGGCCGCTTCCGCGACGCCGTACGGCCCGCCCAGGCGAAGACCACATCCGCACAGACCTCGCCCGCACCGGCCGCACCGGCCGACGAGGCCGATCAGGTCACCCAGGCCCACCAGGCCGACCAGCCCTCTTCCACGACCACGGAAGGCACCACTCGATGACCGGCACCCCCACCGACGAGAAGCTCAACTGGCTCCTGGAGAACCTGCTCCAGCGCACCCCGGGCGCGCGCCACGCGCTCGTCCTGTCCCGCGACGGACTGAAGCTGTGCCGCACGCCCGAGCTCTCCGTCGACCAGGCCGACCAGCTCGCCGCCATCGCCGCCGGCATCCAGAGCCTCTCGCACGGCGCATCCGTCGAGTTCGGCAACGGCGGGGGCGGCGTACGGTCCGCCATGGCCGAGTTCTACGGCGGCGTCCTGCTGATCGTCGAGGCGGGCAGCGGCGCCCATCTGGCCGTCGTCGCCGCCGAGGACTCCGACGTCGGCCTCGTCGGCCACAACATGAGCGAGCTGGTCGAGCAGCTGGGTGACCATCTCAGCACTCCCCCGCGCACGTCCGAAGAAGGCGGCGTGCCGGTATGAGCCGGCCCGGCCGGGACGACTCGCCCGACCGGCTGTACACCCTCACAGGAGGGCGCAGCCGGCCCCACTCGGACACGTTCGACCTGGTGACGCTCGTGGTCGCGGAGTCGGAACGGACCCCGGGCATGCAGTCCGAGCACGCCGCGATCCTGCGCATGTGCGGCCGCCCGACGGCCGTGGTGGAGATCGCGGCCGAGCTGAAGCTGCCCGTCAGCATCGTCCGGATCATGCTCTGCGACCTGCAGGACACCGGCCGGATCAGCGCCCGGCACCCGCGCACCGACCGCGCGGCCGACCGACTTCCCGATCCCGACATCCTGGAGCAGGTGCTCGTTGGACTCCGCAACCTCTGAACGGACCACCGGCCGGCCGGCGCTGGCCAGCACGGCCGACAACGGTCTGAAGATCGTCATCGTCGGAGGTTTCGGCGTCGGCAAGACGACCATGGTCCGTTCCGTCAGTGAAATCCGTCCGCTCAACACCGAAGAGACGATGACCCGCGCCGGTGAGGGCATCGACGAACTCGGCGGCCTCGAAGGGCTGCGGGCGAAGACGGCGACCACCGTCGCCTTCGACTTCGGCCGTATCTCGCTCGACGAGCGCTCCGTGCTCTACCTGTTCGGCGCGCCGGGACAGGAGCGCTTCTGGTTCCTGTGGGACCGGCTGTTCTCCGGGACGCTCGGCGCCGTCGTACTCGTCGACACCCGGCGCCTCGCCGACTCCTGGTACGCCATCGACCGCCTGGAGCACCACGGGACGCCGTTCATCGTGGCCTGCAACGACTTCGGCGGTCCCGTCCACAGCGAGCAGCAGATCCGGGAGGCGCTGGATCTGTCGCCCGGGGTGCCGCTCGTGGAGTGCGACGCACGCGACCGGTCGTCCAGCAAGTACGTCCTGATCACGCTGGTCGAGTACCTCCACTCCCTGTCCTCGTCCGCCGTCGCCGCCGCGGCCGACGCCGCGGACCTGCCCCCGGAGGGCGCAGCGTGACGACCCCGACCGAACCGACGACACCGGTGGGCCCGCCGCCCGGCTGCCCCGCGCACGCGGGCGCCGCGGGATCCGGCGCGCCCGCCGCCGTACCGCTGAGCGGTGCGCGGTTCCAGACCGATCCGCACGAGCTGTACCGGGACATGCGGCGTGACCACGGCTCGGTCGCCCCTGTCGTGCTCGACGGGGACATCCCCGCCTGGCTGGTGCTCGGCTACCGCGAACTGCACCAGCTCACCAGCGACCCGGTCCTCTTCAGCCGCGACTCCGAGCTGTGGAACCAGTGGGAGAACATCCCCGCCGACTGGCCGCTGCTGCCGATGATCGGCCACCGGCAGCCGTCGATCCTCTACACCGTCGGCGAACGGCACCGCGAGCGAGCGGCGATGATCAGCAACGCGCTTGAGGCGCAGGACCCGTTCACGCTCAAGGAGTACGCGGAGCAGTACGCGGACGAGCTGATCGACGAGTTCTGCACGCGCGGATCGACCGACATCATCGGCCAGTACGCGATGCTCCTGCCGGTGCGGATCCTGGCGAAGATGTACGGCTTCCCCGACGCCCAGGGCCCCGGCCTGGTCACCGCGCTCAACGACATGATCGACGGCCGCGAACGCGCCATCGCCGGCCAGCAGCACCTCGGCGAGTCGATGGCGGGGCTGCTCATCGAGAAGCACGCGGTGCCGGGCGCCGACGTCGCCTCGCGGATGATGCGCGACCCGGCCGACTTCACGGACGAGGAGATCGTCCAGGACCTGATGGTGATGATGGCGGCCGGGCACCAGCCGACCGCCGACTGGATCGGCAACTCGCTGCGGCTGATGCTCACCGACGACCGGTTCGCCGCTTCCCTGTCCGGCGGCCGGCACAGCGTCGCCGAGGCCATGAACGAGGTCCTGTGGGAGGACACCCCCTCGCAGAACATCGCGGGCCGCTGGGCCGCCCGCGACACCCGGCTGGGCAACCGCGACATCAAGGCCGGTGACCTGCTCATCCTCAGCTTCGCCGCTGCCAACTATGACCCGCAGGTCCGTACGGACGGCTCCACGCTCACCGGCGGCAACAACGCCTTCTTCTCGTTCGGCCACGGCGAGCACCGCTGTCCGTTCCCGGCGCAGGAGGTGGCCGAGGTCATCGCCCGTACGGCCATCGAGGTGCTCCTCGACCGGCTGCCGGACATCGACCTCGCCGTGCCGGCCGAATCGCTCACCCGGCGGCCGTCCCCCTGGCTGCGGGGGCTGACGGAACTGCCGGTCACCTTCACCCCGACCCCCGCTCTCGGAAGCGCGACAGCCCACGGAGGCCTGAGATGACCTGTCCCCACGAGCACGGCGCTGCGGCTGCGGGAGCCGGTGGTGAAGCCCAGGCCGGTGCTGCGGGCGGCTGCCCCGTCGTCCTGGACCCGTTCGTCGCGGACCTCGACGGGGAGAGCGCCGCGCTGCGCGCCGCAGGCCCGCTCGCCCGGGTCGTGCTGCCGGGCGGGGTGGCCTGCTGGTCGGTCACGCACCACGCGGAGGCTCGCCAACTCCTCGGTGACGCGCGGCTGGTGAAGGACATCAACGTGTGGGGCGCGTGGCAGCGCGGCGACATACCCCTGGACTGGCCGCTGATCGGGCTCGCCAACCCGCCCCGTTCGATGCTGACGGTGGACGGCGCCGAGCACCGCCGTATGCGCACCCTCGTCGCGCAGGCGCTGACCGTACGCCGGGTCGCCGAACTGCGCGAGGGCATCGAGAAACTGACGGCTGATCTGCTGGACCGGCTGGCCGCCGCGTACGAGGCGGCGGGGGCGGACGCGTCCGTCGACCTCAAGGCGGAGTTCGCCTACCCGCTGCCGATGAGCGTGGTCGGCGACCTGATGGGGGTCGACCGGGCCGACCATCCGCAACTCAAGGACTACTTCGACAAGTTCTTCTCCACGCAGACACCGCCCGCCGAGGTTCCGCAGCTGATGGCGGACATCTCCGCGCTGTTCCTGCGGACCGTCGAGGCCAAGCAGGCGAACCCGGGCGACGATCTGACGAGCGCGCTGATCGCGGCGTCGGCGGAGGGTGACCACTTCACCACCGACGAGATCGTCAACACGCTCCAGTTGATGATCGCGGCCGGTCACGAGACGACGATCAGCCTGATCACCAACGCCGTCGTGGCCCTGCAGACCCACCCGGAGCAGCGCGCCCTCGTCATGGCGGGCAAGGTCAGCTGGGAGGACGTGATCGAGGAGACGCTGCGCTGGTCGAGCCCGACGTCGCACGTGCTGTTCCGGTTCGCGACGGAGGATGTCGAGGTCGGCGACTCCGTCCTGCCGAAGGGCGAGGCGCTGATCGTGTCGTACGGCGCGATCGGCCGCGACGAGCGGCAGTTCGGCCCGACGGCCGGGGAGTTCGACGCGACCCGCACCCCGAACCGGCACATCGCGTTCGGCCACGGCGCCCATGTCTGCCCCGGCGCCGCGCTGTCCCGGCTTGAGGCGGCGGTGGCACTGCCCGCGCTGTTCACCCGCTTCCCCGAGCTGGACCTGGCGGTCCCGGCGACGGAGCTGCGCAACAAGCCGGTGGTGACGCAGAACGACCTGTACGAGCTGCCGGTGCGGCTGGGCGGCGACACGGTGGCCGCCGCCTCGTAAGCGCGTGCCGCCGTTGAGGGCCGTTCAGCGCCGTGGCGGGCACGGCGGCGGGCAACTGATAGAGGAGTATTCCGGACATAAGACAACGCGCGCCTTCGGCTGTCAACAGCACACAGCGACACGCCCCGCGCCCCACGCGCCCCACGCACCCCACCCGCACCTGCGGAATTGGCCGGATGCGTCTCATCCGACGGACACAGTTGTCCGGCGTCGCACGCGAGGGACTACGCTCCGGCCGTGGCCGATATCCAGATTCCTGCTGACATCAAGCCCGCCGACGGCCGTTTCGGCGCTGGCCCCTCCAAGGTAAGGACGGAGGCGGTGGACGCACTGGCCGCCACCGGCACGTCACTGCTCGGCACGTCCCATCGCCAGGCCCCGGTCAAGAACCTGGTCGGCGCGGTACGTGACGGCGTACGCGACCTCTTCCAGCTCCCCGAGGGCTACGAGGTGATCCTGGGCAACGGCGGCTCGACCGCGTTCTGGGACGTCGCGACGCACGGACTGATCGACAACAAGTCCCAGCACCTGTCGTTCGGCGAGTTCTCCTCCAAGTTCGCGAAGGCGTCCAAGCTCGCCCCGTGGCTGGCCGAGCCGACCATCATCACCGCCGACCCCGGCTCGCACCCGGACTCGAAGGCGGAGGCGGGTGTCGACGTCTACGCGCTCACCCACAACGAGACCTCCACCGGTGTCGCGGCGCCCGTCAAGCGCGTCGCCGGCGCCGACGCCGGATCGCTGGTCCTGGTCGACGCGACGTCCGGCGCGGGCGGGCTGCCCGTGGACATCTCCGAGACCGATGTCTACTACTTCGCGCCGCAGAAGTCCTTCGCCTCCGACGGCGGCCTGTGGATCGGTGTCTTCTCCCCGGCCGCCCTGGAGCGCGCCGCGCGCGTGCACGCCTCCGGCCGGCACGTACCGGAGTTCTTCTCGCTGCCGACGGCGATCGACAACTCGCTGAAGAACCAGACGTACAACACCCCCGCGCTCGCCACCCTGTTCCTGCTCAACGAGCAGCTGAACTGGCTGAACTCGCAGGGCGGCCTCGACTGGTCCGTACGCCGTACGGCCACGTCGTCGCGCACGCTGTACGGCTGGGCCGAGGCGTCCAAGTACGCCACCCCGTTCGTCGTCGACCCGGCCAAGCGCTCGCAGGTCATCGGCACGATCGACTTCGACGACGAGATCGACGCGTCGGCGGTCGCCAAGGCACTGCGCGCCAACGGCATCGTGGACACCGAGCCGTACCGCAAGCTGGGCCGCAACCAGCTGCGCGTGGCGATGTTCCCGGCGATCGACCCGGCGGACGTCGAGGCGCTGACGGCGTGCGTCGACTACGTGATCGAGCACCTCTGACCGCAGTGGCGCGGCGTGGGCCCTGGCTCAACTGTGCGACCTAGCATGGCGCAATGAGCGATTTCAACGAGCCGATCATTGCCGAGTTCAGGGCCAACGCCGGTCATGTGGGCGGTCACTTCGAGGGCAAGAACATGCTCCTGCTGCACACGGCCGGCAGGCGCACCGGGCTGCCGAGGGTGAACCCGCTGGTCTACACGACGGACGCGGGCAGCTTCCTGGTCGGCGGCTCGAACGGCGGCGCGGAGAAGGACCCGCAGTGGGTGGCGAACGTCGAGGCGATGGCCGAGACGACCATCGAGGTCGGCGACCGCACGCTGAGGGCGAAGCCGACCGTCCTGCGGGAGGGGCCCGAGCGGGAGCGGCTGTACGCGGTGATGGTGGCGTACTGGCCGGACTTCCGGCAGTACGAGACGCGTACGGAGCGGACGTTCCCGGTGATCAAGCTGGACATGATCGAGTGAGCGGGCCCACTGCCCGCTCCTCTGGACTGCTCCGTCCGGCTACTCCGTCCGGCTACTCCGTCCGGCTACTCCTTCCGGCTGCTCCGTCCGGCTACTCCTTCCGACGCAGCCGCCTGAAGCCGAAGAACAGCGCGGCCACGCCGGCGAGGACGACGGCACCGAGCGTCGTCCTGCTGTCGGAGGAGTCGTCGGCGCCGGTGCTGCCGGCGCCGGTGCCTGACGGTGAACCACCGCCCGCAGGTGAGGACTTGCCGCCCGTCCCGGGCTCCTCCCGCTCCGGCTTCTCCTTCTTGGCGACGTCCACCCGCCGCACCCCGCTGTCCTCGCCCTCCGAGCCGAACATCAGGGCGCTGCCGTCAGCGGTGAACGTCACCGACTCCGCCTGCGCCTGGAACGGCGCGCTCACCGAGTGCTCCTCCCCCAGCCTCCCGTTCTTCCAGTCGTAGCTGCGGGCGCTGAAGTACGAGCGCAGCACGAGCTGTTGGCCGTCCGGGGAGAACGCGCCGTCCGTCACCCACGGCACGTCGCCGATCCGCCGGAAGACGTTCGTGCGCGACGTGGTGAGCCGCGTGGGACCGGCGTAGAGCCCGCCGCCGTCCTCGTTCTTCGACGCGATGTACACCCGGCCGGACTTGGGGTCGACCATCATCGACTCGGCGTTGCGGGGGCCGTCGGCGTACTTGACGGTGAACTGCGTCGCGCGCACCGTCTCGTTCCTGAGCTGCTTGGGCTCGGGGAAGCGGTAGATCCAGACGTGGTCCCACTTACCGCCGAGGTTGTCGCCGATGTCACCCACGTAGATGTCGCCGTCGGGGCCGATGGAGATGGCCTCGACGTCGCGGGGCGAGCCGATCCCCTTCATGGTGACCGTGGCGACGGTCTCGCCGGTCCGGGAGTCGACGGCGTAGACGTACGGCCCGTCGTTGCTGTCGTTGTGCGTCCAGTAGATACCGCGGTGGATACGGCTCGCCGCCAGCCCGCTGGATTCGGTGATCCGCGGGTCCTTGATCGTGAAGCTCTGGTCCGGCGAACCGTCGTCGGCCGAGGCCGTGGGGGCCGGCGCGAGCGTCACAGCGGCCCCCGCAGCCAGTAAGACGGCGGCGCAGAACCCGGAAAGACGCAGGCCAAGATGGCGCGGAAGCGGACGCATACCCCCCAGCCTGCCATCCCGCGCCGCCTGCGGGGATGATGATCCGATGCGTTTCATGTTCGTCGGTGACTCCATGACCATCGGACGCGCCGGCGACTTCACCTGGCGCTACCGGATGTGGCAGCACCTGGAGGCGTCGCTCGGCGCCCCGTACCGAGTGGTCGGCCCGTCGACCGGCCTGTACGACGCGGCGGCCGACGCGCCCGTCTCGTACGACTACGCCGCCCCGGACTTCCCCGTGGAGGCCCGTGGCCATCTCGCCGCGTGGGGCGAGGGCTGGTGCCACCTGGCGCCCCGGATACGCGCGGCGGTGGCGGCGCAGCGGGCGGACGTGCTGCTGGTCTCGCTGGGCCTGATCGACCTCGGCTTCTACACGGACAGCGACAGCGCGGCGCTGAACGCGCGGACGTTCGTCGCGGAGGCGCGTGCGGCCAATCCGCGGATCAGGATGGTCCTGCTGCCGGTGATACCGAACGTCAGGGCCGTGACGGACGCGGCCTTCGCCGCCGAGGTCGAGCGCTTCAACGAGCTGCTGGCGAAGGCGGTCGCCAACCTGGACGAGCCGACGTCGCCGCTGCTCCTGGCGTCGCACCCGCCCACGTACGACCTGGCCGATGACACGTACGACGGCACGCACCCGGCGCCGTCCGGCGAACACAAACTGGCGGCGGCCTTCGCGGACGCGATGCACGAGGCGTGGGGCCTGGGCGGCCGCTACCGCTACGAGCCGGCCGCGGCCGTGAGCTGAGGATCGGCGGGGGCGCGGGTCAGCCGGTTGGCGAAGGTGGACAGCGTGTAGGTACCGACGCCGAGGACGACTTCGAGGGCGTTCTGCCGCGTGAAGCCGTGGTCGAGGAAGGCGACGAGGGTGGCGTCGTCGACACCGCCGGCGGTGTCGAGGACGGCGAGGGTGAACTGCCGGACGGCATCGAGACGTTGATCGGTCACGTCCGCCCCCGTACGGAGCGCGGATATCAACGCGTCGTCGGCACCGAGGGCACGGAGCCGGGCGGTGTGCATGAGGACGCAGACGTGACAGTCGTTGCGCGCGGCGACCGTCATCACGACGACCTCGCGCGCGAGGGGGTCGAGGGTGGTGGCGTCGAAGAGCGCGGTCAGCTTCTGGAACCCGTCGAGCAGCTGCGGCGAGGTGGCGAGGCGGGCGACGGCGGAGGGGAGGTAGCCGAGGTGGCGGGTGGTGGCTTCCATGGCGCGGCGGGAGGCGGGGGGAGCGGTTTCGGGGGTGTGGTCGACGAACACGGTGGCGCTCCTAGAATGGACAACATGGTTGACGGAAAAACAGTAAATGAGGTTGTCGATTTTGTCGAGGCCGAGGATGTCTGAACGCGACGCCGGGTCGGCCGAGGGCCGCCGTGACACTCCCGGCTACGAACTCCCCCTGCTCCTGTTCGCGGGGTTCCGCTCCCTGATCGACCGCACGCACGCCGAACTGGCCCGCCAGGGCCACCCGGACATGCGCCCGGCCCACGGCTTCGCGATGCAGGCCATCGGCCTGGACGGCGCGACGGCGGTAACGGTCGGCCGCCGCCTGGGCGTCTCCAAACAGGCGGCGGGCAAGACGATCGACCGCCTGGAGTCCCTGGGCTACGCGGAACGCACCACAGACCCCACGGACGCCCGCCGCAAACTGGTCCACCTGACCCCCCACGGCCTGGACGCCCTGTCCCGCTCGGCCGCGATCTTCGACGAGCTGAGAGCGGACTGGTCCACAAGACTGGGCCCAAGCCGTCTACGAGAACTGGAAGCAGACCTGCGAACGCTGACCCCTGAGTCCACCTTCCCCCTGGACGCGGCGGGCTGGCTGGAGGCGTAAGCCCGACGTCCAAGCTTGTTCTCACGGTCCGAACGCCTCAGGCGTGCGTGACGCGGACCCGCTCGGATGCTGCGTAGTGTTGTGGCCATGGCCAAGGGGATGCGGCAGTGGCCCAAGGGGGATCTGGACAGCGGTGTTGAGGACGCGACGCTGCTCATCCTGGAATGGCTGGGCGAGCAGGGTGTAGGTGCCATGATCCGGGTCGACGCGGAACGCCTGCGTGACGGTCAGCCGGCATGGACCTTCGCAGCCTCTGGTGGACCCCTGGACGGCGGGATGAGGGCTGATGGAGCCTCGGCGGCCGAATGCATGGGCCGGGCATTGCTCAGACTGCGGGAAGCCGGGCTGGTCGTTCCCTTCTGAAGCCGCGTCCAGCATCTGAGCTGGTCGCGTTCGGCGACGCTTTGGGGCGCCGGGTGGTCGCGCCGACGTCGTAGCGGGTACGGACACCGGGAACGGGGCGGGCCCGGAAGCCAGCCGACCGGAGTGCTACACGGGGGCGCCGGGCTCGTGGTGACGGGTGCTTGGCCGACTGGCGGGTGCCACGCGGCAGTTGCGTGGGGGGACTCGGGTCGGCTCGGCGTCCGCCCCGGCCGGGGAGCGGTTGGGACTCATGCCCCGCTGGTCACCCGGGTTGGTGTGTGCGGGTCAGGGCGCATGAGCCGGGAGCTGTGCGAGCGCCGAGATTAGCTGCCCGTGGGGCCGCCCCTGATCTTTGAGTGTCGCGGCTCCGGTCCGGGCGTCAAGGGCGCTCCTGCGTCGCGTCGGCTTCGCCGATGACCTGCGGTCACCCTTGACCCCCGAACCTCCACCGCAAGTGCTTCTTTGAGGGGGGGCGGCCGGGGGGGCTCCACGGGGGAGCTGGGCTCGTGGTGACTGCGGCTTGGCCGACTGCGGGTGCCACGCGGCAGTTGCATGGGGGGACTCGGGTCGGCTCGGCGTCCACCCCCACCGGGTAGTAGCTGAGACTCATGCCCCGCTGGTCACCGTGGGTGGGGGGAGTGCGGGTGCGGGCGCATGGGCCGGGAGCTGTGTGGGCCGGAGGGATTTGCCGCCCGTGGGGCCGCCCCTGGGGTTTGAGTGTCGCGGTTGCGGCCCGGGCGTCAAGGGCGCTCCTGCGTCGCGTCGGCTTCGCCGATGACCTGCGGTCACCCTTGACTCCCGAACCTCCACCGCAAGTGCACTTTTTTGGGGGGGGGCGGCCGGGGTACCACGGGCAGGCTGGGTTCGTGGTGGCGGGTGCTTGGCCGACTGGCGGGTGCCGCGCGGCAGTTGTATGGGGGGACTCGGGTCGGCTCGGCGTCCACCCCCACCGGGTAGTGGCTGAGACTCATGCCCCGCTGGTCACTGGGAGTGGGTGAGGGGCGGGGCAACGGGCCGGTGGGTGGGGTGGGTGTGACTGGGGTGACGGGGGGCGGCCCCGTGGGACGAGCGTCGGGAGCCTTTTGCGTCCCGTGTTGCGTTAGACGCGCCACGGGGCACACCAGGCCGGTCTGAGCCCCCGGCGGTGCGTCGGGTGTGACTGGAGTGACGAGGGATGACCCGTGGGACGGCCGTCGGACGCCTTATGCGTGAGTGGTTGCGTTAGGTGCGCCACGGGGCGCATCAGGGTCCAATTCCGGTCCGGGGTTGGGACGAGTGTGACTCGTGAGACGGGAGTGGGGGGTACGTTCCGCCAGCCAGACGAGGCGGATGCCCGGCGGCCCTGAGGCCCGGTCTCGGACGGCACGAGTGGGACATCAGCGCCCAACCGGGGCGCCGAAGGGACAGTCTGTGCACTCACCGACCCAACGGGGCCCACCGACGGCTCACTTCCGCCCCACCAGTCACACCCACCCCACCGCCGGACCTCCCACCGGCCTGATGCGCCCTACCGCGCGCCCAACGCAACACCCCACGCATAAGACGCCGGATCGACACCCCAGGGCCACCCCCCATCACTCCCGTCACACCCGACGCACCGCCAGAGGCTCGCACCGGCCTGATGTGTCCCAAGGCGCACCCAACGCAACCACCCACGCAAAAGGCGCCCGATCGACACCCCAGAGGCACCCTCCGTCACCCCAGTCACACCCGACGCACCGCCGGGGGCTAGCACCAGCCTGATGTGTCCCATGGCGCACCCAACGCAACCACCCACACAAAAGGCGCCCCATCACCGTCTCAGTAGCCACTCATCGTCACTCCAGTCACACCCGTTCCACCTACCGGGCCCCTTGCCCGGCCCAACTACCCCCACCAGGGCGCCCTCCCGCCCATCACCCACCCCCAGTGACCAGCAGGGCATGAGTCTCAGCCGATACCCGGCCTGAGTGGACGCCGAGCCGAGCCGAGTCCCCCCATACAACTGCCGCGCGGCACCCGCCAGTCGGCCAAGCACCCGCCACCACGAACCCAGCTCCCCCGTGGAGCCCCCCGGCCGCCCCCCCCAGCCTTCCCTTGCGGTGGAGGGCCGGGGGTCAAGGGTGGAGCGAAGCGCAATCGGCGCAGCCGACGCGACGTAGGAGCGCCCTTGACGCCCGGACCGCAACCGCGACACTCAAACCTCAGGGGCGGCCCTCCGACCAGCTAACTCCCCGGCCCGCACAGCCCCCGGCCCATGCCGCCCTGACCCGCACCCACCCCACCCCCAGCGACCAGCGGGGCATGGGTCTCACCGCTACCCGGTGGGGGTGGACGCTTAGCCGGGCCGAGTCCCCCCATGCAACTGCCGCGTGGCACCCGCACCCGGGCAAGCACCCGCCACCACTCCCGGGCCTCCCCCGTGGAGCCCCCCCCCGGCCGCCCCCCCAGCCTTCCCTTGCGGTGGAGGGCCGGGCGTCAAGGGTGGAGCGCAGCGCAATCGGCGAAGCCGACGCGACGCAGGAGCGCCCTTGACGCCCGGACCGGAGCCGCGACACTCAACAGAAAGGGGCGGCCCCACAGCCGCACCCAACTCCCGGCCCGCACGCCCCCGGCCCATGCCCCGTCAGTCCTCCTCCGTCGGAAAACCCTCGCCGCAGTTCTCGCACCTCGTCGGGTGGCGTTCTTCCGACAGGCGGCCGCAGGCCGGGCAGACCTTGTTCAGCATGCAGGCCGGTTCGCCGCCCTCGTCCTGGCGATCCCGGAGCGGGGCCGCCGGCGGGCCTTGGGCCCCGTCCCCCGCAACCGCCCCCGTCACGCGGCACCCGCAACCGCACCCGCCGTCACGTCACCCCCGTCGTAGCGGCTCCTCGCCTCGTCCACCTGCTCGAAGTGCGTCTCCGCCCAGTCCTTGATCGCGGACAGCAGCCCCCGCAAACTCCGCCCCAGCGGCGTCAGTTCGTAGTCGACCCGCACCGGGACCGACGGGGTTACCTCGCGGGTGACCAGGCCGTCGCGTTCCAGGGAGCGGAGGGACTGCGTGAGCATCTTCTGGCTGACCCCCGGGATCCGCCGGCCCAAGTCGCTGTAGCGCATCGCGCCCTCGCTCTCGCCCAGCGCCGTCACGATCAAGCTGACCCACTTGTCGCTTATCGCGCCGAGCAACTGGTGTGTGGGGCACTCCTTCAGGAACGCGTCGTAGGCGCGGCGCGCCTCGTCGCGGCGGGCTGCTGCCGTCTTGGTCGGCATGTCTTACCTCCGGGTACCGAACGCACCTTGCCGTACGTACTTACCAACGGACTGTAGCTCTCTTTAAGTTCGTACCTGAAGGGTTCGTACGTCAACGGACCGCCTCCCAATCCTTGTTCAGGAGTTCCGCCATGCGCGCTGTCGTCATCAAGTCCTTCGGTGGCCCCGAGGTCCTGGAGGTCGTCGAGACCCCGCTCCCCGAGCCCGGACCCGGCCAGGTGCGGGTCAAGGTGGCCGCCGCCGCCCTCAACCCCGTGGACGCCGCGTTCCGGGACGGGTACATCGCGCCGCTCACGGACGGGCAGTTGGGCCTCGGCTGGGACTTCGCCGGGACCGTCGACGCGGCGGGCGAGGGCGCCGGGTTCACGCCTGGCGCCGCGGTCGTCGGGCTGTCGTACGGGCCCGCGGCGACGAAGTCCCACGCCGACCACGTCGTCGTGGACGCGTCCGCCGTCGCACCGGCGCCCACCACCGTCGACACCGTCCACGCGGCCACGCTCGCGCTCAACGCGCTCACCGCCGCGCAGGCACTCGACCTGCTCGCCCTGAGCCCCGGGGACTCGCTACTGATCACGGGCGCCGCCGGGGCGCTCGGCGGGTTCGCCGTGCAGCTCGCGCACCGCGCCGGAATCACCGTCACCGCCCTCGCAGGGCCGGACGACGAGCAGCTCGTACGGTCGCTGGGCGCCGACACCTTCGTACCGCGCGGCGCGACCGTCGCACCGGCCGCCGCGGACGCCGTACTCGACGCGGCGGTGATGGGCGAGCCGGCGCTGGCGTACGTACGGGACGGCGGCGCGCACGTGGGTGTCATCCCCGGCGCCTCTCCCGCCCCCGTGCGGTCCGTGCGGGTCGAGACCGTGGAGGTCAGCCCCGACGGCGCCCGTCTCGCCGAGCTGGTGAAGCTGCTGGACGCGGGGGTGCTGACGACGCGCGTCGCCGGGACGTACCCGCTCGCCGATGTGGCGAAGGCGCACACCCGGCTGGCGGAGGGCGGGGTACGGGGCCGGCTCGTCCTCATCCCCTGACCCGAGATGCCCTGGCCCAAGGAGCCCTGACCCGAGATGCCCTGGCCCAAGGAGCCCTGGCCCGAGATGCCCTGGCCCGTACAACAGTCAGCAGACAAATAGAATGTGACAGCGCTGTTGCATCTGTAGGGTCGGGGCGATCCCGCCCCGACCCCAGGAGCAACACCATGCCGCAGGAAGCCACCCTCTATCCCCCCGTCGAGCCCTACGACCACGGCATGCTCGACGTCGGCGACGGCAACCTCGTCTTCTGGGAGGCCTGCGGCAACCCGCACGGCAAGCCCGCCCTCGTCGTCCACGGCGGTCCCGGGTCCGGGTGCAGGCCCGGCACCCGGCAGTGGTTCGACCCCGAGCGCTACCGCGTCGTCCTGTTCGACCAGCGCAACTGCGGGCGCTCCACCCCGCACGCGAGCGACCCCGCCGCCGACATGGCGCACAACACCACCGACGACCTCATCGCCGACATGGAGCGGCTGCGGGTCCATCTCGGCGTCGAGAGCTGGCTGTTGTACGGCTACTCCTGGGGCTCGACGCTGATCCTCGCGTACGCGGAGCGCCACCCGGAGCGGGTGTCGGAGATCGTCATCGCGTCCGTCACGATGACCCGCCGCTCGGACGTCGACTGGCTGTACCGGGGCGTCGGCGCGAACTTCCCCGACGAGTGGGCGCGCTTCCGCGACGCCGTCCCCGACCGCGTGCGCGCGCAGGTCGGCGGCGACCTGAACGAACCTCTCGCGCTGCCCGCCGCCTACTCGCTCCTGATGGAGAGCCCCGACGCCGCCGTGCGGGAGCAGGCCGCGCGCGACTGGTGCGCGTGGGAGGACGCGGTCCTGTCCGAGGAGCCGAACGGTTCGGCCCATCCGTACGGCGACCGTCCGGCCGCCGACCGGCTGGCTCTCGTCCGGATCTGCGCGCACTACTTCTCGCACGGCGCCTGGCTGGAGGAGGGCGCGCTGCTGCGCGACGCCGGCCGGCTGGCCGGGATCCCCGCCGTGCTGGTGCACGGCCGGTTCGACCTCGGCACCCGGCCCGAGGTGCCCGTCGATCTGGCGGCGGCCTGGCCGGACGCGCGGCTGGTGATCGTCGAGGACGCGGGACACAAGGGGAGCGCGACCGAGCGGCGCGAGGTGCTGGCCGCCCTGGACGGCTTCGCGAAGTAGCGACGGGCGGGGCGGGACCGGCGAGAGCCGCAAGCCTCCGCACCACCCCGGACGGGGGCTTGCTTCGAGTGCACTCGAAGACGTTGGCTGGTGAGTCATGAAGTACACGCAGCTCGGACGCACCGGACTCAAGGTCAGCCGACTCGTCCTCGGGACGATGAACTTCGGGCCTCTCACCAACGAGGCCGACAGTCACGCCATCATGGACGCCGCGCTCGACGCCGGTATCAACTTCTTCGACACCGCCAACGTCTACGGCTGGGGCGAGAACAAGGGCCGCACCGAAGAGATCATCGGCACCTGGTTCGCCAAGGGCGGTGACCGGCGCGACAAGGTCGTCCTCGGCACCAAGGTCAACGGGAACATGGCCGGCGGGGACGGCCCGCCGTGGCCGAACCACGACAAGCTCTCCGCCTTCAACATCCGTCGTGCCGTCGACGCCAGCCTCAAGCGGCTGCAGACGGACCACATCGACATCTACCAGTTCCACCACATCGACCGCGCCACCCCGGTCGAGGAGATCTGGCAGGCGATCGACACCCTGATCGCCCAGGGCAAGATCCTCTACGCGGGCTCGTCCAACTTCCCCGGCTGGAAGATCGCCCAGACCAACGAGAACGCGCGCCGCGTCGGCTCGTACGGCCTGGTCAGCGAGCAGTGCCTGTACAACCTGGCCGAGCGCCGCGCCGAGATGGAGATCATCCCGGCCGCGCAGGAGTACGGCCTCGGTGTCATCCCGTGGTCGCCGCTCCAGGGCGGCCTGCTGGGCGGTGCGATCCGCAAGGAGCGCGACGGCAGCGGTGCGGGCGGCCGCACGGCCGGCCGGCTGACGGACTCGTCGCTCAGGTCGCAGATCCAGTCGTACGAGGACCTGCTCGACAAGCACGGCATCGACCCGGGCGAGGCGGCGCTGGCCTGGCTGCTCACCCGCCCCGGCGTGACGGGCCCGATCTCCGGCCCGCGGACGCTGGAGCAGCTGGAGTCCGCCGTGCGCGCGGTGGACCTGGAGCTGTCGGACGAGGTACTGGCCTCGCTCGAAGAGATCTTCCCGGGCCCGGGCCCCTCGCCGGAGGCCTTCGCCTGGTAGGACGGTAAGGCGGTAGGAGCCCGCAACGGGCTCGCGTGCTGACGCCGCTACGGCGGCGTCAGCCGACCGCCGCCGCGATGGCGACGACAAGCAACATCAGCACAAGCACACCGGCCATGATCCGGTTCCGCGTTTTGGGATCCACGCTCCGAGGTTAGCCACTACCCGCCGCAGCCCCGCCGCTGGGGCGCCCGTAACCGAACACCCGCGCCTATCGTTGTACTGCGCGGTTGTCGTACGGATGCGGCAACGGGGAGGAGCGCCACGATGACCGTCGTAGAGACCGACAGGATCGACATGGCCGACGAGAGCGACGAGCTGACTCTGGACACGATGTTCGAGACGCTCGAAAAGATGCCCGTCCCCCAGGGATACAAGGTCGAGATCGTCCAGGGGAACATCTTCATGGCGCCACAGCGCCAGACTCATTGGCAGATCATCCTGAGTGTCGTCAACCAGTTGCAGGCCAAGTACCCACCGAACCGCCTCGCCTCCGACGTGCGGATCGACTTCCCCGGCCTGCTCAACGGCTTCGCCTGCGACGTCGCCGCCATGGCCGAGAGTGCGACCCCTGACGTGAACGGCCGCTGGCGCTACCAGGACGTCGAGTTCGTCGTCGAGGTGATCTCCAAGCGGACCGCGGCCAACGACTTCGGCCCGAAGAAGGACGCGTACGCCGAGGCGGCCGTTCCGGTGTACCTGGTCGCCAACCCGTACACCGGCAGGTGCCATCTCTACACGGAGCCCAAGAAGGGCGAGTACACCGTGGACCGGATCGTCGCGTTCGGCGAGGACATCGATCTCACGAACACGAAGGTGGGACTGACCCTCAAGACGGACGACTTCCCCCGCGACTGACGCGCCCGCCGATCGCCGCAGTGACGACGACGGCCCCGCCCGGACGTGCCGGGCGGGGCCGTTGTCGTACGTGCGCGCCGAGAGAGACGTGACGGGCTCACGCCGCCGTCGCCAGCTCCCCCCGTGGGACGAACTCCACGTGCGGACGGCCGTCACGTAGGCCCACCTTGAGCCGTACGCCGACCACGCGTGCCATCACCAGTCCGATGACCGCCGCCGCTATCAGGGAGACCGCGCCGCCGGCGGCGAACGCGATGCGGGCGCCGAAGGTGTCGGACACCCAGCCCAGCAGCGGGCCGCCGACGGGGGTACCGCCGACGAAGACCATCATGTAGAGGCTCATCACCCGGCCGCGCATGGCCGGTTCAGCGGCCATCTGGACGCGGGTGTTGGTGGTGATGTTGGTCGTCATGCCCAGCACGCCGATCGGCACCAGCAGCAGCGAGAACAGCCACACGGTGGGCGACAGGGAGACCAGGACCTCCAGCAGCCCGAAGCCCATCGCCGCGATGATCAGCAGCCGCAGCTTCGTGGCGCGGCGGCGGGCCGCGAGCAGGGCTCCGGCCAGGGAGCCGGCCGCCATCAGGATGTTGAAGAAGGCGTACATCCCGGCGCCGCCGTGGTAGACGTCGTTGGCGAAGGCCGTCAGCCAGATCGGGAAGTTGAAGCCGAACGTGCCGATGAAGCCGACAAGGACGATCGGCCCGATCAGGTCGGGCCGCCCCTTCACGTAGCGCAGCCCTTCTCTCAGCTGCCCCTTGCCGCGCGCGACGCGGTGGGCCTTGTGCAGCTCGCTCTGACGCATCAGCAGCAGGCCGGTGAGCGGGGCGAGGAACGACAGGCCGTTCAGCAGGAACGAGTAGCCGCTGCCGATCGAGGTGATGAGGACACCGGCGACGGCGGGGCCGATCAGCCGGGCGGTCTGGAAGTTGGCCGAGTTGAGGCTGACGGCGTTACGCAGCTGGTCGGGGCCGACCATCTCCGAGACGAAGGACTGCCGGCTCGGGTTGTCGACGACCGTGACCATGCCGACCATGAAGGCGATCAGGTACACGTGCCAGACCTGGATGTGTCCGGAGAGCGTCAGTACGGCGAGGACGAGGCCGCACAGGCCCATCAGTCCCTGGCTGACAATCAGGATGCGCCGCTTGGGATAGCGGTCGGCGATGACACCGCCGTAGAGGCCGAAGAGAAGCATCGGCAGGAACTGCAGCGCGGTGGTGATACCCACGGCCGCCGAGGAGCCGGTCAGGCTCAGGACCAGCCAGTCCTGCGTGACCCTGGACATCCAGGTGCCGATGTTGGAGACGACGGCGCCCGTCGCGAAGAGGCGGTAGTTGCGGATCCTCAGCGACGAGAACGTTCCGCCGCCGGTCTTGCTGTCGAGGGTGGAATTCGGTGCGGGGGCGGAGTCTGCTCCGGATCCCGTACTCAAAGTGGGTTCGCCTCCAATACGGCGCGCGGATTTCAGCGTTTACAGATGCGCGAGCTTCTCCAGCACGGGGGCGGCAGCGCGCAGCTTCGCCCACTCGTCCTCGTCCAGGCCCTCGGCGAGCGTGGTCAGCCAGACGTTGCGCTTGCGGCGGCTCTGTTCGAGCATCGCCTCTGCCTCTTCGGTCTGGCTGACGACCTTCTGCCGGCGGTCGTCGGGATGCGGCTCCAGCCTGACGAGCCCCTTCGCTTCCAGCAGCGCGACGATCCGGGTCATCGAGGGCGGCTGGACGTGTTCCTTGCGGGCCAGTTCGCCGGGTGTGGCAGAGCCGCACCGGGCAAGGGTGCCGAGCACCGAGATCTCGGTGGGACTCAGCGACTCGTCCACGTGTTGATGCTTCAGACGCCGGCCCAGCCGCATGACGGCGGAGCGGATGGCGTTCACGGCGGCGTCATTCTCGTCGCCGTGGGTCAGGTCAGGCATGTATTTAGCGTAACTCATTACCCATGCTAAATACTACCGGCGCGCACGGGGCGCAGCGGTGGTCTGGCACACACGGATCGGGGGCCATTTACCCCCACATCACTCGTACGAGTGAGACTGCGGCGGAAAGCGACACGCCGGGCCCGGCCCGCCCCTGACCCTGGTCCGCATGGGATCGACAGTGCTCAGTCTGCGGATCGACGGTGAGCTGCTCGACCGGCTCCGGCGCCATGCCGCCATAAGGGGGATGAGCGTCCAGGACTACGTCGTCCAGGCGCTCGTCCGGGACGATTTCGACGAACGGTTCAAGGTGGCCGTCGACGAGACGGAGAAGTTCTACGGCTCGACGGCCTAGCGCCGGGCGCCTGGCCGGGCGCCGGTCCAGGGTCGGTCCGGCGCGCGCCTTACGTCAGGCCCAGCGCCGGCATCAGGTAGTAGAAGACGAACACCGCCGACACCACGTACATCGGCACCGGTACGTCCCTGCCGCGCCCGACGGCCAGCCGCAGGACGCAGAAGGTGATGAAGCCGACGCCGATACCGTTGGTGATCGAGTACGTGAACGGCATCAGCACCATGGCCAGGAAGGCCGGCACGGCGATGGTGAAGTCGCCCCAGTCGATGTCCCTGACCGATCCGGCGAGGATCAGGAAGCCGACGGCGATCAGCGCGGGGGTGGCCGCCTGGGAGGGAACCATCGTCGCGAGCGGGGTGAGGAACAGCGCGAGCCCGAACAGCGCCCCGGTGACGACGGACGCCAGACCGGTCCTGGCCCCCTCACCGACACCGGCCGTCGACTCCACGAAGCAGGTGCCGGCGGACGCCGACGTCGAGCCGCCGGCCGCGACCGCGATGCCGTCGATGAACAGGACCTTGTTCATGCCCGGCAGCCGGCCCTTGTCGTCCATGAGCTTGGCCTCGTCGCCGACGCCGAGGATCGTGCCCATGGCGTCGAAGAAGCAGGACAGCAGCACGGTGAAGACGAAGAGGACCCCGGTCAGGATGCCGACCTTGTGGAAGCCGCCGAAGAGACTGAAGTGACCGAAGAGGCCGAAGTCCGGGGCGGCGACCGGGTTGCCCGGCCACTTGGGGGTGGTCAGCCCCCAGTTGGGCTGCTTCGAGACGACGGCGTTGATGATCAGCGCGAGGACCGTCATGGCGATGATGGAGATCAGGATCGCGCCCGGCACCTTGCGGACGATCAGCGCGAGGGTGAGCAGCACCCCGAGCACGAAGACCAGCACCGGCCAGCCGTTCAGATGCCCGTCGCCGCCGAGCTGGAGCGGCACCGTGGTCTGGGCGACGTCCGGGATGCGGGAGACGAAACCGGAGTCGACCAGGCCGATCAGCATGATGAAGAGGCCGATACCGATGGCGATGCCCTTGCGCAGCCCGGTCGGCACGGCGTTCATGACGCGCTCCCGCAGCCCGGTCGCGACCAGCAGCATCACCACGACACCGGCGAGTACGACCATGCCCATCGCGTCGGGCCAGCTCATCCTCGGGGCGAGCTGGAGGGCGACGACGGAGTTCACGCCGAGCCCGGCGGCCAGCGCGATCGGCACGTTGCCGATGACGCCCATCAGGAGGGTGGAGAAGGCGGCGGTCAGCACCGTGGCGGTGGCCAGCTGGCCGCTGTCCAGGTGGTGCCCGTACATGTCCTTCGCGCTGCCGAGGATGATCGGGTTCAGCACGATGATGTAGGCCATCGCGAAGAAGGTGGCGAAGCCGCCGCGCACCTCGCGGGCGACCGAGGAGCCGCGCTCCGAGATCCTGAAGTAGCGGTCGAGGGGCGGCATGCGGAACCTCAGTCGTCGTGGGGGAAGGAGTGGAGAAGTAGCCGTGGGGACGTACAAGAAACAGCAAGATCGGGCCAGATTGGCCGAAAACCGTTTCAGTATGAATAGATCAAGCGCAGATTGCTATCTCCGCGCGTAGACAGCGCAGTGGCCCCGAACAGAACCGCCCCGGTCGGCCCCGTCCCGCCCGGCCATAGACTGACGGCCATGACCAGTTCTTCGGCGGGAACGCCCCGGCGCGAGGCGCCCGAGCCCCTTGAGGGGCCGATCGTCGGCACCGTCACCGGCGGCACGATCATCTGGTTCGTCCTGTTCCTCGTGCAGCTCCCGTTCTACGGCTGGTACTCCGACCACGGGCACGCCTGGTGGATCTGGACCTGCCTGGCCGGCGGCGGGCTCGGCCTCATCGGCATCTGGTACGTACGGGGCAGGGACGCGGCGATCAAGCGCGCCGAGGCCGCCGCCGAGGCCGGAACCGGACCCGACCCCCGATCCGACAGCGGCCCGGGAGCCGAACCGCCCCGGTAGCCGGCCACCGGCACGGCCCGACGCGCCCGCCCCGGCCTGTCCGGCGCGTGACCGCGCCCTTCCGGTCGTACGGTCGGAACCATGACGCAGCGGGCGAAAGACGACACGGACCCCGGGCTCGGCCGCGCCACCGGCCTCTCCACCGCGGAGGTCGCCGAACGGGTCGCGCGTGGCGAGGTCAACGACGTACCGGCCCGCAACAGCCGCTCCACCGCCGACATCGTCCGCGCCAACGTCTTCACCCGCTTCAACGCGATCATCGGCGTGCTGTGGGCGATCGTGCTGCTGGTCGCGCCGATCCAGGACAGCCTCTTCGGCTTCGTGATCATCGCCAACACCGGGATCGGCATCGTCCAGGAGCTGCGCGCCAAGAAGACACTCGAAGGGCTCGCCGTCATCGGCGAGGCCAAGCCCGCGGTACGCCGGGACGGCGCCACCGCGGGCTTGGCCACCTCGGAGATCGTCCTGGGCGACCTCATCGAGCTGGGGCCGGGGGACAAGGCGGTGGTCGACGGCGAGACGGTCGAGGCCGACGGTCTTGAGGTCGACGAGTCGCTGCTCACCGGCGAGCCCGACCCCGTACTGAAGCACCCCGGCGATCCCGTGATGTCCGGCAGCTTCGTCGTCGCGGGCAGCGGCGCCTTCCGGGCCACCCGGGTGGGCCGCGAGGCGTACGCCGCCCAGTTGGCCGAGGAGGCGTCGCGCTTCACCCTCGTCCACTCCGAACTGCGCATCGGCATCAGCACGATCCTCAAGTACGTGACGTGGATGATGGTTCCGACGGCGATCGGGCTGATCATCAGTCAGCTGGTCGTCAAACAGAACGACTTCAAGAACGCGGTCGCGCGCACGGTCGGCGGTATCATCCCGATGATCCCCGAGGGCCTGGTCCTGCTGACGTCGGTCGCCTTCGCGATCGGTGTCATCCGGCTCGGCCGCAAGCAGTGTCTCGTCCAGGAACTGCCCGCGATCGAGGGCCTGGCACGGGTGGACGTCGTGTGCCTCGACAAGACGGGCACGCTGACGGAGGGCGGGATGGACGTCACGGAGCTGCGCCCGCTGGGCGGCGCCGACGAGTCGTCCGTACGCCGGGTGCTGGCCGCGCTCGGCGCGTCCGACCCGCGTCCCAACGCCAGCCTCCAGGCGATCGTGGACGCGTATCCGCACGGCGACGGCGACGGCGGCAGGCCGGCCCGGACGCTGCCGTTCTCGTCGGCGCGCAAGTACAGCGGGGCGGCCTTCGAGGACGGCGACGGCACCGTGACCGGCTGGCTGCTGGGCGCGCCCGATGTGCTGCTGCCCGAGGGCGACCCCACGCTCGCCGACGTCGACCGGCTCAACGAGCAGGGGCTGCGCGTCCTGTTGCTCGCCCGTACCGCCGACGGAGTGGATCTGACCGCCCCCGAAGCGGCGGCCGGGGCGACGGCGACCGCGCTCGTCGTGCTGGAGCAGCGGCTGCGGCCCGACGCCGCGGCGACACTCGCGTACTTCGCCGAACAGCGCGTCGCCACCAAGGTCATCTCGGGCGACAACGCCGTGTCGGTGGGCGCCGTGGCGGGCAAGCTGGGCCTGGCCGGGGCGGACCGGGCGGTCGACGCCCGTCGGCTGCCCTCCGAGAAATCCGAGCTGGCCGAGGCGATGGAGGCCGGCACGGTCTTCGGCCGGGTCACCCCGCAGCAGAAGCGGGAGATGGTCGCCGCGCTCCAGTCACGCGGGCACACGGTCGCGATGACCGGCGACGGTGTGAACGACGTCCTGGCGCTGAAGGACGCGGACATCGGTGTGGCGATGGGCGCGGGTTCGGAGGCGACCCGGGCCGTGGCGCAGATCGTGCTGCTCAACAACAGCTTCGCGACGCTGCCTTCGGTGGTGGCCGAGGGCCGCCGCGTCATCGGCAACATCACCCGGGTCGCGACGCTCTTCCTGACGAAGACGGTCTACTCGGTGCTGCTGGCGATCCTGGTGGTGTGCTTCCAGGTCGAGTACCCGTTCCTGCCACGGCACTTGACGCTGCTGTCCACGCTGACGATCGGTGTGCCCGCGTTCTTCCTGGCGCTGGCGCCCAACAAGGAGCGGGCGAGGCCGCACTTCGTGCGCCGGGTGATGCGGTACTCGATCCCCAGCGGGGTGATCGCGGGGGTGACGACGTTCGTCACGTATCTGCTGGCCCGTCAGTACTACTCGGGACCGGGCTCGTTGGGCGCGGAGACCAGTGCGGCCACGCTCACACTGTTCCTCGTGACGATCTGGGTGCTGGCCATCATCGCCCGCCCCTACACGTGGTGGCGCATCGGCCTGGTGGTGGCGATGGTGGTGGCGTTCCTGCTCGTGCTGGCGGTGCCGTGGCTGCAGAACTTCTTCGCGCTGAAGCTGGTGGGCTCGGTCCTGCCGTGGACCGCCGTCGTCATCGCGGCGGTCGGCGCCGTACTGCTGGAGCTGGCGTGGCGGTGGGTGGACCACAGGACGGCGAACGCCGGCCCGCGGTCCACCCGCGCGGTTACTTGACGGTGAGGCCGTCACCCGCGGCGATGACCGCCGGGGTGGTGGACGTGCCCGCGAAGTTCCAGCGCCAGTAGCCGGTGACCGTCGCCTTGGCGGTGGTCTTCAGGTTTCCGGTGCTGTTGGTGGTGACCGTCTTGACGGTCGTGTAGGTGCTGCTGGTCTTCGGGCGGAACTGGAGCTGCACCGACTGGCCGGTGTAGCCCGCGTACTTGTACGTCTCCCAGTTGGCGCGGGAGAGCTTGCCGGCGATCGTGATCGTCGCGCCCTTCTTGGCCGGCTCGGGAGTCGCGTCGACCGTGATCTTCGACAGCCGCTGCAGCCCCGTCGTGCCCGCGGTGTCGTTCTGCGTGATCTCTCCGTCGTTGGCGAGCACGGCCGCGCCGACGTGCCACGACTTGGAGTCGCTGTTGAGCAGGAACGCCGGGTCGACCGTCACGGTCAGCGTGCAGGTCGACGTGGTGGCGCTGGCCGCCTTGCAGGTGGCCGCGTCCTCGTTCTGCCCGAAGCCGAAGCTGTTCGGATCGTCCAGCGTCGTGCCCGTCCACAGGACCGTGGAGGCGTCGATGATCCCCGAGTCGTCCGACGCGGTGATGGCGACGGTGACCGTCTTCGGCGCCGTCGTGCCGACGACGATCTTGGCGCCGCCGTTCACGACGACCTTGCTGACCACCGGGGCGGTCGCGGCGGCCCGCGCGCGCTGGCGCGCCTGCGGGCCGACGGTGTGCCCGCCCAGCTTCGAGTAGGCGAGGTGACCGGCGCCCGGGCGGTCCTTGGCCGGGGCGGCCTGCGAGGCAGGTATCGCCAGGGCCGACAGGGCCAGGGCGCCGGACACGACGGCGACGGTGGCGCGAATACGCATGTGTTCCCCAATGACTGTCTGGTCTGGAGCCTGGTGGCTCGAAGGATCAGACAACAACAGGGCACAAATGGTTGTGTTCGATGTGAACTCGAAGTGAAGTTTCTGCTGACGTCTACTTCACGGTGACACCGTCGGCCGGCGACGAGATCGGGTTGGTCACCGCGTCACCGAGGTAGTCGAAGCGCCAGAAGCCGGTGACCGTGGCCGTCGACGTGGTCTTCAACGAACCGGTGGTGGTCGACTTGATGCCCTTGACGTTGGCGTACGTGGTCGTCGTCGGCGGCCGGAACTGCAGCCGCACCGAACGGCCCGCGTAACCCTCGTACTTCCTGGTCTCCCAGTTGGCGCGGGTGAGCAGCCCCGTGATGGTCACGGTCGAACCGGCCGTCGGCGGCTCGGGGGTGACGTCGGCGGTCAGCTTCGCGAGCCGCTGGACCGCTGTCGACCCCGCGACGGTGTCCTGCACGACGTCCCCGTCGTTCGCCAGCACCGCGGCGCTCGCGTGCCAGGTCTGGGCGTCGGTGTTGAGCATCCAGCCCGGGTCGAGGCTGACGGTGAGTGTGCAGGTCGACGTGGTGGCACTGGCCGCGACGCAGCTGGCCGCTTCCTCGTTCTGGTCGAAGCCGAAGGCGTCGGGGTCGTTCACGTCGGCGCCGATCCACAGGAACGTGGAGGCGTCGGAGATGCCCGAGTCGTCGGAGGCCGTGACGGAGACGGTCACCGTCTTCAGCGCGGCGGCGCCGACCACGGTGGGCGCACCGGCGTTCACGACGACCTTGTCGATCGTCGGGACGCTCGCGGCGGCGGCCCGCTTCGCCTGCGGCGCGACGGTGTGCCCGTCCAGTGTGAAGCCGAGGTGGCCCCCGCCCGGGCGGGCGTGGGACGGGGCGGCCTGGGATGCCGGCATGGTCAGTGCCGACAGGGCCAGGGCGCCGGACACGACTGCGACAGCAGCGCGAATACGCATGTGTTTCCCCCCTGGGAAATGTGTTCTACGAGTGATGACCCGACAGATCACACATGACCGGCACGTAAAGGGGGCCTGCTGAAGATGGACGTGCCGTGAAGATCAGTCGAACCATCGGTCGCGCTCCAACTCCTCGGTGCGCGAGGGGTCTTCGATCAGCGCGGCCACCTCGAACCGCCTCGGCCACTGCCCCGCGGCCCAGGCGAGGCCGGCCGCCACGCCTTCGAGCGTCGCCGCGTGCAGCACCCCGTCCGGTGTCCTGCGCCAGTCCAACTCGACACCGCCCGCGACCAGCTCGTCGTGCTCCACATACGTCTGCGGGGTCGCGGCGCCCAGCAGCGCCCGTACCGAGGCCGGTACGGCATGCTCCTCACCCTCGGACGTCACCTCGGCGGCGACCACCTCACTGAGCCGCCGCACCTGCAACAGCTCGGCCAACTCGGCCACCCGCACCGGGGACACCGGCAGCAGCGCCTGCCCCGCCGCCAGCGGCAGCAGATCGGGCGCGTCGGCGACGACCGCGTCAGCGGCGTCCACGACGCGCACGACGCCGTCCACGACGACCCGCAACTCGTCCGGCAGCGTGACCTGTTCGGGATCGAGATCGGCGAGCGCCGAATACAGCGCGTGCAGCTGCGCCGGGGTCACGTCCCGCTCCGGCTCGGCCAGCCGGCCCAACAGCTCGGCGGCGCCGCCCGGTTCGTCCAGCAGCGCGGCGACCGAGGTCCGCACCCCGAGCGCGCGCAGCACCTGCACGTCGTCGAAGCCGGTCGCGTCCACCGGGTCGTAGAGCCCGGCCAGCAGCGGATCACCGTTCGCCGAACGCAGCCCGGCAGGCCGCCGCCCGTCGAGCACCGGATGGTCACGCAGCCACCACGCCGTGTACGAACGGACGCTCTCCGTCGTCCCGTCGGGCAGCAGCACCCGTACGGGCGAGGTCAGCGCGTCCCGCAGCGGCGGCCGCGCCAGCAGGGCCAGCGCCTGCGGCCAGGCATCGTCGTCCACGAGATCCAGGTCCCGTACGGCGACGATCTCCGTCGCGACCGGCGGCACCGGCGTCTCGGGCAGCCGGTCCAGCACGTCCTCGCACCACACGTCGACGGCGTCCAGCAGCCCGGCGTCGTCGGGCTCGGCGAAGTCGCCCTCGCGGGGCTCCAGTTCGTCCGGGTCCAGCACTATGTCCGAGGCCCGCACCAGCGCGAAGTTGGCGAGCACCCCGCACGCGGCGAGCGGCTGCTCGCCCCAGCGCTCGGCCAGCTCGCCGTCGCAGAAGGCCAGTTCGTCCTCGCGCATCACAGCCGCGAACGGGCTGCCGGGCAGCACCAGTTCACCGGCCGGTGCCAGCTCGCCGTCCTCGTCGGTCAGCGCCAGCGCCCCCAGCCACGGCTCGTCGCCCGGCTCAAGTCCCGCGTCCCGGACGAGCCGCAGCACCGTCTCGGCCAGCTCGTCGGCGTCCGGCGTGTCCGCGTCCTCGTCCCACACCTCACCCGCGTCCATCGAGGCCGCCACGGCGGCCCGTACCTGCGGGGTCGTCAGCACCGCGCGCGGCGTCGCCGGCAGCGCGCCCAGCTTCTCCAGCAGCGGATGCGCCGCGTCGGGATGCGCGACCTTCAGCCCCAGCCTGGCCAGCTCCGCCGGTGCCTCCGTGTCGGGCAGCGGCAGCAGGATCTGCCGCGGCCCGATCGCCGTCCGCCCGTTGGCCAGCGGCACCGGAAGCCCGGACAGCCGGTCCGGATCCACCCCCGTCAGCGACTCGTACAGCCTGCGCCACCACTCGGGCGCCCGCTCGGCCCCCGCGATCCGCTCGACGGCGTCGCCCAGCGGCAGCCGGCCCACGCCGAGCGTCCGCAGCTCCGTGCGGCGCTCAAGTCCCCCCGGCAGCAGCGTCGGCAGCACCTCGGCCAGCACCAGCACGGTCTCGGCGCTCGCGCCCTCCACGACCTCGGCCTCGAACGGCCGCAGCGCCTTCGCCGGCTCCTCCTCGTCACCCGGCCCCGCGGGAGCCAGGAAGGCGACCCTCGGCAGCCGCTCCAGGATCGCCGCCCGCAGCCGCCCGTCCAGCTCCCCCTTGCCGAGCGGCCCCGGCACCAGGTCGATGGTCCCCGTCGACACCGGCTCCCAGCCGCCCAGCAGCTCCGCGAAGCCCTCGGCCGCCTGCCCCACGAGGAAGTCGGTCAGCGGTCCCGGCGCCGGATGACGACGCGTCGGATCCAGCGGGAACGAGGCGATCAGCAGCGCCGGAACGCCCAGCGGCTCGTCGGTCGGCGTCGGCGCGTGCACGAACGGCGCCGTACGCGGCCGCGCGGGCGCGCCGTCGCCGTCCACCGGCACCGCCCAGGTGACCGACCAGTGCGGCCGCAGCCGCTCCTCCACGGGCCGCCCCTCCAGCAGCGCGGCCTCGGTGACCCCGCTGCGGGCCACCACCCGCCAGCGGTGGATGTCCCCGCCGCCCGCGCTGTCGTCCACATGCACGTACGGCCCGTCCTCGGAGCGCCGCAGCACCCGGTCGCCCTCGGGCGTCTCGACGACGACCTCGGCGAGCCCGGCGAGGGTCAGCAGCAGCGCGTCGTCGATACCGGCGAGCAGCCGCTCGACCAGATCGAGCGCGGCGGCGTCCCGCAGCGGCAGGACCACGGCGGTGTCGTACCCGTCCGGCACGGTGCCCTCGGCGGGCAGCGGCAGCCGCAGCAGCGGTACGTGCCCGTCACGGCGCCGCAGCTCGTCCCCGAGCCCCGGGCTGTCCTGCGCGGCCTCCTCGGTCAGCGCGCGGGCGTCGGTGAGCGACCAGCGCACGCCGCCGTCCCGCCCGATCACCGCGGGCTCGTCGCTGACGGCCAGCACAGCGGCGAACCCGACGCCGAACCTGCCCACGGCGGTCTCGTTGTCGTCCCGCTTGGCGGAGGCGCGCAGCGTGGACAGCGACTCGACGCCGACGGCGTCGAGGGGAGCGCCGGTGTTGGCGGCGACGAGCACGGCGTCGCCGTCTGTGGGGCGCCGCAGCGTGAGCCGCAGCTGCCCTTCGGTACCGGCCCGCGCGGCGGCGTCCGCGGCGTTCTGGGCCAGCTCGATGACGAGCCGGTCGCGGTAGCCGCCGAGCGCGAGGTCCTCCTCGGCGTTGGCGTCCTCCCTGAACCGCGCGGGACTGGCGCCCCAGGCGTCGAGCACTCCCCGCCGCAGCCGCGCAGTTCCGAACGGGTCGGAACCCTCGGTCGTCCTGACGCTCACGCTGTGACTCCGCTCTTGTTCTGGCCGACGTGTATCCGGCCGAAGGTACCGGGTCGCCGTCCGGCGGGGTGCGGTGCCTTGGGTGCGGGTCCGTGGTTGCGGGTCTTGGTTGCGGTTGTCGCCGGGGGCCGTTCCGGGGTCGTGTCCTGCGCTGCATGATTTACGGCGCGTACTCCCGAGACGCGGAGCCACCGCCGAGATGCGCCACAAATCACGCTCTACGCTCCGGACACCACCCCTGCACGACCCCCTTCACCCCCCGGCCCACAGGGCGGCAACACCTCGGCCCGCAGGGCACCGCTCACCCGCGCTGACGCGGTGGTCTGCTGGGACCCGCCGGGGGGAGGGGGCCGGGGCCGGAGGAGGGGGGTGTCCGGACGTAAAGCGAAGGAGCTCATGCGACAAGCAGTCCGGACACCCCCCTCCGCAGGACCCGGAACCCGCCACCAGACAGCGAGACCGCAACCAGGAACCCGCCCGAGGGCTACGGCTGGCTCGGGCCGTCCGTCGGCTCACGGCCCGTGCCCAGCGGGAACGCGTCCGCGCCCATCGAGTCCAGTACCGGCGGCGGTGGCCGCAACGGCGCCGGCATGACCGCCGCCTCCGAGTGGCCGCCGCAGCCGTACGCCAGCGAGACGACATGCCCGTCCGCCGGCGAGAACTCGTTCGCGCAGACGCCGAAGGCCTGCCTCAGCGAGCCCGCCAGCGGCATCAGGAAGCCGCAGGAGACGCACGGGGCGGGCGCCGCCTGCGCCATCGCCGTCTTGGGGCCGAACGATTCGTCCCACCGGTCGGCGGCGACGTGCAGGCCGTACCGGGACAGCACACGCGCCCGGCGCATGCCCAGCTCCTCGGCGACGGCCGCGATCGTGCCGCGCACCGGCAGCTCCGAGGGGGGCGCCGGCGACGACAGCGGCGGCGTCAGCTCCGCGTCCTCCGCCTCCACCAGGTCCGCCAGGTTCTGCGGAGTGACCACTTCCGGGACCACCGAGTTCGGCGGCGGCGCGTCCTCGCCCGTGTAGCCGGGCTCCAGGCGCAGATCCTCCGCCTCGGTGGGCAGCAGGTCGCCCGGGCCCATGTCGCCGGGGCGCAGCCGTTCGCTCCACGGCACCCATTCGGGGGCCAGCAGCGAGTCGGGGCCCGGCAGCAGAACCGTCTCGTCCAGCGTGACGAGCTTGGAGCGGGACGCGCGGGTCACCGTCACGGCCCAGCGCCAGCCCCGGTAGCCGGGCTCCTTGCATTCGAAGAAGTGGGTGACCACGCGGTCCCCGTCGGCCACCGCCGAAACATGCTCCCCCACGACGGCGGGCGCCGCCGTTTCCTCGGCGGCCGCCCTGGCGAGGTCTACCGCCTCGGCGCACAGACGGTCAGGGGTACGGCTTCGCGTCGTCGCAGCACTCACAGGTCTCGCTTCTCTCCTACGCCGTATCACGGGTGCGCCGGCCGATCAGCGGTGTACGAGCCGAGGGCGGAGCGGACCTGGGGACCGCATCGACGTCCAACGCCCGACCACTTCCCGGGCACACCTACCGTCATCCATTCTGCGGGATGACGAAGAGGCGCGCGGCCGAGAACAACCGCCGGTGGCGCGCTACGCACGCTACCCCCTCTCTCGCCCCCCGCCCACCTGCACGCCGTCTCTTCCCGCAGTTCGGACAACACCGCAACAAGGCCGTGACCCTACGGAGGGCCGGGTGAGGAGGGGTCGGAGCGGCGCGGCGCCCGGCCCCGTCATGGCCGAGATCGGTTCGGTTTCCCGGCGTGTGGGGCACTATGACGGGGTGGCAGCCGCAAGGTCGTCCGATGACGCCGGCTCGCTCCGCAAGACGGCGCGGGCCATGAGTCGTGCCCTGAGGGCGCCGTTCACCCGCACGGCGAAGGGGATCCGCAAGGTCACGCACGCCCATGGGGCGGGCGAGTCCGGGCTGGGAAAACTGATCGAGCTGCACGCCGTGAACGGCGCGGGCGACGTCATGATCACGGTCGCGCTCGCTTCCACGGTGTTCTTCTCCGTGCCGACGGACGAGGCGCGCGGCCGGGTCGCCCTGTATCTGGCTGTGACGATGGCGCCCTTCACCCTGCTGGCCCCGGTGATCGGTCCGCTCCTGGACCGGGTGCCGCACGGCAGGCGCGCCGCCATGGCCATCGCGATGCTCACCAGGGCCGTCCTGGCCATCGCGATGTCGAGCGCCGTGGCGACCGGGGGGCTTGAGCTGTATCCGGCGGCGCTCGGCGTGCTGGTCGCGTCGAAGGCGTACGGGGTGGTGCGCAGCGCGGTCGTACCGCGGCTGCTGCCGCCGCGCTTCCCGCTGGTGCGGGCGAATTCGCGGGTGACGCTGGCCGGGCTGCTGGCGACGGGGATCGCCGCCCCGATCGGGGCGGGGCTGCAGTCGCTGGGGTCGCCGTATCCGCTGTACGGGGCGTGCGCGATCTTCCTCGGGGGTACGTTCCTGGCGCTGTCGATGCCCGCCAAGGTCGACTCGGCGAAGGGTGAGCGCAAGGCGCAGCTGCTGGCGCACGGGAAGACGAAGCGGCCCAGTCTGCGGTCGGTGGGGCCTTCGGTGCTGCACGGCCTTGAGGCGAACTCGGCGCATCGCGCGCTGTCCGGCTTCTTGATCTTCTTTCTCGCGTTCCTGCTGCGGGAACAGCCGCTGTCCGGGCTGAGCGAGGCCGTCTCGCTCGGCATCGTGGGGGTGTCGGCCGGGGCGGGGAACGCGCTGGGTACGGCGGTGGGCGCCGCGCTGAAGTCCCGGGGTCCCGAGGTGATCATCGCCTCGATGCTGGGGATCGCGCTGACCGCGGCTGTCTTCGCCGCGCTGTTCTTCGGCGGGGTGATGGTGGCGATCCTGTGCGCCGTCGCGGGTCTGACGCAGGCGCTGTCGAAGCTGTCGCTGGACGCGGTGATCCAGCGTGACGTGCCGGAACAGGTCCGTACGTCGGCGTTCGCGCGGTCCGAGACGGTGCTCCAGATGGCCTGGGTGGTGGGCGGCGCGGTGGGTATCGCGCTGCCGCTCAACGGGGTGCTGGGGATGTCGGTCGCGGCGAGCGTCATCGCGGTCGGCGCGATCGCCGCTGTACGGGGGCTGCTGGGTGCGGCCAGACGCGGCTCGCCGCACCCCCGCGCCGCCTGAGCCGGAACGACCGATAGCCTTCGGCCCATGACCGTTGCGTTCTTCTCTGGTAAGGGCCGCAGGGCCGGTGTCGCCCTCGGTGCCGTGTCGGCCGGGCTCCTCGTCCTCGCCGCCTGTGACAAGCCCACCCCCATCGCCACCGTGACGGTCGGGACGAGTACGACCCACACCGAGGCGTCCTGCTACAACGACGGCAACGCGATCAAGTCGGGCGACGTCAAGCCCTGCCTGAACGAGAAGGCCGGCCACAGCATCAAGGTCGCCAGCGAGGACACGGTCAGGTTCGGGGTCGACCCGAAGATCGCCGACCACGGCTGGGAGCTGTTCCTCAACGGCCAGCAGGCCGAGGGCACGCCGAGCAAGACGACGTACCGCACCTTCCCCGGCGCCTCGTTCTTCCAGGCCAACCAGCAGACCGGCCAGCCCGCCCCGGACAGCCTCCAGGTCAGCGTCGTGGAGATCGGCGGCGCCGGCGGCCAGGAGATCTTCGGTGTCTGGCACTTCGAGCTCAAGAAGAAGAAGTCCTGACGCTGCCATGCGCGTACTGGTGGTGACGGCGGTCGCGGCGGAGGCGGACTCCGTCGTCGCCGGGCTGACCGGGTTCGAGCGCCGCGAGGTGCCCCCGCTGCCCGGTGGTCGCACCCTGACCGCCGGTACGACGGGGGGCGGCGCCCTGGTGGGCGTCCTCGCGGGCGGGGTCGGACCGGCCGCCGTCGCCGCGGCCACGGCCACGGCGCTGGCTGTCGGTGACCCGTACGACCTGGTGGTCTCCGCCGGCATCGGCGGCGGCTTCGCGCCGCATGCCCCGCTCGGCTCGGTCGTCGTGGCCGACGCCGTGGTGGCCGCCGATCTGGGCGCCGACACGCCCGACGGCTTTCTCGCCGTCGAGGAACTGGGTTTCGGCCGCGGCGTCCATCTGCCGCCCGCGGAGCTGACGGCCCGGATGGCCGTGGCGACCGGGGCCGTACTCGCCCCCGTACTGACCGTCTCGACCGTGACCGGCACGGCCGCCCGTACGGCGGAGCTGACCGCACGTCACCCCCGGGCAGCCGCCGAGGGGATGGAGGGCTTCGGCGTCGCCGAGGCCGCGGCCGGGTACGCCCTTCCCTGTGCCGAGCTGCGCGCGATCTCCAACGTCGTAGGACCGCGCGACCGGGACGCCTGGCGGATCGGCGCGGCGCTGGAGTCGCTGCGGCGCGCGGTCACGCTGCTCACCCCCGTTTTCGAGGAGTCGTCATGACCCTGCAGATCGCCTATTCGCCCTGCCCCAACGACACGTTCGTCTTCGACGCCTGGGCGCACGGCCGGGTGCCGGGCGCGCCGGCGCTCGATGTGACGTTCGCGGACATCGACATCACCAACGGCATGGCGGAGCGGGGTGAGTTCGACGTACTGAAGGTCTCGTACGCCGTGCTGCCGTGGGTACTGGACGAGTACGCGCTGCTGCCGTGCGGCGGGGCCCTGGGCCGTGGCAACGGGCCGCTGGTCCTCACGCGGGACGCGGACACCGATCTGACGGGGAAGACCGTCGCCGTGCCGAGCGAGCGCTCGACGGCGTATCTGCTGTTCCGGCTGTGGGCTGCGGACGTCGTCCCCGGCGGGGTCGGCGAGATCGTCGTCATGCCGTTCAACGAGATCATGCCTGCGGTGCGCGACGGCAAGGTGGACGCCGGTCTCGTCATCCACGAGGCGCGTTTCACCTATCAGGATTACGGGCTGAATTCGCTGGCCGACATGGGCGAGCACTGGGAGACGACGACGGGGCTGCCGATCCCGCTGGGCGCGATCATCGCGAAGCGCTCGCTGGGCGAGGAGACGCTGCGGCTGCTCGCCGAATCGGCCCGTACGTCGGTGCGGATGGCGTGGGACGACCCGGCGGCGGCGCGGCCGTACGTGGACGAGCACTCCCAGGAGATGGACCCGGCCGTCGCCGACCAGCACATCGCCCTGTACGTCAACGAGTTCACCGCCGACCTGGGCGAGGACGGCTACGCGGCCGTACGCGGCCTGCTGACGCGGGCGGCGACCGAGGGGCTCGTACCGCCCCTCGGCCCTGACGCGCTGCGTTTCGTGTAGCCGTGCCGTCGGGTGGGCGGGCCGGTCAGACGTCGAGCTGGTCGGCCACCGCGCGGAGCAGTCCGGCGATCTTCTTGCCGTGCACCTTGTCGGGGTAGCGGCCGCGCTCCAGCATCGGGGAGATGTTCTCCAGCAGGGTCGTCAGGTCCTGGACGATCGAGGCGAGTTCGTCGGGCTTGCGGCGCTGCGCGGCGGCGACGGAGGGCGCGGGGTCCAGCACCGTGACCGACAGGGCCTGGTCGCCGCGCTGGCCGGCCACGACGCCGAACTCCACACGCTGGCCCGGCTTGAGCGCGTCGACTCCGGCGGGCAGGACGGACGAGTGCACGAAGACGTCGCCGCCGTCGTCGCGGGAGAGAAAGCCGAAGCCCTTCTCGCTGTTGAACCACTTGACCTTGCCGGTAGGCACGTCTGTCCTCGTCCTCGTTCTCGTAAGGGGCGCGCTCCGGCCCGCCGGGGCGCGCGCAGCACGGAAAAAACGCTCTGGAGAGCACTACAGCGGGCCCGTTGACCCGCCATCCCCAAGGCTAGTGGTCCAGGGGCTGGTGACAAGACGTCGCCGGACGGTTCCTGTCCGCTCCCGTCGGCATGGAACTACCCTGGTGAGGTGACTGCTACTCCTGCACCCCGCACCGCGGACGAAGCCGCTCCCGGCGACGGCCTGGTCCGTATCGGCGCGATCGTCTTCATCGTCGGCGCCGTCGCCACGCTGGTGACCGTCGCGCCGCTGTTCCTCGGCACGCGTCCGTTTCCTTCGGTGGCCTACGCGATCTGCATGCTGATGGCGGTCGGGTTCGTCATCGCCGCCGTCGGCATACTGCGCACGATCGGCGCGCAGCGCCGTCAGGCGAAGTCGGCCGCGGCCGCGTCGCGCGCGGGGCGCTCGGCCGCGTAACCGCGCAGCCAGTTGGGGAAGGCCGTCAGGTCACGCAGGATCACCTCGGCGCCGGCGGCGCGCAGCTCCTGCTCGTCGCAGGGCCCTGTCGGTACGCCGACGGAGAGCGCGCCGGCCGCGCGGGCGCCGCGTACGTCACCGGTGTGGTCGCCGACGTACACCGTCGCGCCGTACTCGCGGAGCGCTTCCGCTTTCGCCTCGGCCCACAGCCAACCGACCACGGCGTCGGGTTCGATGCCGAGGTGGGAGAGGTGGAGTTCGGCGTTCGGCTCGTGCTTGGCCGTCACGACGATCGCCCGGCCGCCGAGTTCCTGGACGGCGGCGACGGCGGCGCGGGCGCCGGGCATCGCGAGGGTCGGGGTGATCGCGAATGTGGGATAGATCTCCCGGTAACGGTCACCCATCTCCTCTATCCGGTCCTCCGGGAACCACTGCGCCAACTCCTCGTCGAGCGGCGGACCGAGCCGCGTCACGGCGAGGTCCGCGTCGATGAAGACGCCGGTCTCGGCGGAAAGTGCCTGGTAGGCGGCGTGGATGCCGGGTCGCGAGTCGATGAGCGTCATATCGAGGTCGAAACCGACAGTGGGTCCTTGCCGCGCCGTGAGGGATGCCATGAGACCCATTGTGCCCAGGTCGGCGGCCGGATCCGGCTGGCTAGACTTAGCCAAGCCTAACCATCCCGGGGACACGTCTTCGCTGTCTCCGCCCGCTGATCTTGTTGATTGGTCCTGATGCCAGCCGCCGCCCCGACGAGCCCGAGTGCCACCCCGAACACCGGTCGAAGGACCCAGGACGAAGGCGCTCCCGGTGCCCGGCGGGCCGTGCTCGCCCGCCGGGCCGGCTGGACCGCGGCGGCGGTCGTCGCCCTGCTGCTCGCGGTGCTGCTGAGCCTCGGCGTCGGGGCGCGGGCCGTCGGCCCGTCCGCCGTGTTCGACGCGCTGCTGCACGGCGGGCACAGCGACGACGCCGAAGTCGTCCGCCAACTCCGGGTGCCCCGCACCCTGCTGGGGCTGATGGTCGGTGCGGCGCTGGCGCTGGCGGGCACCGCCTTGCAGGGCATCACCCGTAACCCGATCGCCGACCCGGGCATCCTCGGCATCAGCCAGGGCTCGTCGGTGGGGGTGGTGCTGGCCATCTCGGTGGCCGGTGTGCACACCCTGTCCGGTTATGTGTGGTTCGCCTTCGCGGGCGCGGCCGTCGCTTCGGTGGTGGTGTACGCCATCGCTTCGAGCGGCCGGGGCGGTGCGACGCCGGTGAAGCTGGCGCTGGGCGGCGCGGCCGTCAACGCGCTGCTGGTGTCGGTGACTCAGGGCGTACTGACCACGAACGCGGCGACGCTCGACGAGTTCCGCTTCTGGCAGGTGGGGTCCGTGGCGGGGCGCGATGCCGGAGTCGCGGGCCAGGTCTGGCCGTTCCTGCTGATCGGCGCGGTGCTGGTGGTGTCGGTCGCGCGCGGGCTGGACGCGCTGGCGCTGGGCGACGACGTCGCGAAGGGGCTCGGCCAGAACGTCGCCACCGTACGGATCGTGGGCGGCGTCGGTGCGACGCTGCTCACCGGCGCCGGGGTCGCTGCCGCCGGGCCCATCGCGTTCGTCGGCCTCGCCGTACCGCACATCGCGCGGGCCATCGTCGGCAGCGACCACCGGTGGGTGCTGCCGATGGCGGCGCTCGTCGGTCCGGTGATGCTGCTCGTGTCGGACGTGATCGGCCGGATCGTCTTCCCGCCGAGCGAGGTCCCCGCAGGGGTGATGACGGCGCTGATCGGCGTCCCGTTCCTGGTCTTTCTCGTCCGCAGGAAGGCGGTACCGGCATGACGGCGCCTGTGGCTGTCCCGGTACGGCCCGCCGGTTACGCGCGGGTGCGGGCGGGGCGCGGCTCGTTCCTGCTGCACCGGCGGGCGGCAGCGGTGGCCGGCGTGCTGGCGGTGCTGCTGGCCGCCGTGTGCGTCGCGTATCTGTGCGTGGGCGAGAGCTTCGTGGCGCCCGGCGAGGTGCTGAAGGTCGTCTTCGGCCGGCCGTCCCCCGACCAACTGGTCGTCGGCACGCTGCGGTTGCCCCGGATGGTGCTGGGGCTGCTGGTCGGGGTGGCCTTCGGGATCGCGGGCGCGCTGATCCAGACCGTCGCCCGCAATCCGCTCGCGAGCCCCGACATCATCGGCATCAGCCAGGGCGCTGGCGCGGTGACGGTCGGCGCGATGACGTTCGGCGTCACCTCATACACGGCGCTCCCGTACCTGTCGGTCGGCGGCGGACTGCTGGCAGCGGCGCTGGTGTACGCCTTCGCGTGGCGCGGCGGGCTGCACGCGACGCGCTTCGTGCTCATCGGCATCGGCTTCGCCATCGCGCTGCGGTCCGTCACGACCCTGTTCATGACGAAGGGCGACGTGCTGGTCGCCCAGCAGGCCCAGGTGTGGATGACGGGCTCGCTCAACGGCCGTGGCTACGACGAGGCGGCGCCGCTCGCACTCGTCCTGCTGGTGCTGACGCCCGCCGTGCTGTGGGCGGCGTACGCGCAGCGCACGGTCTCCATGGACGACGACACGGCGCTGGCGCTGGGCGTACGGCTCGGCCGGGTCCGGCTCGGCCTCGTCGTCCTGGGCGTGATCCTGGCGTCGGTCGCGACGGGCGCGGCCGGTCCCGTCGACTTCGTGGCGCTGCTGGCGCCACAGATCGCGCGGCGGATGACCCGTACCGCGCAGATCCCGCTGCTGTCGTCGGCGCTGATGGGCGCGTTCGTCGTCGTGTTCGCCGATCTGCTGGCGCGGGTGGTGCTGGCGCCGACGGAGCTGCCGGTGGGCGTCCTGACGGCGGCGGTGGGCGCGCCGTACCTGATCTGGCTCATCATTCGCAGCCGTACCGCAGGAGGAAAGTGATGAGCAGGCTCACGGCCCGCGATCTGACGCTCGCCTACGACGACCGCACGGTGGTCCACGACCTCGATCTGGCCGTCCCCGACGGCCGGGTGACGGTGATCGTCGGCCCGAACGCCTGCGGCAAGTCCACGACGCTGCGGGCGCTGGGGCGGCTGCTGAAGCCGCGCCGGGGCGCGGTGCTGCTGGACGGCGCGGAGCTGGCGAAGATACCGACGAAGAAGATCGCCCGGGCGATCGGTCTGCTGCCGCAGTCCCCCGCAGCCCCGGAGGCGATCACCGTCGCCGACCTGGTCTCACGGGGCCGCCAGCCGCACCAGAGCTGGTGGCAGCAGTGGTCGGACGAGGACGAACGCGCCGTCACGGAGGCGATGCGCCGCACGGACGTGACGGCGCTCGCCGACCGCCCGGTGGACGAACTGTCCGGCGGCCAGCGGCAGCGCGTCTGGATCGCGATGGCCCTGGCCCAGGAGACGGACCTGCTGCTGCTGGACGAGCCGACGACGTTCCTGGACATCGCCCATCAGGTGGAAGTCCTGGACCTGGTCCGGCGCCTCAACCACGACCAGGGCCGCACGGTCGTCATCGTCCTCCACGACCTCAACCAGGCAGCCCGCTACGCGGACCACCTGGTGGCGATGAAAGAGGGCCACGTGGTGGCGGAGGGCCCACCGTCGGAGGTGGTGACGGCGGCCCTGGTACGCGAGGTCTTCGGCCTGGAGTCGGTGGTCATCCCCTGCCCGGTGACCGGCGCGCCGCTGGTGGTCCCGGGAGAGCCGTACCGCCCGGAGGGCGGGGAGGGCTCGGAGGTGCCGGAGGCCACGGAGCCGGCGAAGGGATAGGCGCGTGCCCCTTGGCGGGGGCGCGGGCCCGTGCGGCTGTGCGTCAGCGCCCGGAGGGCGGGCCGCTCGCCGGGCCGCGAAGGGGCAGACGGGGTGCGGGCCGAGGGCTGCCGACCCCGGGGCGGCCGTAGCGCGCCACCGGCACGGCTGTGCGCGGGTGCCGGCTCCCGGACCGTGCCAACGGGCCCTGGTCGGGCCCGTGTCAGGACCGCCGTCCGGCCGATCAGAGCAACGCGCACGCGTACCGGGCCGGCATCTCGCCGTCCCTGCGACGGGCGCACCCGTGGCGTCCGAGGCGGGCGCGGCGCGAAGGTTCGCGGCTGCGGAAACCGTCAGCCGCGGCGCCTCGCTCGCCAGACCAGGTACAGGGCCGAGGCCACGGCCGCCGTGCGGACCACTACCGGCCAGAGGCCTGACAGGGCTTCGCCCATGCCGCCCTGCGGGATGGGGTTGCCCCAGCGGCCCGCCGTTTCGCCCCAGAGCCAGACCAGGCCGCCCGCCGCCGCCACGCCCGGGAGGCCGAAGACCGCCCATTTCGCTTCCGCGCGGGACAGCGTTCGTGAGGCGTAGGCGAGGAGCCAGCCACCGCCCAGGGCCAGCCAGGAGCCCAGGAACGCACCGGCCACCAGCAGGGCCGCCGCCAGCAGCAGGAGCGGGTTCGACAGGCCGGCTCGGGCCTTCTCCGGTTTGCCCTCCGCGCCGCGGCGGCGGCGCAGACGCAGCCGGCGGACGACGAGCGGCGGCGGGGCCGCTTCCACCGGGCCGGTGTCTTCGTCCGCTTCGTCGGACTCCGCCGCGCCCGGCGGTTTCCGGGGCCGCATCGGCGGCTTGAGGAGTTCGGGGATCTCGACCCCGCCCACGAACCCCGGCACGTCCGTGCCCGCGCCCATCGAGCCCAGGCCGCCCAGCGGACCCGGTTCGACCCGCCACCAGTCGGGGGCCGCGCCGGTCGGGCCCATCTCGTCCATGCCCGCCAGATGCGGCGGCGCCCCTTCCGGGGCCGGCGGCGGGGAGTCCGACTTCTGGCGCGGGATGTCGGCCCGGCGCCCGCGCCCCGGCGCGCGGCCCCAGCGGGTGCGCTGCTCGGGGACGGCGGGCGCGGGCGGTTCGGGGGGCGGTGAGTACGTGACGGCGCCGCCGTCACCCGCTCCGGTCGCCGCGCGCACCACCTCGTCCGGCTCACCGAGGCGGCCCAGGATGCGGCGCACGGACGCGGGGTTGTCGCTGCCGAACTTGCCGCGCTGCCGGTCGATCTCGTTACGCAGGGTCGAGACCAGTCTCATCCGGGTCCCGGAAGGCAGCTGCTGTTGCTGGGCCACATCCCCGACGCGGCTCAGATAGTCGTAGACGAGCTGATCGCTCTCGATCCCCACACAGCCCTCCGCACAGACCACTTCACACATGACGTCCGCTCGCGATGGTGTCGGAGTCATCCCCGTACGTCCAGCCCGTGACGGCCGGTACGGGCCCCTCGCGCGACGGCGGCGCGCGGGCCGGGACCCGCCGAGGGGCTACCTTGGGGCGGATGGGGAACCAGCGAGCCCGAACAGGAGGCGCACGTGTCACAAGGAACCGGCGGTACGCCACCGCGCACGCTCGCGGAGGCCCTGCGCGGCCGGGGGGACGAGTCACTCACCGCCCTGCTGCGCGCGCGGCCCGACCTGCTGTCGCCCGTGCCGAACGACATCTCGCAGCTCGCGACCCGGGCCGGCACCCGCGCCTCCGTCGTACGCGCGCTGGAGCGGCTCGACCGGTTCACGCTGCAGACCGCCGAGGCGCTCGCCGTCGCCCCCGAGCCCGCCGAGTACGACACGCTGCGCGCGCTGCTCACCGGCGACGAGGGTGACGAGCGGATCGCGCAGGGCGTCGCCACCGCCGTGGCGACCCTCCGCGACCAGGCGCTGATCTGGGGCGACGACGACCGGCTGCGGCTGGTCCGCACCGCACGGGAGATCCTGGCCCCCTCCCCCACCCACCCCTCGCCGACCGGGCTCGGCCCGACCGTCGCCGAGGCCACGGTCGGCATGTCGCCGACGCGGCTGCAGGAGATCCTGACCGCCGCGTGGCTGCCGAGCACGCACGACCCGGTCTCGGCCGTCGCCTCCCTCACCGAGCTGTTCACGGACCGCACGCGAATGGCGGCCCTGCTGGACACCGCGCCGATGGAGGCCCTGTCGGTGCTGGACCGGCTGGTGTGGGGCCCGCCGTACGGCGAGGTCACCTCCAGCCCCACGCCGCCCGTGCAGTGGCTGCGCGACCGTGGCCTGCTGCTGCCCGCGTCGACCCGCACGGTCGTGCTGCCGCGCGAGGTCGCGCTGCATCTGCGCGCGGGCCGCGCGCACCGCGTGGTCGAGCCGGCCGCGCCCGCCGTCGCCGCCCGCGCCGAATACCGTCCACAGGTTGTGGACAGCGCGGCGGCGGCCCAGGCGTTCACCGCGCTCGGCACCATCGAGGAGCTGGCGAAGGACTGGAACGAGGGCGGCCCGAACGTGCTGCGGGCCGGCGGCCTGTCCGTACGCGACCTCAAGCGCACGGCGACAGCCCTCGGCGTCACCGAGACCCTGGCGGCCTTCTGGGTCGAACTGGCCTTCGCCGCAGGGCTGCTGGCGGCGGACGGCGAGTCCGACGAGCGGTACGCACCGACCCCCGCGTACGACGACTGGCAGGAACTGCCCGACCCCGAGAAGTGGGCACGTCTCGTCACCGCCTGGCTGACGGCGACCCGCACGCCCGGTCTCGTCGGCACCCAGGACACCAAGGGCCGCACCCTCGCCGCGCTCGGCCCCGACCTCGACCGCGGTCCGGCTCCCGAAGTACGGCAGCGGGTGCTGCACCTGCTCGCCACCCTGCCCGAGGACTCGGCCGCCGACCCGGAGTCGCTGCTGGAGCGGCTGCGCTGGGAGCGCCCGCTGCGCACCGCCGCAGCGGCGGGCCGGCCCGAGGACCTGCGGTCCAGGCTGGCCGCCTGGACCCTCGGCGACGCCGAACTGCTGGGCGTCACCGGGCGCGGAGCGCTGTCGTCACAGGGCCGCGCGCTGCTGACACCCCCCGGCGCCGCGTCCGGCACCGCATCCGCCGCCGACCCCGGCGCCCCCGCCCTCACCCTCACCGACGCCGAACTCTCCGCCGCCACCCAGCGCGCCGCCCACGCGCTCGCCCCGCTCCTTCCTGAACCCCTCGACCACGTCCTCCTCCAGGCCGACCTCACCGCCGTCGCCCCCGGCCCGCTGCTGCGCCCCCTGGCCGAACTCCTCTCCGTCGCCGCCGAGATCGAGTCGAAGGGCGGCGCGACCGTCTACCGGTTCACACCCGGATCCGTACGGCGCGCACTCGACGCCGGACAGACCGCCTCCGACCTGCACGAATTCCTCAAGACGCACAGCCGTACGCCCGTACCGCAGCCGCTCTCCTATCTCATCGACGATGTGGCCCGCAGACACGGCCACCTGCGGGTCGGCGCCGCGTCCGCGTACGTACGCTGCGACGACGACGCGCTGCTCGGCGAAATCCTCGCCGACAAGCGGTCGCAGGGACTGCGGCTGCGGCGCATCGCCCCGACGGTGCTGGCCGCGCAGGCCGACCCGACGACGCTGCTCGAAGGCCTCCGGTCGATGGGCCTCGCGCCCGCCGCCGAGTCCGCCGAGGGCGACGTACTGATCACCCGGGCCTTCGCCCACCGCACCCCGGCCCGCACCGCCCCCGCCCCGGTCCCCGACGGCCCACGCGCCCCCGAACCCGTCCTGCTGGGCGCTGCGGTGAAGGCGATCAGGGCCGGCGACCTGGCGGCGACGGCCGTCCGTAAACCGGGCTCGGAACCGGTGGCCACCGGCGACCTGCCCCGGACGAACGCGGCCGAGACCCTGGCCACCGTCCAGGCGGCGGCGATGACCGGCGCGACCATCTGGATCGGCTACGTCAACGTGGACGGCGCGGCCAGCCAGCGCGTCATCGCCCCGGTACGGGTCGAGGGCGGTTTCGTCACCGCGTACGACCACACGGCGGACGTCGTACGAACCTTCCCCCTGCACCGCATCACAGGAGTAGCCGAACTGGCCGACGACCCGGCCTGACGAACTCGCGACGGACATGAAGGAAGCCGCGGTGCGATCCGTCCTGGATCGCACCGCGGCTTCGCTCATGTCCCTATGCGTACCAGCGACCACTGACAACGGGCGTTCGCCCAGGTCAACGCCTGGATCGTGCCAAACGGTTGATCCGTTCGCTCCACGAGGGGGCCTCGACCTTGGCGGATGTCGCCTTGGGGGTGAGTTTGGGCTTGGCGGTCTTCGGCTTCGTGAGCGTCTTCGTACTCGCCTTCGTCGTGCCCGCCTTCGTCGTCGGCTTCGACTTCGGCCGCAGCCTGGAGGCCGGCCCGCGCTCCGTCTTCGTGTCCACCGTCGTCTTCGGCTCGGAACGCTCGGAACGCTCCGAACGGGCCGACCGCTTCGTCCGCTCCGACCGCTTCTGCGAATCCCTCTCCACCGGCGCCACACCCAGCGAGTGGTACTTGCGGCCGATACGGCGGCCCAGCAGCAGGTACCCGATCAGCGCACCGCTCGTGTTCATGATCACGTCGTCCACGTCGAAGGCGCGGCCCTCGACGATCGAGCCCTGCGCCAGCTCCACCAGCACCATGACCACGGCCGTCAGCAGCACGACCCGGATCATCCGCAGCCTGCGCGGCACGAGCACCGGAAGGATCAGCCCGAAGGGCACCCCCATCACGATGTTGCCGCCTATCTGCTTGCAGGCGGCCAGGAAGGTGTAGTCCTCCAGGTATTGCCGCAGCGAGCGGCCCGGGTGCAGGTTCGATCCGGCGATCTGCGCGGAGGCGGGCGAGGGGGTCAGCGTCAGCTCCGCCAGGACGACGGAGAAGGCGACCAGCGCGACGAAGGCCACCACAAGTATCAGCACTCTTAAGGCGGTTCGGCGCCATGGATTTCTGGCCGGGGCGGCGACTCCGGACGTGGCCCGTTCCGTTTCAGCGGTCATGACACCCTGCTGCCCGCACAGCGCCCGGATAAGCGGTTGGGAGCGCACCGCCCCGTATCGGTTCCCGATGCGCGACACTGGACGTTTGGCATACGGAAAGGGCGCCGCTGTGAATGGACCTCTCATCGTCCAGAGCGACAAGACACTGCTGCTTGAGGTCGACCACGAACAGGCTGACGCCTGCCGCCGCGCCATCGCTCCGTTCGCCGAGCTGGAGCGGGCTCCCGAGCACATCCACACCTACCGGCTGACCCCGCTCGGGCTGTGGAACGCGCGCGCGGCCGGGCACGACGCCGAGCAGGTGGTCGACGCGCTGGTGGAGTTCTCCCGCTATCCCGTTCCGCATGCCCTGCTCGTGGACGTCGCCGAGACGATGGCGCGCTACGGGCGGCTCACGCTCTCCAAGCACCCCTCGCACGGTCTGGTGCTGACCTCGACCGACCGCCCGGTGCTGGAGGAGATCCTCCGCTCCAAGAAGGTCGCGCCGCTGGTCGGCACGCGGATCGACCCGGACACCGTCGCCGTCCATCCCTCCGAGCGCGGCCAGATCAAGCAGACGCTGCTGAAGCTCGGCTGGCCCGCCGAGGACCTGGCCGGTTACGTCGACGGCGAGGCGCACGCGATCGAGCTGCACGAGGAAGGGTGGGCGCTGCGCCCGTACCAGAAGCAGGCAGTGGAGAACTTCTGGCACGGCGGCTCAGGCGTGGTCGTGCTGCCCTGCGGCGCGGGCAAGACCCTGGTGGGCGCCGGTGCGATGGCGCAGGCCAAGGCGACGACGCTGATCCTGGTGACCAACACCGTCTCGGCCAGGCAGTGGAAGCACGAACTGGTGAAGCGCACCTCGCTGACCGAGGAGGAGATCGGCGAGTACAGCGGTACGCGCAAGGAGATCCGCCCGGTCACCATCGCCACGTACCAGGTGCTGACGACGCGCCGTAAGGGCGTCTATCCGCATCTGGAGCTGTTCGACTCGCGCGACTGGGGGCTGATCCTCTACGACGAGGTGCATCTGCTGCCCGCGCCCGTGTTCAAGTTCACCGCCGACCTCCAGGCGCGTAGGCGGCTGGGGCTCACGGCCACGCTGGTACGGGAGGACGGCCGCGAGTCGGACGTGTTCTCGCTGATCGGTCCGAAGCGTTTCGACGCGCCGTGGAAGGAGATCGAGGCGCAGGGCTACATCGCGCCCGCCGACTGCGTCGAGGTACGCGTCAATCTCACGGACAGCGAGCGGCTCGCGTACGCGACGGCCGAGACCGAGGAGAAGTACCGCTTCTGCGCGACGACGGCGACGAAGCGGAAGGTGACCGAGGCGCTGGTGCGCAAGCACCAGGGCGAGCAGACCTTGGTCATCGGGCAGTACATCGACCAGCTCGACGAGCTGGGTGAGCATCTGGACGCGCCGGTCATCAAGGGCGAGACGAGCAACGCGCAGCGCGAGAAGCTCTTCGATTCGTTCCGGCAGGGCGAGATCTCGGTGCTGGTGGTGTCGAAGGTCGCGAACTTCTCGATCGACCTGCCGGAGGCGACGGTCGCGATCCAGGTGTCCGGGACGTTCGGCTCGCGCCAGGAGGAGGCGCAGCGGCTCGGCCGGGTGCTGCGTCCGAAGGCGGACGGGCACGAGGCGCGGTTCTACTCGGTCGTCGCGCGGGACACGATCGACCAGGACTTCGCCGCACACCGGCAGCGCTTCCTGGCCGAGCAGGGTTACGCGTACCGCATCATCGACGCGGACGAGCTGCTGGCCGGGAACTGATCCCGGGGGCGGACCGACCACGGGCCGGCCGGGCGTCAGCGGCGCTTGACGCCCGCTTCTTCGGCGAACTCGCCGAGTACGGCCACGCCGATCGCGGCGCTGACGAACGACTTGACCGCGCGCAGCGCGCCGCCGAGCCGGGGAGTGGAGTGGCCGGCGGCGGCGGTTCCGGCCGCGCCGTGCGTGGGGGTGAAGGTCGTTGTGGTCATGTGTCCAGCATGGCCGCGGGGCCCGTCCCCGGCATCGCTCCGCAGATTGAACCGTACGGCCGGCCGCGTATGCCCTGAGTCGTACGGCATCCCCTACGGGACGGAGGCGGCCGTGTAGTCCTCACGGGAGTCGCCGCCGGAAAAGCATTCGCGCCGTACGTGGGCCGCTGACTAGAATCTCCCCCTTCCCCGCCTCCCTCTGCGGAGTGCCGCTGTCCGGACGGAAACCGGACGGCCGCCCTTGACGTGTACCACTCCCCGGAGGCAGCACCGTGCCCGCGCACGCCCCTGAATCAACACCCGGCCCCGGTCCGCTCGAACGGGAACGGGCCCATCTCCTTGCCTCGCGCGCCGCGCTGCGCGCCATGCGCGAGGACGTGAAGTCCCTCGACATCCGCGACGTGACGGCGAACTGGGTCAACGCGGCCGCCCTGGAGGCGCAGATCGAGGACCGCATCAAGGCGCTCGCCGACCTGTCCCACACCCCGCTCTTCTTCGGCCGGCTCGACTATCTGCACGCGGTCGGCGCCGAGCAGGCCGAAGGCGCCGAGGGCGAGCGCTTCTACATCGGCAGACGGCATGTGCACGACGCGGACGGCAACCCGATGGTCGTCGACTGGCGCGCGCCCGTCTCGCAGCCGTTCTACCGCGCGTCGAAGAAGGACGCGCTGGACGTGGGGCTGCGCCGCCGCTTCGGTTACACGTCGGGCGAGCTGACCGCGTACGAGGACGAGCATCTGTCCGACCCGGCCGAGACCGCCACGTCGAGCAAGCTGCTGCAGGCCGAGATCGAACGGCCGCGCGTCGGCCCGATGCGGGACATCGTGGCGACGATCCAGCCCGAGCAGGACGAGATCGTCCGCTCCGGGCTCAGCGGCAGCGTCTGTGTCCAGGGAGGGCCCGGCACCGGCAAGACCGCCGTGGGGCTGCACCGGGTGGCGTATCTGCTGTACGCGCACCGCGAACGGCTGGCCCGTACCGGCACGCTCGTCATCGGTCCTAACGCGTCCTTCCTGCACTACATCGAGCAGGTGCTGCCCGCCCTGGGCGAGCTGGAGGTGAAGCAGGCGACGGTCGACGAGCTGGTCGGTTCGGCCGTGCAGGTACGGGGTACGGACGCGGCGCCCGCCGCCGTCGTCAAGGGGGACGCGCGGCTGGCGGAGGTGCTGCGGCGCGCGGTGCGCTCGCACGTGTCGATGCCCGTCGAGCCGCTGGTGGTGGTGCGCGGTTCGCGGCGCTGGCGGGTCCCCGCGTACGAGATCGAGGAGCTGGTCCGGCAGTTGCTGGACCGCGACATCCGCTACGGGGCGGCGCGCGAGGCGCTGCCGCAGCGCATCGCGCATGCCGTGCTGGTCCGGATGGAACAGGCGGGTGAGGCGCCGGACGACCGGGTGCAGGACGCCGTCGCCCGTAATCCCGCGGTGAAGGCCGTGGTCAAGGCGGTCTGGCCGCCGGTCGATCCGGCGAAGCTGGTGCTGCGGCTGCTGTCCGACGCGGAGTTCCTCGCCGAGCACGCGGAGGGGCTGCTGACGGCGGACGAGCAGCGGACGATCCTGTGGGAGAAGCCGGCGCGGAGCCTGAAGTCGGTGAGGTGGTCGCCCGCCGACGCCGTGCTGATCGACGAGGTGGGCGATCTCGTGGCCCGTACGCACTCGCTGGGGCATGTGGTCCTCGACGAGGCGCAGGACCTCTCCCCGATGCAGTACCGCGCGGTGGGCCGGCGCTGCTCGACAGGGTCGGCGACGGTGCTGGGGGATCTGGCGCAGGGGACCACGCCGTGGGCGACGGGCAGCTGGGCGGAGGCGCTGAAGCATCTGGGCAAGTCGGAAGCGGTGGTGGAGGAGCTGACGGCGGGCTTCCGTGTGCCGCGCGAGGTGATCGCGTACGCGTCGCGGCTGCTGCCGGTGATCTCGCCGGGGCTGGCCGAGGTGGAGTCGGTGCGTGAGTCGCCGGGCTCGCTGTCGGTGCGTACGGCGGCCGGCGGCCTGGACGACGCGGTGGTGGCGGCGTGCGTGGAGTCGCTGACGCACGAGGGGTCGACGGGGCTGATCGCGGCGGACGCGCGCGTCCCGGCGCTGGCGAAGGCGCTGACGGCCGCGGACCTGCCGTATCTGTCGCCGGGCGAGGAGACGACGGCCGAGTCGCGGCTGACGCTCGTACCCGCCTCGCTGGCCAAGGGACTTGAGTACGACTACGTCGTCCTGGACGAGCCGGCGGCCGTGGTCGCGGGCGAGCCGGATGAGCGCACGGGGCTGCGGCGGTTGTATGTGGCGCTGACGCGTGCGGTGTCGGGGCTGATCGTGCTGCACGGGGAGCCGCTGCCCGAGGCGCTGGCGGCGGCCGGGGTCACAGGTCCCTGACGGCTGCCGCGACGGCCGCGACGCCCTCCGCGATGTCCGTGCGGGTGCTCGCCGCGTAGCCGAGGACGCCGCGCGCGAGCGCCGCAGCGCCGTGCACCGTCGCCTGCGGGAGGTGCGCGCCGATCGCCGCCGTCATGGCGTCACGGCGGCGGCGGTGACGACCGCGCAGCTGGCGCGCCGGCGCGCCCGACTCCATCAGCTCGACCAGGACCAGCTGGGGCAGGACGGCATTGCCCAGGTCGGCCGCGCGGCGGCGCGATGATCCAGCCGGTGCGCAGGTCGATACGGGCAGGCGCGGCGCGCACGCACAGCGGTGAACCCTTGAGCCCATGAACCCGAGCCCCGGCCTGGCCTCGGCCGCTCCGGCGGGTCAGCCGTCCTGGCGCGGTGCGTCGAGTGCTTCGCGCCATTCGCGTACCGCCGTCGCGGACACCGGGGCGTCCCATCCGTCGGGCCTGGCCGCGCTGCCGATGTGGAAGCCGTCGATACCGGCGGTCAGCAGCTGCGGGAGATGGCCGAGGCGCAGCCCGCCGCCCACCAGGATGTGGTGTCCGTAGCCCGCTTCGGCGCGGTTCGCCGCGTCGGCCTCGGCCAGCAGGATCGGCATGCCGTCGTCGACGCCGGCCGGGGAGCCCGCTGTGAGGTAGGTGTCGAGGCCGGGCATGTCGGCGAGTTCCTTGCGGAGGGTGTCGCGGTCCACGGCGCGGTCGATCGCGCGGTGGAACGTCCAGCGGCAGCCGTCCAGCTCGGCGACCAGGCGCTCCACGGTCACCAGGTCGGGGGTGCCGTCGGCGTCGAGGAAGCCGAAGACGAACTCCTCCGCGCCCTCGGCCCGCATCGCCCGCGCCCTGCCGACCAGTTCGTCGACCTGTCGTGGGCCGCCGGCCGCGAAGCCGTCGGCCAGTCTGAGCATCACGCGCAGCGGGATGTCGACCGCGGCGCGGATCTCGGCGAAGGTCTCGCGGGTCGGGGTCAGCCCGTCGGCCGCCATGTCGGTGACGAGCTCAAGGCGGTCCGCACCCCCGTTCCGGGCGGCGGTCGCGTCGTCGGCGTCGAGCGCGATCACCTCCAGGACTGCACGCTTGCTCATGGGATCCCATTCAGCTCGTGTCCGGACAAAGCGCCCGGCTATAGGTCTAGTCCAATGTCTCAGCCTAAACGGCGGTACTGCTCCCCCGCATCACCGGACCCCGTCATCCATACCCCTAGGGGGTACTATGGAGGAACTGGTCGACCACGAGGAGCGGTACACCATGAGCCTCACCCGGACCACCGGCCCCGCTGACACCGCGGCGACGGCGGAGATCGAACTCGTCATCGGCGGCATGACCTGTGCCTCCTGTGCGGCCCGTGTCGAGAAGAAGCTGAACCGGATGGACGGTGTCGAGGCCACCGTCAATTACGCCACGGAGAAGGCCAAGGTCAGCTACCGGGGTGCCGATCTCTCCGTCCAGGATCTGATCGCCACCGTCGAGGCCACCGGCTACACCGCCGAGGAACCGGCGCCCGCCCGCCCCACCGGGGACGAGCTGAGCGGCGAGGGACCGGACAGCGCCGAGGACGGCGCCCTGCGGACGCTGCGGCAGCGGCTGATCACCTCCGTCGTCCTCGCCGTGCCGGTCATCGCGATGGCGATGATCCCCGCCCTCCAGTTCGACAACTGGCAGTGGCTGTCGCTGACGCTCGCCGCCCCCGTCGTGACGTACGCCGCCTGGCCGTTCCACCGCGCCGCGTGGACCAATCTGCGGCACGGCGCCGCGACGATGGACACGCTGATCTCCGTCGGTACCTCCGCCGCCTTCCTCTGGTCGCTGTGGGCGCTGTTCTTCGGCGACGCCGGTATGCCGGGCATGCGGCACCCCTTCGAGCTGACCATCGCCCGCTCCGACGGCGCGAGCAACATCTACTTCGAGGCCGCCGCAGGCGTCACCGCCTTCATCCTGGCCGGGCGCTACTTCGAGGCCCGCTCGAAGCGCACCGCCGGCGCCGCGCTGCGCTCGCTGCTGGAGCTCGGCGCCAAGGAGGTCACCCTGCTGCGCGACGGCCGGGAAGTGACCGTGCCCACCGCGCGGTTGCGGGTCGGCGACCGGTTCCTGGTCCGTCCCGGCGAGAAGATCGCCACCGACGGGGCCGTCGTCGAGGGGTCGTCGGCCGTGGACGCCTCGATGCTCACCGGCGAGTCCGTACCGGTCGAGGTCGCCGCGGGCGACGCGGTGACCGGCGCGACCCTCAACGCCGGCGGCCGGCTCGTCGTGGAGGCGACCCGGGTCGGCTCCGACACCCAGCTCGCCAGGATGGCGCGGGTGGTCGAGGACGCCCAGAACGGCAAGGCCGCCGTGCAGCGTCTCGCGGACCGGATCTCGGCCGTCTTCGTGCCCGTGGTCATCGTGCTGGCCCTCGCCACCCTCGCCTTCTGGCTCGCCATCGGTGAGGGCATGACCGCCGCCTTCACCGCCGCTGTCGCCGTACTGATCATCGCCTGCCCCTGTGCTCTCGGTCTCGCCACTCCCACCGCCCTCATGGTCGGCACCGGCCGCGGTGCCCAGCTCGGCATCCTCATCAAGGGCCCCGAGGTGCTGGAGTCCACCCGCCGGGTCGACACCGTCGTCCTCGACAAGACCGGCACCGTCACCACCGGCCGGATGACCCTCCAGCGCGTCCACACCGCCGACGGGGTCGACGAGCCGGACGCGCTCCGTACCGCCGGCGCGCTGGAGGCCGCCTCGGAACACCCCGTCGCCCGCGCCGTCGCCGAGACGGCCACCGCCCGCTTCGACGGCCTTCCCGCCCCCGAGGACTTCGCGAACGTCCCCGGCCTCGGTGTGCGCGGCGTGGTGGAAGGCCGCGCCGTACTCGTCGGCCGTACGGCGTTCCTCGCCGGCCAGGACATCCGTCTCCCCGAGGAGTTGGAGACGGCCAGGCTCACCGCCGAAGCGGCGGGCCGCACGGTCGTCGCCGTCGCCTGGGACGGCCACGCGCGCGCCCTGATCGAAGTCGCCGACGCGGTCAAGGAGTCCAGCCCCGAGGCCGTCCGCAGGCTCCGCGCCCTTGGCCTGAACCCGATCCTGCTCACCGGTGACAACAAGGCCGTGGCCGAGGCCGTCGCCGCCGAGATCGGGGTGACCGAGGTCATCGCCGACGTCATGCCCGAGGACAAGCTCGACGTCGTCAAGCGCCTCCAGGACGAGGGGCACTCCGTCGCCATGGTCGGCGACGGGGTGAACGACGCCGCCGCCCTCGCCCAGGCCGACCTCGGACTCGCCATGGGCACCGGGACCGACGCTGCCATCGAGGCCGGCGATCTCACCCTGGTCAGCGGCGATCTGTGTACCGCCGCCGACGCCATCCGGCTGGCCCGGCGCACGCTCACCACCATCAAGGGCAATCTCGTCTGGGCCTTCGGCTACAACGTCGCCGCGATCCCCCTCGCGGCGGCCGGCATGCTCAACCCGATGATCGCCGGCGCCGCCATGGCCTTCTCCTCGGTCTTCGTCGTCGGCAACTCGCTGCGGCTGCGGCGCTTCAAGGCCCTGGAGAACGCGAGCGGTCAGCCGAAGACGGAGGCCGCCTCCCCCGCACGTATCCCCGTCAGCTCGTAGTCCGCCCCGGCCCGCGGCTGGGCCAATGGTTGGGTCTGCGGCTGGTTCCGTGTCTCGTTCCGTGTCATGCCGCCAAGCTAGCCGCCGGACCACCCAGCGCGTCGCGCGTTGTCCACAGCCCCGGCCGTATTGTCGTACCCATGTCCGTCCCCGTACCCGCAGGTGATCTGCGGAGCCGCTTCGCCGCCGCGCTGCTCGCCCTGCGCGAGCCGCCCACCGGCCCTGACGCCGCAGGCCCCGACGCCGACGGCCCGCCGGATCCGTACGTCTACGCCGACGACCTGCTCGGCCGCTGGGCCGAGCCGCAGCGGCGCTACCACACCACCGCTCATCTGCTCGCCGTCCTGGACCACATCGACACCCTCGCCCCGTACGCCGAAGACCCCGACCTGGTCAGGCTCGCCGCGTGGTTCCACGACGCCGTCTACCGGCCCGACCGCTCGGAGAACGAGGAGCGCTCGGCCCGCCTCGCCGAACGTGCCCTCGCCGAGGCCGGGTTGAGCCGGCGGCAGACGGACGAGGTGGTCCGGCTCGTCCTGCTCACCACCACGCACGACGCGGCTCCCGACGACCGGGACGGCGCCGTCCTGTGTGACGCCGATCTCGCGATCCTGGCCGCGGCCCCCGACGCGTACCGCGCCTACACGGACGCCGTGCGCGAGGAGTACGGCTTCGTCCCCGACGACGCGTTCCGCGCGGGGCGCTCGGCGGTGCTGGAGCAACTGCTGGCCCTGCCACGGCTGTTCCGCACCCCGCACGGCGAGCAGCGCTGGGAGGCCGCCGCCCGCGCCAATCTCACCGGCGAACTGCGCGCCCTGCGGGCCCCGCACGACGACGGGCACGGTCAGTGACCGGGAATGTAACGGCCGACTTCGGCGTTGGGGCCTGTCATGCCTGACACCGCCGACCGTCGCTCCCGTATGCCGCTGGCCGTCTACATATTGGGACTCTCGGTCTTCGCCCTCGGCACGAGCGAGTTCATGCTCTCCGGCCTTCTGCCGCCGCTCGCCGACGACATGGATGTGTCCATACCCACGGCGGGGCTGCTGATCTCCGCCTTCGCCATCGGCATGGTGATCGGCGCCCCGCTGCTCGCCGTCGTCACACTGCGGCTGCCGCGCCGCGCCACCCTCATCGCACTGATCTCGGTCTTCGGACTCGGCCAGGTCGCGGGCGCACTCGCCCCGACCTACGAAGTCCTCTTCGCCTCCCGCGTCGTCAGCGCCTTCGCCTGCGCCGGTTTCTGGGCCGTGGGCGCGAGCGTCGCCATCGCCATGGTCCCGCCGAACGCACGCGCCCGCGCCATGGCCGTGATGATCGGCGGGCTGTCCATCGCCAATGTGCTCGGGGTCCCCGCAGGCGCCTTCCTCGGGGAGAACTTCGGCTGGCGTTCGGCGTTCTGGTCGGTCGGCGGCGCTTCGGCCGTCGCCCTGGTCGGGGTGGTCACCCTCATCCCGCGTATCCCGCTCCCTGCCGAGAAGCCGCAGCTCAAGCGGGAGTTGACGATCTACCGCGACCGCCAGGTCTGGCTGGCGGTCGCGGTCACCGCCCTCGCGGGCGGCGCCGTGTTCTGCGCGTTCTCCTACATGGCCCCGCTGCTGACCGATGTGGCGGGTATCGGCGACGGCTGGGTGCCGTTCGTCCTCGCGCTGTTCGGACTCGGCGCGCTCGTCGGCACGATGATCGGCGGCCGGTACGCGGACGCGCATCTGTTCGGCGTCATGATCAGCGGGATCACCGCGACGACGGTCCTGCTGGCCGCGCTGGCACTCACCGCGTCGCACCCCGTGATCGTCGTCCCGCTGACGTTCCTCCTCGGCCTCTCGGCCTTCTACACCGCGCCCGCGCTCAACGCCCGGATGTTCAACATCGCGGCCGCCGCTCCCACGCTGGCCGCCGCCACGGCCACCGCGGCCTTCAACGCGGGCAACACGCTGGGCCCCTGGCTCGGCGGGGTCGTGATCGACGCGGACTTCGGCTTCGCGTCCACGGCGTGGGCGGGCACGGCGATGGCCGTCGTCGGTATCGGGCTCGTCGTGCTGGCGCTGCGCTACCACCGCAGGAGCGGTGGCGGCGGCGGCCGGCTCGTGGCCGGTTCGGGCGGGATCACGCAGGCTCAGGCGGCCGGGACGCCGGGCGCCCCTTCGGCCGTCGCAGCCCCGCCTCGGTAATACGGCGGACCAGCTCCTTCGAGCCGATCCGCACGGCGCCCGCCGTCACCGCGTCCTCGTAGCGGTGCGACGGGACATCGTAGTGGTCCCGCTCGAAAGCGCGCGGCGGACAGCCGATCGACGCGGCGAACCGGTGCAGCTCGTCGAACGAGACGTCGCTCACCAGATGCGACCACATCCGTCCGTGACCCGGCCAGGTGGGCGGGTCGATGTACACCGTCACGAGGTCGTGTCCAGCGCGCCGACCGGGGCTATCACCACGCCGGCCTTCCCGCACACCCAGTGCGGGTCGGGCCCCAACTCCGGCTCCACGTCCAGCGCGTGCGGCTCAAGCTCGGTGCAGACCGGGCAGATCGGCCAGCGGCCGTACCGCTCCAGCAGGGCGTCCTGGACGTCCTGGGCGACCAGCCCCGCCACGTACTCGACGCCGTCGGGCCACTGCTCGACCCACCAGCGGCGGTGCGACACCGACTCCTCGACGAGCGAGACGACATCGGCCCTCGCCACATCGCGCGCGGCAAGGTCGGCGAGGACCAGCGCTCGCGCCACGTGCAGTGCTTGCTCCAGGGGATTCACGTCGTCCATCTACCCATTGTCCCCCCGCCCGCCACCGGCCTGGCGAAGAGACGCCATACGACGAATCAGGACGAAGAGGGGGTTGACTCGCACGGAAGTCTGAAAATACCTTTCAGAGGTGACCCCAGACGTGAAGGAAATTTTCAGCGGTGACGCCCCGCCCGCACCTGCCGCTCTCGCGGCCAAGGTGCGGACCCTCGCGCCATCCATGACCCGCTCCATGCAGCTGGTCGCCGAAGCCGTGGCCGGTGACCCGGCGGGCTGCGCCGCTCTCACGGTCACCGGTCTCGCCGAGCTCACCGGCACGAGCGAAGCGACCGTGGTGCGCACCTCCCGCCTCCTCGGCTACCCCGGCTACCGCGACCTGCGCCTCGCCCTCGCCGGTCTCGCCGCCCAGCAGGAGTCCGGCCGCGCCCCCGCGGTGACGGCCGACATAGCGGTCGACGACCCCATCGCCGATGTCGTCGCCAAGCTCGCCTACGACGAACAGCAGACCCTCGCCGACACGGCCGCCTCGCTCGACACGGTGCAGCTGGGCGCCGTCGTGACGGCCGCAGCGGCGGCGCGCAGGATCGACATCTACGGTGTCGGGGCCTCCTCGCTCGTCGGCATGGACCTCGCGCAGAAGATGCTGCGCATCGGCCTGATCGCGCACGCCCACACCGACCCGCACCTCGCCGTCACCAACGCGGTGCAGCTGCGCGCGGGCGATGTCGCCATCGCGATCACCCACTCCGGCTCCACCGGCGACGTCATAGAGCCCCTTCGGGTCGCCTTCGACCGCGGCGCGACGACCGTCGCGATCACGGGCAGGCCCGACGGACCCGTCACGCAGTACGCCGACCACGTCCTGACCACCTCCACCGCACGCGAGAGCGAGCTGCGACCGGCCGCCATGTCGAGCCGTACGAGCCAGCTGCTCGTGGTCGACTGCCTGTTCATAGGTGTCGCGCAGCGTACGTACGAGACGGCGGCGCCCGCCCTGTCCGCCTCGTACGAGGCGCTGGCGCACCGGCACAGCCCCCGCCACTCGCGCAGCCCGCGCTGAGCCGCGGAATCCGGCCGGGCGCGCCAGGCCCCGGCCCGGTCCCGCCGTCGCGCCGGAAAACGCACACCTCACCAGAAGAAAGAGCCGCTTCTTCATGACCTCCACGCCCGCCGACGCCTCGACGTCCCCGTACGGCGACCTCCGCGCGCAGCTCGACACCCTCACCACCGAGGCGTTCCGCCCCGAGCTGGCCGAGATCGACCAGCTGTCCACACTGGAGATCAGCCGGATCATGAACGGCGAGGACGGCACAGTGCCCGCCGCCGTCGCCGCGCAACTGCCGTCGATCGCCGCCGCGATCGACGCGACCGCCGAGCGCGCCGCGCGCGGCGGCCGGCTGATCTACGCGGGCGCCGGGACGGCCGGCCGGCTCGGCGTGCTCGACGCGAGCGAGTGCCCGCCCACCTTCAACACCGACCCGGGCGAGGTCGTGGGCCTGATCGCGGGCGGCCCCGGCGCCATGGTGACCTCGGTCGAGGGCGCCGAGGACTCGAAGGAGCTGGCAGCCGCCGACCTGGACGCGCTCGGACTGACGCCGGACGACACCGTCGTCGGCATCTCGGCCTCGGGCCGCACCCCGTACGCCGTGGGGGCCGTCGAACACGCCCGCGGGCTGGGCGCGCTGACCGTCGGTCTGTCCTGCAACGCGGGCAGCGCCCTGGCAGCGGCGGCCGACCACGGCATCGAGGTGGTCGTGGGGCCCGAGCTGCTCACCGGCTCGACCCGGCTCAAGGCCGGTACGGCACAGAAGCTCGTCCTCAACATGATCTCGACGATCACCATGATCCGGCTCGGCAAGACCTACGGAAACCTGATGGTCGACGTCCGGGCGTCGAACGAGAAGCTGCGCGCCCGCTCCCGGCGCATCGTCTCGCTCGCCACCGGCGCGTCCGACGCCGAGATCGAGGCCGCTCTCGCGGCCACCGACGGCGAGGTGAAGAACGCGATCCTCGTCATCCTCGGCGGAGTCGAAGGCTCCACCGCCGCCGCACTGCTCTCCGCTTCCCATGGCCATCTGCGCGTCGCGCTGCGGGCCGCCAGCACCACCTCCGGTTGACCCACGTCCCACTCCTCGCACAGCAAGGCACCACGCACCATGGCAACAGACAAGAACCGCGCGACAGCCGCCGCGATCCTGCCGCTCGTCGGCGGCGCGGGAAACATCACATCGGTGGCCCACTGCATGACCCGGCTCCGGCTGGGCCTGCGCGACCGGTCCCTCGTCCAGCACGAGGCACTGAAAGCCCTCCCGGCCGTCCTGGGGGTGGTCGAGGACGAGACGTACCAGATCGTCCTCGGCCCCGGGACCGTCGCCCGGGTCACTCCCGAGTTCGAGGCCCTGGTCGAGGAGGAGCGGCAGGCGGCCCCCGCCGCCGAACCCGTCCCGGCGACGGGCGCGGCTCCCGCACCGGGCGCCCCGGACGCCCCGGCGGCGACCGCCGACGAGCTGGCGGCGCAGGGCGCGGCGTTGCGCGCGGAGCGCAAGGCCAAGAACGCCACCCCGTTCAAGCTGTTCCTGCGCCGGATCGCCAACATCTTCGTCCCGCTGATCCCCGCGCTCATCGGCTGCGGCATCATCGCCGGGCTCAACGGTCTGCTGACCAACCTGCACTGGCTGCCCGGCGTCGTCCCGGCGCTCACCGCCGTCACGTCCGGCTTCATGTCGCTCATCGCGGTCTTCGTCGGCTACAACACGGCGAAGGAGTTCGGCGGCACCCCGGTCCTCGGCGGCGCGGTCGCCGCGATCATCGTCTTCCCCGGTGTCGCCAACATCGACGCGTTCGGCCAGAAGCTGGCCCCGGGCCAGGGCGGTGTGCTCGGCGCGCTCGGCGCCGCCGTCCTCGCCGTGTACGTGGAGAAGTGGTGCCGCAAGTGGGTGCCGGAGGCGCTGGACGTCCTGGTGACGCCCACCCTCACCGTGCTGGTCTCCGGACTCGTCACCATCTTCGGTCTGATGTACGTGGCCGGTGAGATCGCCACCGCGATCGGCGACTTCGCCAACTGGCTGCTGTCCAACGGCGGCGCGGGCGCAGGCTTCGTCCTCGGCGGGCTGTTCCTGCCGCTGGTGATGCTGGGCCTGCACCAGGCGCTGATCCCCATCCACACCACACTGATCGAGCAGCAGGGCTACACCGTGCTGCTGCCGATCCTCGCCATGGCCGGCGCGGGACAGGTCGGCGCGGCGATGGCGGTCTACTTCCGGCTCCCCCGCAACGGCTCGATCCGCCGGACCATCAAGTCGGCCCTCCCCGCCGGTTTCCTGGGCGTCGGCGAGCCGCTGATCTACGGTGTCTCGCTGCCGCTGGGCCGCCCGTTCATCACGGCCTGCGTCGGCGGCGCGTTCGGCGGCGGTTTCGTCGGGCTCTTCAACCAGCTCGGTGACGCGGTGGGCTCCACGGCGATCGGCCCGTCCGGCTGGGCGCTGTTCCCGCTGCTCGACGGCAACAAGGGCATGGGCCAGATGATCGTGGTGTACGCGGGCGGGCTGCTCGTCGGCTACCTGGTGGGCTTCGTCGCCACGTACTACTTCGGCTTCACGAAGACCATGCTGACGGAGCTGAATGTCGAGACGGAGACCGATTCCGTCGCCGACGGCCTCACCCCGGCCGCCGCACCCGATGCCCCGGCGACGCCCGGCGCACCGGCAGCACCGGCGGCACCGGGCGGCGACGCGCAGCCGGCCCGCGTCTGACGACGGGGAGCCCCGTCACCCGCGTCACCGCGCATCACCCGCATCACCCGCTGAGGGCAGCTCCGGAGTCCGCTCGTTCACCGAGTGTGAAACCATCATATGTATCGGCATTCCGCAACAGATTGGACATGTGGACCATGGCCGGTTCTGATGGGGCGGTCTCCGGTGCGGCCCAGGCCGCCGTCGCCGTGATCAGCGGGGACGGGGTCGTGATCGGCTGGACGGAGGCGGCGGAGGCACTGCTCGGTCATCAGGCCGAGACCGTGGTGTCCCGACCAGCGGCGCTGCTGCTGCCGACCGCCCGGCCGGGCGCGCTCCTGCCGCCCGCCGTAACCGCCCGCGAGCCCTGGTCCGGGGTCATGGAGCTGCGGCACCGCGACGGGCATCCGCTCCCGGTGAGCATGCGGGCGCTGCCGATGGCGGGCCCCGGCGGCCGTACGGACTGGTTCGTGTCGGCGGCGCCGCTGCCCGAGGCCCGGACCGTCCCCGCGCTGGACGAGTCCGTGCTGACGACGCTGCTCAACCACGCACCGATCCAGCTCGCCATCTGGGACCGCGACCTGCGCTGCATGTGGCTGAACGACACGGCGGAGCGCGACAGCGGCGCTCTCGCCCACCAGGCGCTGGGACGCAGGCTCACCGATTCGCTGCCCGGTTTCGACACCGCGTCCGTCGAGGCGGCGATGCGCCAGGTCCTCGACGACGGTGTCCCGGTGATCGACCACGAGTTCCGCTGGATCGGCACGGACCAGGACGGCAGCCGCAGCACGGCCGCATCGGAACCCGAGGAGCGCGTGTTCTCCTCGTCGTACTTCCGGCTCGACGGCGTCGACGGACGGCCGCTCGGCGTGTGCTCGCTGGCCATGGACATCAGCAACAGCTGGGCGCGCCGGCGGCTGGCCATCCTCAACGAGGCCGGTACGCGGATCGGCACGACGCTGGACGTCATGAACACCGCGCAGGAGCTGGCCGACGTGGCCGTGCCGCTCCTCGCCGACTTCGTCACCGTCGATCTCGCCGAATCCGTCCAGCTCGGCGAGGAGCCGCAGGGCAGGCCCGGTACCTCCGACGGCGGTACGGTCTTCCGCCGCGCCGGAGTGGCCTCCATCCACGAGGGCGCGCCCGAGTCCGTGTGGGCGCGCGGGGAGCCCATCTACGTCCCGCCGTCGTCGCCCTTCAGCAAGGTCCTGTCCGACGGGCAGTCGCACTTCGAGCCGGTGCTGGACACGACGGGGACCTGGTTCGAGGCCGACCCGGCGCGGGCCAGGGCCACGGCCAAGGCGGGGATCCACTCCCTGATGCTCATCGGGCTCAAGGCGCGCGGCACGGTACTGGGCGTCGCCGTCTTCCTCCGTACGGACACCCTGGCGCCCTTCTCCCGGGACGATCTGCTGCTCGCCGAGGAGCTGGTCGTACGGGCCTCGCTCAGCCTCGACAACGCCCGCCGCTACACCCGCGAGCGCACGGCCGCCCTGACCCTCCAGCGCCATCTGCTGCCCCGCAACCTGTCGGGCGGCAGGGCGGTCGAGGTGGCGACCCGCTATCTGCCGGCCGATCTGCACGACGGCGTCGGGGGCGACTGGTTCGACGTGATCCCGCTCTCCGGCGCCCGGATCGCGCTGGTCATCGGGGATGTCGTCGGGCACGGCATCAACGCGGCGGCGATGATGGGGCAGCTCCGTACGGCCGTACACACCCTGGCCGACATGGACCTGCCGCCCGCCGAACTGCTGGCGCGGCTGGACGAACTCGTCGTGCACCTCTCCGACGCCGACAGTGACCCCGACACCACGAATGCGCCGGGCATCAGCGCCACCTGCGTGTACGTCGTCTACGACCCGATCAGCCGGCAGTGCGTCATGGCGCGCGCCGGGCACCCGCCGCCCGCGATCGTCACCCCGGACGGCGGTGTCACCTTCCCCGAGATCCCGGCCGGCGCGCCGATCGGTCTGGGGCTGCTGGAGTTCGAGTCCGCCGAGATGGTGCTGCCCGAGGGCAGCGTGATCGCGCTGTACACGGACGGGCTCATCGAGTCCCGCACGTCCGACATCGACTCGGGCATGGCCCAGCTCGCCCGCACCGTCGGCGACGGCGGGCTCCCCCTGGACGAGCTGTGCTCGCAGGTCGTGGACACGCTGGCGAAGAAGACCCCGTGCCAGGACGATGTCGCGCTGCTGCTGGCCCGTACCCGCTCGCTCGGCCCCGAGCACGTCGTCTCCTGGGAGCTGGCCAACGATCCCGCCGTGGTCACCGAGGCCCGCGCGCTGGCCGTCGGGCAGCTGAAGCGCTGGGGTCTGGAAGCGCTGAGTACGACGATGGAGCTGATCGTCAGCGAACTGGTCACCAACGCCATCCGGTACGGCGGCCCCGGGCCGGTCCAGCTGCGGCTCATCCGGCACACGACGCTGGAGTGCCAGATCTCCGACTCCGAGACCAGCTCACCCCGGATGCGGCACGCGCGGCTGACCGACGAGCACGGCCGTGGTCTGCATCTGGTCTCCGAGCTGTCCCGGCGCTGGGGCACCCGGTTCGCACCGGGCGGCAAGATCGCGTGGGCGGAGCTGGACATCCCCCCGGGCGCCGACGACCCACCGGGCGCCGACATCCCCCCGGGCGCCGACGGCCCACCGGCGGAGTAACCGGCCCCAGGTCAGCCGCTCTCCGGACCGCGCCGCCGCACCAGCGGCAGATACACCTCGTCCACGATCTCCACGAGGACGTCGTCGGGCGCGGCAGGCACCCCCCGTACGACGAACTCGTTGCGCAGCAGGACGACGGCCACGGTCGCGACCCGCGGGTGCAGCGCCTCCGGGGACGCTTCCCCACGGGCGACCGCGCGCCCCAGGATCGTCAGCCAGGGCGCGGCAGCCGCTTCGCCCGACTGGTCCTGCAGCTGCCCGAGAAGTTCCGAAGCGCCGCCGGCGGCGCCGAGCAGTTCGCGCAGGATCGCGCCGAGCGGGGAGCTCCAGTGCCGGTTAGCACGGCGCAGCCACTCAAGGACGTCGGCGCGCAGCTCGCCCGTGTCGGGCGGCTGGACGGTGGTGACCAGCTGCCGGTACGCGGCGATGCCGAGCGCCAGGCGGTTCGGCCAACGGCGGTACAGGGCGTTCTTGTTGGTGCCCGCCCGGGCGGCGACCTTGTCCATCGTCAGCCCGGCGTAGCCGGACTCGGTCAGCTCGTCCACGGCCGCGCGCAGGATCGCCTCCTCCAGCACAGCACCGCGCCGCCGCGTCCCGCCTGCGGCGGCCTGCTGCCGCTTCGGGTGCTCCGTCATACGCGCCCTGACCCTTCTCCCCAGCGGTACCGCTCGTACCTTCCCATTCTGATTGCCACCCGCATCCGCAGCCAACTAAGGTACGAGCCGTACCCTAAAATCGGCGACACAGAGAAATCGCCGACACAGAGAAGAGGGACCGACGCATGCGCGCCCGAGGAATCAGCTACGACACCGGCTTCGTCCACAACGGATCGACCGGCCGCAAGAACTTCACCCCCGAGCTGGTCGAGCAGGAGCTGCGCGTCATCCGCGACGAGCTGCACTGCGACGCGGTCCGCGTCATGGGCGGCGACCCCGACCGGCTGGAGCTGGCCGCCGGGTACGCGGCCGGCCTCGGCCTTGAGGTCTGGTTCTCGCCGTACCCGCTCGAACTCACCGCCGCCGAGATGCTGTCGCTGTTCGCCGACTGCGCCGAGCGCGCCGAGCGGCTTCGACGGCGGGGCGCCGAGGTCGTGTTCGTCACCGGCGCCGAACTGTCCCTGATGAACAAGGGTTTCCTGCCCGGCGACAGCACGGAGGACCGGGTGGCGCTGCTGGGTCAGCCGGATCTGCTGCGCCGGCACATCGGTGAAGTCGGCGCGCTCGTCAACGAGTTCCTGGGCGAGGCGGTGGCCCTCGTGCGCGAGCGCTTCGGCGGCAAGGTCACCTACGCCTCCGTACCGCTGGAGCGCGTCGACTGGACGCCCTTCGACATCGCGTCCATGGACATCTACCGGTCGGCCGGGACCGCGGACAGCTTCGCCGAGAGCGTCCCCGCTCTCGTCGCCTCGCTCCAGCTTCCCCTGGCGATAACCGAGTTCGGCTCGGCGAGCTACCGGGGCGCCGGCGACGCGGGCGCCCGCGGGCTGGAGATCGTCGAGGAGGACGGGACGACCCGCGCCCCCGTCCGGCTGGACGGGGTGTACGCCCGCGACGAAGCCGGGCAGGCCGGGTATCTGCGCGAGCTGCTGACGGCGTTCGACGCCGGCGGCGTCGACAGCGCGTTCGTCTTCACCTTCGCGCTGTACGACTTCCCGCACCGCCCCGGCGGCGATCCCCGCGACGATCTGGACCTCGCCAGCTACGGCATCGTCCGGGTCCTGGAGGACCGCCTCGGCACGACGTACCCCGGGGTGCCGTGGGAGCCCAAGGCCGCGTTCGGCGCCCTGGCCGACTTCTACCGGGACCACAGGCCCGCCTAGACCACATTCTGCGCGCTCAGACCACCTTCCACCGCACCAGCGCGCCCAGCACCAACGCCCCCGGCACCAACGGCAGCCACACCGTGATGATCCGGAAGCCCAGCACGGCGGAGGTGGCCAGGGTGACCGATGCGCCCGTCGTGACGAGCGTGACCACCAGGGCGGCGTCCACCGACCCGAGCCCGCCCGGCGTCGGGATGACGGCGGCGGCGACACTCGCCGCGAGGTACGCGATCGCCACATGCACCACGGGCACCGGCATCTCCAGCGCCAGCGCGACCGTCACCAGCGCCGCCGCCTGGAGCGCGGGGAACGCCAGCGAGCCGCCCCACAGCGCGAACGCGCGGGCCGGCCTGGTGTGCAGGGACCTGACGTCGGTCAGCGCCGTCGTCAGGAACGTACGGACGATCCGGCGCAGCGGCCGTACGGCGGCCACCACGAGCACGGCGGCGCACGCCACCACCCCGGCGGTCACCGCCAGCGGCAGGACGGCCCCGGCGGGTATGAGACCGTCCAGCCGCAGCGCGTCGGGGAACGCCAGCAGCAGGACGGCCAGCAGGAAGATCCGTCCGACGGACTCGGCGAGCAGATACAGCGCGAGCGCGGCGGACGAGCGGCCCAGCGGCACCCCGCAGCGTTTGAGGAAGCGCAGATTGACGGCGCCCGCGCCGAGCCCGGACGGCAGCAGATGGTTGGCGGCGCCCGCGGCGAACTGGGTGGCGAGCAGCCGCCCCGCAGGCAGCGGCTCCAGGACCGTGCCCTGCCGGGTGAACGACACGGCGACCCAGCCGAGACCGGTGACCGTGACGGCCACCAGCAGCCAGTACGGGTTCGCCCCGAGGAGCTGGTGTCCGCCGTCGGCGATGACCGGCCAGTGCTGGAAGACGAAGAGACCGATCACGAGGATCGGGATGACGCAGGCGATCTGCCGGATCTGACGCAGCGGAACCCGCCGCAGGACTCTGTCCATCGTTCTCGGTCGTCCCTGCTCGTCGTGCGCGTACGCACGTCGTGCGCGTACACACGTTCCGGGGGGGGGAGGGGGAGCTCTCGCCGTCAGTTTGCCCCGGCGTACGCCTCCTTCCACCCTCCTGCGGCCGACAGTTGGGGAACGGTTGGGCGAACGGCACAGGACGCGAGCACCCGGACGCGGAAACGCCCGAGGGCGGCACCCCCTGGGAGAAGGGGTGCCGCCCTCGGTAAGAACAGCCGATCGACCGGCGGCCGGAGCCGTGGTGGATCAGAAGTCCATGTCACCGCCCGGCATACCGCCGCCGGCCGGGGCCGCGCCGGCCTTCTCCGGCTTGTCGGCGATAACAGCCTCGGTGGTGAGGAACAGCGCCGCGATGGAGGCGGCGTTCTGCAGCGCGGAACGCGTGACCTTCGCGGGGTCGATGATGCCCTCGGCGATCATGTCCACGTACTCGCCGCTCGCGGCGTTGAGGCCGTGACCGATCGGCAGGTTGCGGACCTTCTCGACGATGACGCCGCCCTCAAGACCACCGTTGACGGCGATCTGCTTGAGCGGGGCCTCCAGCGCGAGCTTGACGATGTTCGCGCCCGTGGCCTCGTCGCCGTCCAGCTCGAGCTTCTCGAAGACCGAGGAAGCCTGGAGCAGAGCCACGCCACCACCGGCGACGATGCCCTCCTCGACGGCGGCCTTGGCGTTGCGCACCGCGTCCTCGATGCGGTGCTTGCGCTCCTTGAGCTCGACCTCGGTCGCGGCGCCGGCCTTGATGACGGCCACGCCGCCGGCCAGCTTCGCGAGGCGCTCCTGGAGCTTCTCGCGGTCGTAGTCCGAGTCGCTGTTCTCGATCTCGGCACGGATCTGGTTGACGCGCCCGGCGACCTGGTCGCTCTCGCCCGCACCGTCGACGATCGTGGTCTCGTCCTTGGTGATGACGACCTTGCGGGCACGGCCCAGCAGGTCCAGGCCGGCGTTCTCAAGCTTGAGACCGACCTCCTCGGAGATGACCGTGCCGCCGGTGAGGATGGCGATGTCGTTGAGCATGGCCTTGCGGCGGTCACCGAAGCCCGGGGCCTTGACGGCGACGGACTTGAAGGTGCCACGGATCTTGTTGACGACCAGGGTCGACAGCGCCTCGCCCTCGACGTCCTCCGCGATGATCAGCAGGGGCTTGCCCGACTGCATGACCTTCTCCAGCAGCGGAAGGAGGTCCTTCACGTTGCCGATCTTGGAGTTGACGATCAGGAGGTACGGGTCGTCGAGGGACGACTCCATGCGCTCCATGTCCGTGGCGAAGTACGCCGAGATGTAGCCCTTGTCGAAGCGCATGCCCTCGGTGAGCTCAAGCTCAAGACCGAAGGTCTGCGACTCCTCGACGGTGATGACGCCTTCCTTGCCGACCTTGTCCATCGCCTCGGCGATGAGCGCGCCGATCTGGGTGTCGGCGGCGGAGATGGAGGCCGTCGAAGCGATCTGCTCCTTGGTCTCCACGTCCTTGGCCTGCTCCAGCAGGGCGCCGGAGACGGCCTCGACGGCCTTCTCGATGCCGCGCTTGAGAGCCATCGGGTTGGCGCCGGCCGCCACGTTGCGCAGGCCCTCGCGGACGAGCGCCTGGGCGAGCACGGTCGCCGTGGTCGTACCGTCACCGGCGACGTCGTCCGTCTTCTTGGCGACTTCCTTGACCAGCTCTGCGCCGATCTTCTCGTACGGGTCCTCGAGCTCGATCTCCTTGGCGATGGAAACACCATCGTTGGTGATCGTGGGGGCGCCCCACTTCTTCTCGAGGACGACGTTTCGGCCCTTGGGGCCAAGGGTGACCTTGACGGCGTCGGCGAGCTGGTTCATCCCGCGCTCGAGACCGCGCCGTGCCTCCTCGTCGAACGCGATGATCTTGGCCATGTGAAGTGGTCCTCCCGGACTGGGGTGGATTCTCCGGACCGCGTCCGCGCCCGCGACGGACGGCCTGAGAGCCGTGCGGTTCCTTGCCCCACCGGCTCTCGGGCCTCGCTGACGAGGTCCATAAGTTGTCACTCTCACCTGCAGAGTGCTAACGCCAATGATTAGCACTCGACCCCCCAGAGTGCAAGCGACCCGAAGGGTCATCGATGGGGGGTGGCGGCCGGGCGACGGGTGGGCGCAAGCGACCCCCGCCCGGACCGCCCCGCGCACACACGCACGAGAGGGGACACCCGGGACGCACGAGAGGCCCGGACCCCGGTGTCAGGGTGCGGGCCTCTCGGCGTGAGTACTGGTGATGCGTCGGTGGCCGATCGCGCCGGGATCAGACGGCGAGCTTGACCATGTCCGCCTGCGGACCCTTCTGGCCCTGCGAGATCTCGAACTCCACTCGCTGACCTTCTTCAAGGGTGCGGTAACCGTCCATCTGGATCGCGCTGTAGTGGACGAATACATCCGCACCACCGTCGACCGCGATGAAGCCGTACCCCTTCTCCGCGTTGAACCACTTGACGGTGCCCTGAGCCATGCCTAACTCCCCTATTACTGGCCCCTGCGCGGGACCGCACTTCGCGCCGGAACGCGTCGACCGCGGCTGAATGTATCTGCCCAACTGCCCTCTGCAACAGGTCAATTAGACGAGAATTCTGGGCATGGCTGATCGCACGAAGCGGTGAATTCACAGCGTTCCAGGGCAAGTCGGGCCAGGCAAAGCGCACGTAACAGTGGCAAACGGCATCCGGACTTTGGCGCTATGTTGTCGCGTTCTCATATGCGCCCGGCACGCGCGGGGACGGGGCGAGGGCGGCGCTTCCCGAATCGTACCGCGCTCAACCACATGGAAGTGCCCCCTCCGCTTCTCTCGCGGAGGGGGCACCGGGGGTCACTCAGCGCAGCCGGCGGACGGTCAGCAACCGCCCGCTACCGCCGGGATGATGGAGATTCCGGCGCCCTCGGGGGTGACCGTCTCCAGGCCGCCCTCGAAGCGCACGTCGTCGTCGTTCACGTACACGTTCACGAACCGGCGCAGCTTGCCCTCGTCGTCCAGGACGCGGGCCGCGATGCCCGGGTGGTTCGCCTCCAGCGACTGGATGACCTCGGAGAGGTTGGCGCCCTCCGCCGGGACCTCGGCCTGGCCGCCGGTGTACGTGCGGAGGATGGTGGGGATGCGGACCTTGACGCTCATGGTGGCGTGCCTTCCTTAGGTAGTGGGCGGCGGGTTCAGCCGGCCAGGCCGGCGCTGCGGAACGCGTCGAGGCTCGGCTTGATGGTCGCGGTCGGCCCGGTCGTGGGAGCCACCGCGTCGAGGGTCTTCAGTCCGTCGCCGGTGTTCAGGACGACGGTGGTGAGCGTCGGGTCCAGCAGGCCGGCGTCGATGAGCTTCTTCGTCACGCCGACGGTCACACCGCCCGCGGTCTCGGCGAAGATCCCCTCGGTGCGCGCCAGCAGCTTGATGGCGTCCACGATCTGCTCGTCGTTGACGTCCTCGACGGCGCCGCCGGTGCGCCGGGCGATGTCCAGGACGTACGGACCGTCGGCCGGGTTGCCGATCGCCAGCGACTTGGCGATGGTGTTCGGCTTCTGCGGCCGTACGACGTCGTGGCCCGCCTTGAAGGCGGCGGAGACCGGCGAGCAGCCCTCGGCCTGGGCGCCGAAGATCTTGTACGGCTTGTCCTCGACGAGACCGAGCTTGATCAGCTCCTTGAGCCCCTTGTCGATCTTCGTGAGCTGCGAGCCCGAGGCGATCGGGATGACGAGCTGGTCGGGCAGCTCCCAGCCGAGCTGCTCGCAGATCTCGTAGGCGAGCGTCTTGGAGCCTTCGCCGTAGTAAGGACGGAGGTTGACGTTGACGAAGCCCCAGCCCTCGCCCAGCGGGTCGCCGATCAGCTCGGAGCAGAAACGGTTCACGTCGTCGTAGTTGCCCTCGATGCCGACGAGTTCGCCGCCGTACACAGCTGCCATGACGACCTTGCCCTGCTCCAAGTCGTGCGGGATGAAGACGCAGGAGCGGAAACCGGCCCGCGCCGCCGCGGCGCCGACGGCGCCCGCGAGGTTGCCGGTGGAGGAGCAGGAGAGGGTGGTGAAGCCGAAGGCACGGGCGGCCTCGACGGCGATGGCGACGACCCGGTCCTTGAAGGAGTGCGTCGGGTTGCCGGAGTCGTCCTTCACGTGCAGGGCGCCGGTGATGCCCAGCTCACGCGCGAGGTTGTCGGCCTTGACGAGCTTCGTGAAGCCGGGGTTGATGTTCGGGTGGTCGGCCACATCGGCCGGGACCGGCAGCAGCGGGGCGTAGCGCCAGATGTTGTTCGGGCCGGCCGCGATGCGCTTCTTCAGCTCTTCGGGGGTGCCGCTCGGCAGGTCGTACGCCACTTCGAGCGGCCCGAAACAGCTCTCGCAGGCGAAGATCGGGCCGAGGTCGAATCGCTCTCCGCATTCGCGGCACGAGAGTGCGACGGCGGGTCCGAGGTCGACAGTGTTCTGGACGGTCTGCACAGCCATGAGGCGAGGCCCTTTCTCCTCATCTTCCTCGCGACGCGTTTCGCCGCAAGACGGAATTGGCACCTTCCCCACCGTGACCTCGCGGTCGGCGGGAGGGTTGCCGGGGCTTCAACGGGCCGTTCCCTCTGCCCCTCTGGATGAGCGGTATGGCGCCGGACCCGGGGTCCGGTGCGTTTGTTCCGCGTGATGACCCCGGCATGCGAAGGACATCTGCGTTGTTCAAGACTGTAACCGAAGGAACGGACGGTTGAGAGAGCCGTCCGCGTCGCGAGATGGATCACGTGCAGGGAGAGCCGATCGTGCTGGAAGAGGTGGAACGCTGGCTGACCAGGCGTTCCTGGTCCGCCTCGGACCGCAGTCTTGACCAGCTGCTGGTGGCAAAGGCCACACGGGGTACCACGGTGAGCGTCGTGCTCCCCGCGCTCGACGAGGAGGAGACGGTCGGCGAGATCGTGTCCGTGATCCGGCGCGAGCTGATGGAGAAGGTGCCTCTCGTCGACGAGTTGGTGGTGGTCGACTCCGGTTCGGCGGACCGTACGGGCGAGGTGGCGGCGAAGGCCGGCGCGCGGGTGGTGCACCGCGACGAGATCCTGCCCCGGCTGCCCGCGCTGCCCGGCAAGGGCGAGGTGCTGTGGCGCTCGCTGCTGGTGACGAGCGGCGACGTGGTGTGTTTCGTGGACGCCGATCTGAAGCGGTTCTCCGCCGACTTCGTCTCCGGCATCGTGGGCCCGCTGCTCACCGACCAGGACATGCACTTCGTGAAGGCCATGTACGACCGGCCGCTGGACGGCGCGGCGGCGCGGCCGCGCGGCGGCGGCCAGGGCGGCAGGGTCGGCCAGGGCGGCAGGGTCACGGAGCTGGTGGCGCGCCCGCTGCTGAATCTGCACTGGCCGCTGCTGGCGGGCTTCGTCCAGCCGCTGGGCGGCGAGTACGCGGTGCGCCGCTCGCTGCTCGAACAGCTCGCGTTCCCCGTCGGGTACGGCGTGGAGCTGGGGCTGCTGGTGGACGCGCTGCACACGGTCGGGCTCGACGCGCTGGGCCAGGTCGACGTGGGGGTGCGCGTCCACCGGCACCAGGACGACCGGGCGCTCGGGCGGATGGCGGCGGCGATCTACCGTACGGCGCAGCTCCGGCTGTCCCGGGCGCATCTGGTGCGCCCCGAGCTGACGCAGTTCGAGCGGGGCGCGGACGGATTCGTGCCGCGCACGTACGCGGTGGATACCGAGGAGCGGCCGCCGATGCGGGAGATCGTCGAGTACGCGTCCCGTCGCGCGGCGTAACCACACATAATCATTCTTTTTACCTAGATTGACCGTCATGGGTCTGAGTGACGTTCTGGACGCCCGGCACGCCGCTGCCGTGTCGGGCGGGCGCATGGCCGAGGCGGGCGGCGCCGCCGAACAGCTGTGGCTGCTGGGCGGGGTGGCGCTCGCGCTGCTCGCGGCGGGGGTGGTCGCGCTGGCCGCCGCGCGCGGGGTCGGCCGCGGGTCCGGCCGGGGGTCCGGCCCCGGCCAGCACGACGAGTGACCCGCCCGTACGTTTGAGCGTTTCCTGGACGGGCTAGATTTCGGCACATGGTCTCCGAGCAAGCCGCCCAGGTACTCGTCGCGTCCAACCGCGGCCCCGTCTCGTACACCCTCCGTGACGACGGGGAGCTGGAGGCCAGGCGCGGCGGGGGCGGGCTGGTCTCCGGCCTGTCCGCCATAGGCCCCGACACGGACGCCGTGTGGGTCTGCGCCGCGCTCGGCGAGGGCGACCGCGAGGCGGTGCGCCGCACCGGCGGCCGGCTCGACCAGGCCGACACGGGCGACCAGCGGGTACGGATGCTCGGCATCGCGCCCGAGGTGTACGCCGACGCGTACAACGCCGTCGCGAACTCCACGCTCTGGTTCGTCCACCACATGCTTTACCAGACCCCGCTCGAACCGGCCTTCGGCCCGGAGTTCCGCGCGCAGTGGGCGTCGTACGAGGCGTACAACCGCGCCTTCGCCGAGGCCCTGGCCGACGAGGCGGGCGACGGCGCGGCCGTGCTGGTGCAGGACTACCACCTGGCGCTGGTGCCGGGGATGCTGCGGGCGCTGCGGCCCGATCTGCGGATCGGCCACTTCTCGCACACCCCGTGGGCGCCGGTGGACTACTTCCGGCTGCTGCCGGACGACATCGCGCGCCAGCTGCTGCGCGGCATCCTCGGCGCCGACCGCGCCGCCTTCCTGACCCACCGGTGGGCCGACGCGTTCACCGCCTGCTGTACGGAACTGCTCGGCGACACCGGCAAGACCCGGATCGGGGTGCACAGCCTGGGCGCCGACGCCGACTTCCTGCGGGAGCGTGCGCACCGCGCGGACGTGGACGACAGGATCGTGTCGCTGCGGGAGCAGATCGGCGAGGCCGACGGCGCGCCGCGCAAGGCGATCGTCCGGGTCGACCGCACGGAACTGTCCAAGAACATCGTGCGCGGCATGCTCGCCTACCGGCAGCTGCTGACCGACCGCCCCGAGTGGCGCGGACGCGTCGTGCATGTCGCCTTCGCCTATCCGTCCCGGCAGGATCTCGCCGTCTACCGCTCGTACACGGCGGAGGTGCAGCGGGTCGCCGAGGAGATCAACGAGGAGTTCGGCCAGGAGGGCTGGCTGCCGGTCGTGCTGCATGTCGAGGACGACTTCGCCCGCTCGCTCGCCTCGTACCGGCTGGCGGACGTGGCGCTGGTCAACCCGATCAGGGACGGGATGAACCTGGTCGCGAAGGAGATCCCGGTGGTCTCCGACAACGGCTGCGCGCTGGTGCTGTCCCGGGAGGCGGGGGCGTACGAGGAGCTGGGCGAGGACGCGGTGGTGGTGAACCCGTACGACATCTCGGCGACGGCAGCCGCGCTGCACACGGCGCTGACGATGCCGGACGACGAACGCACGCAGCGCACGAAGCGCCTCGCGGCGGCGGCTACGGCACTGCCGCCGCAGCGCTGGTTCCTGGACCAGCTGGAGGCGCTGCGCGCGCTGGAGTGAGCGACGGCTGTCGTGACAGCCGTCCGGCTGTCACGTCAGCCGGCCGCGAGCAGTTCGAGTGTGTCGATCACGCGGTTCGAGAAGCCCCACTCGTTGTCGTACCAGGCGACGACCTTGACGTGCCTGCCGTCGACACGGGTGAGGGCCGAATCGAAGATCGCCGACGCCGGGTTGCCCGTGATGTCCGACGACACGAGCGCGTCGTCGGAGTATTCGAGTACGCCGGCGAGCGGCCCGTCGGCCGCCTTGCGGTACGCCGCCAGCACGTCGTCGCGTGTGACGTCGCGCGCGACCGTCGTGTTCAGTTCGACGATCGAACCCACCGGCACGGGCACCCGGATCGAGTCGCCGGAGAGCTTGCCGTCGAGCTGGGGCAGCACGAGACCGATCGCCTTCGCCGCACCGGTCGTGGTCGGCACGATGTTCACCGCGGCAGCGCGGGCGCGGCGGGCGTCGCGGTGCGGACCGTCCTGCAGGTTCTGCTCCTGCGTGTAGGCGTGCACCGTCGTCATGAAGCCGTGCTCGATGCCGGCGAGTTCGTCGAGGACGGACGCCAGCGGCGCGAGCGCGTTGGTCGTGCACGAGGCGTTCGAGACGACCGTGTGCGTGGCCGGGTCGTACGCGTCGGTGTTGACGCCGAACGCGAGCGTGACATCGGCGCCGTCAGCGGGCGCGCTGACCAGCACGCGCTTCGCGCCCGCCTCGATGTGGGTGCGGGCGGCCTTGGCCGATGTGAAGCGGCCGGTCGACTCAAGGACGATGTCGATGCCCAGCTCGGCCCACGGCAGCTGCGCCGGGTCGCGCTCGGCGAGCACGGTGATGCGACGGCCGTCCACGACGAGGGTCTGCCCGTCCACGGTCACGGGGCGGCCGAGCCGGCCCGCCGTCGTGTCGAAGGCGAGCAGCCGCGCGAGAGCGGCGGGTTCGGTGAGGTCGTTGACGGCGACGACGTCGAGGTCGGTGTCGCGTTCGAGCAGCGCGCGCAGCACATTGCGTCCGATGCGGCCGAATCCGTTGATGGCGATGCGAGTCATGAGTGGGGTCCCTTTCTGTCTCACCATCAGCGTCCCGCGCGGTGCGGGCCGGTGGCAGCGGCAGGATCGCCAGGGTCCGCAAGGATCGCGCCACGGACTATTCCCGCTGGTCACCTTGGGCGAAGGTGCGGCGGTACTCGCTCGGCGTGGTGTCGAGGACGCGGTGGAAGTGCAGCCGCAGATTCGCACCGGTGCCCAGACCGACGTCCACGGCGATCTGCTCGACGCTCCGCTGCGAACGTTCGAGCAGCTCACGGGCCACGTCGATGCGGGCGCGCATGACCCACTGCATCGGGGTGTACCCGGTGTCCTCGACGAAGCGCCGGGAGAACGTGCGCGGCGACACCCGCGCGTGCCCGGCGAGCACTTCAAGGGTGAGCGGATCGCCCAGCCGGTGCAGCGCCCACTCCCGGGTGGCGGCGAACCGCTCACCGAGCGGCTCGGGCACACTGCGCGGCACGTACTGCGCCTGGCCGCCGCTGCGGTACGGGGCGGCGACGAGGCGGCGCGCCGCGTGGTTGGAAGCGGCGACCCCCAGATCGCCGCGCAGGATGTGCAGACACAGGTCGATGCCGGACGCGGCGCCGGCCGAGGTCAGCACACTGCCCTCGTCCACGAACAGCACGTTCTCGTCGACCCGGACCAGCGGTCGCTTCGCCGCGAGCGCCTGCGTGTAGTGCCAGTGCGTCGTGGCGCGCTTGCCGTCGAGCAGCCCGGTGGCGGCGAGCGCGAAGGCACCCGTCGAAATGGCGGCGAGCCGCGCACCCCGGGCGTGCGCGGCGACCAACGCCTCGACCACGGCGGGCGGCGGGTCGTCGCGGTCCGGGTGCCGGTAGCCGGGGACGAAGACGATGTCGGCCCAGGCGAGCGCTTCGAGCCCGTGGGCGACGGAGTACGCGAGACCGTCACCACCGGTCACAAGACCGGGCGCCGCGCCGCACATCCGCACCTCGTACGGCATGCTCGCGCGGGTCGTGAACACCTGCGCGGGGATACCGACATCGAGGGGCTTGGCGCCTTCGAGCACGAGAACGGCGACGTGATGCAGGGGCGGGGGCGGCACGGGACCGAGCGTACCGGCGGACGCCGCCCGGAACGGGTGCGCAGGTGCCGGACCGGCGACGGGCGCCCGCCGCGGCTGCGGCTGGTGCCACGTCGCTGCCGGGGAGTGCCCTTGGCCCCTTGTGGGCGAGAGCCGCTCCAGCGTGGCGGCAAAGCCGCCAACGCGTGCGCCGACCGCCGCCGCCGTCCGGTCTGATCCGCAGACCGGGCCCGAGGCCCTGTCCGGCCCCGCGAGCACCGCAAGATCCCACCGGCACTGTTTGCGCGTGAGGGACGCCCGCCGTGCAGCCGGCGCATGGTCACGGCGGTACGTGTGACCGCAAGGCGACCGGGCGAAGCTTGCCGGACAGGGCCTAGTCCGCCACCGCCGCCGCCAAGTCGGCCAGGAAGTCCGCCACCGCTCCCGGGCCCGGGAGTACCAGGTCCGCGCCTGCCGTCATCTCCGGGACCTCCGTGCCTCCGCTGCACACCAGCAGACCCGGGTGGCCTTCCGCGCGCAGCCGGTCCACGGCAGCGAACGCCGGGAGGTCGCCCAGGTCGTCGCCCGCGTACAGGACCGTCTCCGCGCCGACCTCGCGTACGTACTCGGCGAGGGCGACGCCCTTGTCCATGCCGGGCGGGCGCAGTTCTAGGACCATCCGGCCCGGTTCCAGCATCAGGCCGTGCCGGTCCGCCAGCTCGGCCAGCGGCTCGCGCAGTGCGTCGAAGGCGGCCTGCGGATCGGCGGCACGCCGGGTGTGGACGGCGACCGCCTGGCCTTTCTCCTCTATCCAGGTGCCCCGCCAGGCCCCGAACTTGTCGAGGAATCCGGGCAGTTCGGCGCGGGCCGCCGCGACGCCCGGATGCGGCGCCGGGGTGCGTACGGTGCCGGTGACCGCGTCCCAGCGCTCGGCGCCGTAATGGCCGAGGACCACGAGATGGTCCAGGCCCGGTACGCCGGCGAAGCCGCCGTACCGTACGGCGACCCCGGCGGGACGGCCGGTGACCACGGCGACGGAAGCGACGCGCGGCGCGAGGGCGGCGAGTGCGGGCACGGCGCGCGGGTGCGCGCGGGCCTGTTCGGGGTCGGGGACGATGTCGGCGAGGGTGCCGTCGAAGTCGAGCGCCACGACGGCTTTGCCGGGCCTGGCCAGGAGCGCGGCCAGTCCTTCGGCGCCTGCGGCGGTGGTCGGATGCGGCAGGGAGTGCGGGTTGCTGCCCATGCTCACGACCTTATCGAGCCTCAGCGCTGCGCGCGGTGGGCCTCCCTGATCCTGCGCAGCCTGTTCACCGTCACCGGGTCGTGCGCGAGCGCCAGCGGGTCGTCGAGGAGGGCTCGGAGCAGCTGGTAGTAGCGGGTCGGCGAGAGGCCCAGCTGCTCCCGTATCGCCCGCTCCTTGGCGCCGGGGCCCGGCCAGCCGACCCGCTCCATGCCGAGCACGGCACGGTCACGGTCCGACAGCTCACGGTCGGACAGCGCACGTTCGCCCGGCTCGGGTTCGGCCGGCTCGGGTTCGGCCGACTCGGGTTCGCCCGACTCGGGTTCGGCCGGCTCGGGTTCGGCCTCAGCGGCGTGGTCTTGTTCCATGGCGCAGCCACGCTACCCGGCGGCACCGACATTCTTCGGAATCGAAGTTTGTATGGGTGCAGAACAATCCCGGGCAGTGGACTAGACCTTTCATAGGTCTTCGCGGGAGACTGTCTCCCGTGGAACACGTCATCGCCCTCGATGTGGGCGGCACCGGTATGAAAGCCGCCCTGATGGGCGCCGACGGCACGTTGCTGCACGAGGCCCGCCGGCCCACCGGCAGGGAGCGTGGCGCGGGCGCCGTCGTCGAGACGATCCTCGGTTTCGCCGCCGAACTGCGCGCCTACGGCGTACAGCAGTTCGGAGAGAGCGCTCTCGCCGCCGGCGTCGCCGTCCCCGGCATCGTCGACGCGGAGCGCGGCATCGCCGTGTACTCCGCCAATCTCGGCTGGCAGGACGTACCGCTGCGCGACCTGCTCGGCGCCCGCCTCGGCGGGATCCCCGTGGCGCTGGGGCACGACGTGCGCACCGGCGGCCTCGCCGAGGGGCGGCTCGGCGCCGGCCGGGGGGCCGACCGGTTCCTGTTCATGCCGCTGGGCACCGGGATCGCCGGGGCCATCGGGATCAACGGCTCGATCGAGGCCGGCGCGCACGGCTACGCGGGCGAGATCGGCCATGTCGTGGTCCGCCCCGACGGACCCGTGTGCGGCTGCGGACAGCGCGGCTGTCTGGAGACGCTCGCCTCGGCCGCCGCCGTGACCCGGGCCTGGGCCGAGACCAGCGGCGACCCGCTGGCGGACGCCGCCGACTGCGCCAAGGCCGTGGAGTCGGGCGACCCCGCGGCCGTCGAGGTGTGGCGCGACACGATCGACGCGCTCGCCGCCGGGCTCGTCACCGCACTCACGCTGCTCGACCCCAGCACAATGATCATCGGCGGCGGACTCGCCGAAGCGGGGGAAACCTTGTTCACGCCGCTGCGTGCCGCGGTCGAGGAGAAGGTGACGTTCCAGAAACTGCCCACCATCGTCCCCGCCGCCCTCGGGGACACCGCCGGACGCCTGGGCGCAGGGCTGCTCGCCTGGGATCTGCTCTCCACGGAGGTAACCACCTGATGGCCGCAAGCGCCGTACGCACCGCACGCACAGTCCTCGCCGGCGCCCGGGTGGTGCTGCCCGGCGGGACCGTCGACGGCGGCCGGGTGGTCGTCGAGGACGGCAAGATCGCGGAGGCCGCCCCCGCCGGCGACGCCGCCACCCTGGACCTGACGGGCCACTGGGTGGTCCCCGGCTTCGTCGACATGCACAACCACGGCGGCGGCGGGGCCTCCTTCACCTCCGGCTCGGCGGACGACGTGCTCCAGGGCATCGCCACCCACCGCGAGCACGGCACGACCACCGTCGTCGCCTCCACCGTCACCGGCGAGATGGACTTCCTCGCGCAGCGCGCCGGATTCCTCTCCGAACTGGTCGAGCAGGGCGATCTGGCCGGGATCCACTTCGAGGGCCCCTTCATCTCCCCCTGCCGCAAGGGCGCCCACAGCGAGGCGCTGCTGCGCGACCCCGACCCCGCCGAGGTGCGCAAGCTGCTCGACGCGGCGCGCGGTACGGCGAAGATGGTCACCCTCGCCACCGAACTCCCCGGCGGCATCGAGTCCGTACGGCTGCTCGCCGAGCACGGCGTGATCGCGGCGATCGGGCACACGGACGCGACGTACGAGCAGACCGTCGAGGCCATCGAGGCGGGCGCGACCGTCGCGACGCACCTGTTCAACGCCATGCCGGCGATCGGCCACCGGGCGCCGGGGCCGATCGCCGCGCTGCTGGAGGACGAGCGGGTCACCGTCGAACTGATCAACGACGGCACCCATCTGCACCCCGCAGCGCTGGAGTTGGCGTTCCACCGCGCGGGCGCCGGCCGGGTCGCCTTCATCACGGACGCGATGGACGCGGCGGGCTTCGGTGACGGGCTCTACCAGCTCGGCCCGCTGGCCGTCGAGGTCAAGGACGGCGTGGCGCGGCTGGTGGAGGGCGGCTCGATCGCGGGCTCGACCCTGACGCTGGACACCGCGTTCCGCAGGGCGGCCACCGTCGACCGGCTGCCGGTCGAGGACATCGTCAACGCGATCTCCGCCAACCCGGCGAAGCTGCTCGGCCTGTACGACAAGGTCGGCTCGCTGGAGCCGGGCAAGGACGCGGACCTGGTGGTGCTGGACGCGGACTTCACGCTCAAGGGCGTGCTGCACAAGGGCGAATGGGTCATCGAGCCCGAGCTGGGCTGACGCCGGCGCGGATGCCGGTGGAGGGGAAGCGGTTGGTCCGAGGTCTGGGCCAACCGCTTACTTTTTGGCATGATCGTTCCTGCAGTATGCAATCAACGGCAGGGCAGTTGGCGACAGGCGCGTTCTCGGGGGTGTGACAGATGATCGTTACGGTCACGCTCAACGCTGCGCTGGACATCACGTACCGCACCCCGGCACTGGTCCCGCACACCACCCACCGCGTCAGCGACGTCACCGAACGGCCCGGCGGCAAGGGCATCAACGTGGCCCGGGTGCTCGCGGCGCTCGGTCACGAGACCGTGGTCACCGGCTTCGCGGGCGGCAGGACCGGCGACGTACTGCGCGAACTGCTGGCGCACACGTCACAGGCAGGCACGTCACAGGCAGGCACGTCACAGGCAGGCACGTCACAGGCAGGCATGTCACAGGCCGGCACGTCGCAGGCCGGCACGACCGACGCACTCGTGCCGGTCGCGGGCGCCACCCGCCGTACGGTCGCCGTCGTGGACGCGGCGACCGGCGACACCACGCAGCTCAACGAACCCGGACCGGTCGTCTCGGCCGCCGAATGGGCCGCCTTCCTCGACACGTACGCCCGGCTCATCGACGGCGCCGACGCCGTCGCGCTCTGCGGCAGCCTGCCGCCCGGTATCCATGTCGGCGCCTACGCCGAGCTGGTACGTCTCGCCCGGGGCGCCGGGGTGCCCGTACTCCTCGACACCAGCGGCGAACCCCTGCGCCGGGGTGTCGCCGCCCGCCCCGACCTGGTCAAGCCGAACGCCGACGAACTCGCCCGGCTCACCGGCTCACGCGAACCGCTGCGCGCCACCCGCGACGCCCGCAGACGCGGTGCCCACGCCGTCGTCGCCTCGCTCGGCCCCGAAGGGCTCTTCGCCGCCACCCCCGAAGGGCTCTGGCGCGCGGCGCCGCCGGCCTCGGTGAAGGGCAATCCGACAGGTGCGGGCGACTCGGCCGTCGCGGGGCTGCTGTCCGGCCTCGTCGAACGGCTCCCGTGGCCGGACCGGCTGGCGCGGGCCGTCGCCCTGTCCACGGCGACGGTCCTGGCGCCGGTGGCGGGCGAGTTCGACGCCGTCACGTACGAAAAGCTGCTGCCCCAGGTCGCGGTGACAGAACAGCCCGCAGGCTGACCTGCGGGCTGACGCTGTGACCTGCTTGACCAGTCTCGGTCAGTCCTGCTTCTTCGGGGGCGTGACCTCGAGCCAGTCGAGGAGCACGTCGCACTGATTGCCGTTCTCGCAGGAGATCTTGATCGTGTTCTTGCCCTGCTGGAGCGAGACCGGCGCCCAGGTCGTCTGCCAGTTCTTCGCCGGGTCCGGGTCGCTGGACTTGATGAAGTTCGACAGGTTGATCGGGGAGCTGTTGGCCTTGCCGTTGACCGTGAGCGTCGCGTTCATGTCCTTCGCGGGGACCGCGTACCGCACGGACAGCGCGTACGGACCCGCCTTGTCCATGTCCGCCGTCCACGTGACGGAGGATCCGACGGCGTTGAAGCCCGTCACATAGGCGCCGTCGGCGCCCTCGGCGCCCGTGACGTCCTTCGCGAGCGCGGCCCCGCCGCCGAGTTCCAGCGTCGCAGCGTCTTGCTTCGGCAGCTTCGCGACCGGTGCGTCGCCCTTGTCGGACGGCTGACCGCTCGGCTGCTGCGACTGCGCCGCGCTCGGCTGGCCCGACGGCGACGCGTCGTCCTTCTTGTCGCCGCCGCTGGAGGACAGCGCGATCGTGATACCGATCACGACGGCGGCGACCACCGCGACGGCGCCGATCAGCAGCACCTTCGTGTTCGGGCCTCTGCCACGCCCGCCACCGCGCTGGGCCGGCACCTGACGGGTGGGCGAGCCACCGTCGGGCTGGGCCGCCGGGGCCCCGTACTGGCCCTGCTGCTGGTACTGCGCCTGCTGGCCGTAACCCGACTGACCGTAGCCGGGCTGGCCGCCCTGCTGGCCGTACCCCTGCTGGCCGCCGGACTGCCCGTAACCGGGCTGCTGCTGCGCCGCCGGGCCCGGGTAGCCGTAGCCGCCCTGGCGCGCCTGCGGCGGCACGGCCTGCTGCCCGTACTGGCGCTCGCCGACGGTCCTGACCTGGTTGTACGACGTTCTGGGCACGCCGGGCTGCGCGGCCGGGCCGGGGTAGCCGTAGCCGCCCTGCCGTCCCTGCGCCGCGGCCGCCGCCTGTCCGTCCTCGTACAGATAGCCGAACGGGTCGTCGTCCTCGGGCTTGCTCGCGCCGTCGTTCCCGGCCGTCATCCCTGGGTCACTCCTTACCATCTCGCCAGCATCGCCGACCGGCCGAGCCTACCTCGGATGGGCGGGCCGCCGGACGGCTCTTGGCTATGCGGGGCCGGTCTTCCGGCCGTATTGGATCACTGTCACGACGGTCGTATGGACGGCGGGGGACGGCTGTCGGGACCACGGGTGAACAACCGCCCCGCTGCCGCCCCGGGGCCTGCGCCGACCCTCGGCCGGTCGTTGCGCGGACGCCCTATCCGGCCCTCCGGTGGACCTTGTTCCGGGCCCGCTTCTCGATGTACATGCGCTGGTCGGCGGATTTCAGCACGTCCTCGACAGACATCCCGCAGCTCGCCCAGCCGATGCCGAAACTGGCGCCGACGCGCACGGCCCTGCCGTCCACCCTGATGGGCGGAATGATCGCGTTCCGCAGCCGTACGGCGAGATCGGCGGCGTCCGCGGCGCCGAGCCCGTCGGCGAGAACGACGAATTCGTCACCTCCGAGCCGGGCGACCGTGTCGCCGTCCCTGACTCCGGTGGTCAGCCGGCGCGCGACCTCGATCAGCACCGCGTCGCCGGTGTTGTGCCCGAACCTGTCGTTGATCGACTTGAAACCGTCGAGGTCGCAGAAGAGGACGGCCAGCCCCTTCGCGCCTTCGTCGTCCTCGCTCGGCGCCACCATGTGCTCGTGGCTGTCGGAGTGGCCGCTGCCCGGGGCGCCGAGGGCGCCGTACCGGCCGCCGCGCTCGCCGGTGCGCTCCTCGTAGCTGTCATGGCCGTCGTAGCCGTCGTACGCGTCGTAGGCCGGCTCGTACAGCACCGTGCCCTCGTAGCCGCCGTACGCCGCGTCCAGCTGCTCCACCGCCGTCTCGCGCAGGGCGTGCGGGCGGGCGCAGAGCCGGGCGCTGAGCCGCGAGCGCAGCTCGGCGCTGTTGGGCAGCCCGGTCAGCGAGTCGTGCGAGGCGCGGTGGGCGAGCGCGAGTTCGCGGCTCTTGCGCTCCTCGATGTCCTCGACGTGCGTGAGCAGCAGCCGGGGGCCGTCGCTGGTGTCGGCGACCACCGAGTTCCGCAGGGAGACCCAGACCCAGCTGCCGTCGCGGCGGGCGAGCCGCAGCTCGGCGCGGCCGCCCTCGGCGGACGTACGGAGCAGGGTGCCGATGTCCTCGGGGTGGACGAGGTCGGCGAACGAATGGCGGCGCATGGCGGAGGCGGGGCGGCCGAGCAGCCGGCACAGCGCGTCGTTGGTGCGCAGCAGCCGACCGTGCTGGTCGCCGCCCATCTCGGCGATGGCCATGCCGCTGGGGGCGTACTCGAACGCCTGCCGGAAGGACTCCTCGCTGGCGCGCAGCGCCTGCTGCTCGCGCTCCAGGCGGACGAGGGCGCGCTGCATGTTGGCGCGCAGGCGCGCGTTGCTGATCGCGATGGCCGCCTGCGAGGCGTACATCTGCAGGGCCTCCTGGCCCCAGGCGCCGGGGTGCCGGCCACCGCGCGGACGGTCGACGGATATGACGCCGAGCAGTTCGTTGCCGCCGCCGGACGCGTACATCGGCGCGTACAGCCGGTCCTGCGGGTGCCACTCGTCGGCGAAGCGGGGGTCGGGGCCTTCGGTGTACCACTGCGGGACGTCGTCCTCCAGCAGCACCCAGCCCTCGGTGTGCGGTATGAAGCGCAGCGAGCCCCAGCTCACGCCCATCGACAGCCGGCGCTCCCAGGAGTTGCGGGAGCCGACCCGGCCGGTGATCAGGGCCTCGGCTGCGGCGTTCCCGGCGAAGGCGGCGACGACCAGATCGCCGTCGGCCTGCACGACGTTGACGCAGGCGAGTTCGTAGCCGAGCCCCGAGACGATGCCGTCGGCGACCGTCTGGAGCGTGTCAGCCAGGCTCCGGGCCGTGTTGAGGTCGGCGACCGCCTGATGCAGCTGCCGCAAGGTCGCAAGACGGACGTAGGGCTCCGACTCGGTCTCCATTGCTCGCTCTCCCCGAGACCTCGACAGCAACTCCAGGATTCTCATCGGCTCTCGTGTTGCACCGTCACCGCCACTGAATCACAGCGAGCTGTGCGCCCGGTACACAGGGTCAACAAATAGTCGGCTCTGTGACTCAAGTCACATCAAATGATGAAGAGTAATGGGCGCTTTGTGGGAGCGCTCCACGCGTTTTCCTGAACACAATTCAAGGTTGACCACCTTGCGGCGGGGTCTCAGGTGCGTCAGCCAGGTCCTAGGACTTGACTGGTCCTCTGGCCCGATGCGGACGCCGGAGAGCCGAGACTAGCGTCTGAGGTGTGTCCCAGACGACCCCTGCTTCCTCCTTCGAGGCCCACGACCGTCCCGTCGAGGCCGACGACCGCCGCGTTGAGGCCCACGATCGTCCCGTCGAGGCCGACGACCGCCCGACAGCCGGGACGATCCCCCACGCCGGCGGGACGATCCCCCATGCTGAGGGGGTGAGCAACGACGAGTTCCGCGCCGCGATGTCCCGGCTCGCGGCGGGAGTGGTGCTGGTGACGGCGCACGAAGAACCCCTGAGCGCGCACGGCCCGCGCGGCGAGGACGCCGGCATGACGGCGACCGCGTTCCTGTCGGTCTCCCTCGACCCGCCGCTGGTCCTGGTCAGCGTCCGCAACGGCTCGCGCATGGACGACCTGCTCGCCGAACAGCCGCTGTGGGCGGCGTCACTGCTCTCCGAGAGCCAGCGGCACATCGCGGGGCGGTTCGCGATGAAGGGCCGGATCAGCGACCGGCTGCTGTTCGAGGACATCCCCTATCGACGGGGCGAGGCGAGCGGGGCGCCGCTGGTCGGCGGGGCGCTGGCGGTGCTGGAGTGCCGTACGGAGCAGCGGGTCGAGGCGGGCGACCACACGCTGGTGATCGGCCGGGTGCTGACGGCGGAGCTGCCGAGCGGGGAGGGCGGGCCCTTGACGTACTTCAAGGGCCGCTACCACCAGATCTCGTAGGGCGGCGGCCACGACACGGACGGGCGTGGGCGCTATCCCCAGCCGCGCCCGGAACGGCCGCGCTTGGTGTCGGAGCGCTGCTTCTTCTCGCGCAGCCTGCGCTCGTTGATCCCGCGCGGGATCTTCGACTTGCGGCGCTGGCGGGGCGGCGGAGCCGTCGCCTCGGCGAGCAGCGAGGCGAGCCGCACGGCTGCCGTCTCGCGGTTGCGCCACTGCGAGCGGTGCTCCGAGGACCGTACGGACACGACGCCACCGGTGAGCCGGCCTTCGAGCCGCTCCAGCGCGCGCTCCTTCCACACGGGCGGCAGGGCATCGGTCTTGGCGAGGTCGAAGCGCAGCTCCACCTGCGAGTCCGTGGTGTTCACATGCTGACCGCCGGGCCCCGAGGAACGCGAGAAACGCCACATGAGCTCGGCCTCCGGCAGGGAGACCGAACCGCGGATGACATACGGAGGCCCGGACATACGTCCATGGTCGCGTGTCCGTGCCACTTCCGTCACCCGTTTTTCGCCAGGGGGCGGGCTGAGCCACGGGCGACACGGGCGTCACGGGCGTCACGGGCGTCACGGGCGTCACGGGCGTCCCGGGCACCTTCGAACTGCGTCACGGGCACCTTCGAACTGTGTAAAGAAAGTAAAGCGGCTGGAACCTCTCAGTCCCCTGCCCGCGTTATAGGGGTTGACGGTAGCTTCGGGACCGCACGAAGCCCGCACACACGACAAGGAAAGGGACACATCCCATGGCTGTAAGCCTGTCCAAGGGCGGCAACGTCTCGCTCACCAAGGAAGCGCCGGGCCTCACAGCCGTCACGGTCGGCCTCGGCTGGGACGTCCGCAGCACCACCGGCACCGACTTCGACCTCGACGCCTCGGCTATCGCGGTCAACGCCACGGGGAAGGTCTTCTCCGACGGCCACTTCGTCTTCTTCAACAACAAGTCGACGCCGGACCAGACCATCGTCCACACCGGCGACAACCGCACGGGTGAAGGCGCCGGCGACGACGAGGCGATCAACGTGAACCTGGCGGGCCTGCCCGCCGACATCGACAAGATCGTCTTCCCGGTCTCCATCTACGACGCGGAGACCCGCAGCCAGAACTTCGGCCAGGTGCGGAACGCGTACATCCGCATCGTCAACCAGGCCGGCGGCGGCGAGATCGCCCGCTACGACCTGAGCGAGGACGCCGCCACGGAGACCGCGATGGTCTTCGGTGAGCTGTACCGCAACGGTGCGGAGTGGAAGTTCCGCGCGGTCGGCCAGGGCTACGCCTCGGGCCTGGTGGGCATCGCGACGGACTTCGGCGTCAACCTCTGACACGCCTCCCCTTTCGGGACAGCACGCCACGGAGGGCCCCCGGCATTACGGCCGGGGGCCCTCCGCGTGTGGGTACGCTGCGACGATGATCGTCGAACCGCTGACCCCCGTGGACGGCGCGCTCCCCGGGGAGCTGCTGACCGACCTCGCCGCGCTGTACGCGTCCAACAGGGAGTTCCAACAACTCAGCGGCGACTTCCCGGACCCGGACCACATCAGCCCCGAACAGGTCGCGACGTCCCTGGCCGACGACCTGGCCCACCCGGACGCCGAGGTCCTCATCGCCCGCGCGGCGGGCCGCCTGGTCGCAATCGCGGTGACCCTGGCCCCGGACCCGGCTGGCCCGGACCCGGGTCCGGGCCCGGACCCGGCTGCCCCGGACCCCTGGATCGGCCTCTTGATGGTCCACGCGGACGAGCAGCGCGCGGGATACGGCCGAGAGCTGGCGACGGTGGTGGAGGACCGCTTCCGTGCGTCGGGCCACACGACGGTCAGAGTCGCGGTCCCGAAGACCAACCACCCGGCCCTGGCCTTCTGGACGGCCCTGGGCTACGCCCAGCTGGCCGAGCACGAGGACCCAAAGTCGGGCCGCCCGTGCCGAATCCTGGGCAAGCGGCTGACGAAGGACGGGGTCGCCTGAGCGGGGAGCTGTGCGGCCGGGGGTGCGGGCCGGGGCGCGGCAGTTGTATGGGGGGACTCGGGCCGCCTCGGCGTCCACCCCCGCCGGGGAGCGGCTGAGACTCATGCCCCGCTGGTCCGTGTCAGGGCGCATGAGCCACAAGCTGTGCGAGCGCCGAGATTAGCTGCCCGCAGGGCCGCCCCTGATCTTTGAGTGTCGCGGCTCCGGTCCGGGCGTCAAGGGCGCTCCTGCGTCGCGTCGGCTACGCCGATTCCGCTCCGCTCCACCCTTGACCCCCGACCCTCCACCGCAAGTACTTCTTTGAGGGGGGGGCGGCCGGGGGGGGCTCCACGGACCAGACCGGCCGTCGTGACGGGTGCTTGGCCGACTGCGGGTGCCACGCACCAGTTGCATGGGGGGACTCGGCCCGGCTCGGCGTCCACCCCCACCGGGGAGCGGCTGAGACTCATGCCCCGCTGGTCACCCTGGGTGGTTGGCCGAGGCAGCGGGCCGGTGGGTGGGGCGGGTGTGACTGGAGTGACGGGAGCTGGCCCGTGGGGCTCCGATCCCACGCCTTTTGCGTGGGTGGTTGCGTTGGGTGCGCCATGGGACACATCAGGCCGGTACTAGCCCCCGGCGGTGCGTCGGGTGTGACGGGAGTGACGGGGGATGACCCGTGGGACGGCCGTCGGACGCCTTATGCGTTAGTGGTTGCGCTAGGTGCGCCACGGGACGCATCAGGGTCCAATTCCGGTCCGGGGTTGGGACGAATGTGACTCGTGAGACGGGAGTGGTGGGTACGTTCCGCCTGTCAGACGAGGCGGATGCCCGGCGCCTGAGGCCCGGTCTCGGGGGGGGCACGAGTGGGATATCAGCACCCAACCGGGGCGCCGAGGAAGCAGCTTGCGCACTCACCAACACAACGGGGCCCACCGACGGCTCACTTCCGCCCCACCAGCCACACCCACCCCACAGCCGAGGCCTCCCACCGGCTTGATGCGCCCTACCGCGCCCCTAACGCAACACCCCACGCAAAAGGCGCCCGATCGGCATCCCAGGGCCATCCCCCGTCACCCCAGTCACACCCGATGCACCACCAGAGGCTCGCACCGGCCTGATGTGTCCCATGGCGCACCTAACGCAACACCCCACGCATAAGGCGCTGGATCGACACCCCAGGGCCTCCCCCCATCACTCCCGTCACACCCGACGCACCGCCAGAGGCTCGCACCGGCCTGATGTGCCCCATGGCGCACCCAACGCAACACCCCACGCAAAAGGCGCCCGATCCACACCCCAGGGCCATCCCCCACCACCCCAGTCACACCCACCCCACCCACCGGCCCGTTGCCCGGCCCAACTACCCCCGCCAGCAGGCCATCCCGACCTCACCCACCCCCAGTGACCAGCGGGGCATGAGTCTCAGCCGCTGCCCGGTGGGGGCGGACGCTTAGCCAGGCCGAGTCCCCCCACTCAACCGCCGCGTGGCACCCGCCAGTCGGCAAAGCACCCGCCACCACTCCCCGGCCTCCCCCGTGGAGCCCCCCGGCCGCCCCCCCCTCAAAGAAGTACTTGCGGTGGAGGGCCGGGGGTCAAGGGTGGAGCGGAGCGCAATCGGCGCAGCCGACGCGACGCAGGAGCGCCCTTGACGCCCGGACCGGAACCGCGACACTCAAAGCTCAGGGGCGGCCCTGCGGGCGGCTAATCTCGGCGTTCGCACAGCTTGCGGCTCATGCGCCCTGACACGGACCAGCGGGGCATGAATCCCAGCCGACCACCGGCCGGGGCGGACGCCGAGCCGGCCCGAGTCCCCCCACGCAACTACCGCGCGGCACCCGCACCCGGCAAAGCACCCGCCACCACGAGCCCAGCTCCCCCGTGGAGCCCCCGACCCACCCAGCCCCCGGCCCACGCCGCCCTAACCCCCGCCCCCGCCCCCGCCCCCTCGTCCCGGCTTCGTCCCCCCGTATCCGTACAGCCACGTCTTCCATACCCCGGCGAGGTTCTTGCCCGACTCCTGTTCCGCGTACGACGTGAAGTCCGCCGTCGACGCGTTGCCGTGGCGGTACTTCTGCGGCCAGTCGCGCAGGATGCGGAAGAACGTCGCGTCTCCCACCGCCAGTCGGACCCGTTGGAGCACCATCGCGCCCCGGCCGTAGACCGGAGGCTGGGAGATGTCGGCCGCCGAGCGGGGGCGGGCCGGGGGGAACGTCCAGTTCGTGTTGTCGGCGTATGCCTCGTCGAAGCTTTCGGCGACCGGTTTGTGGTCCGTCTTCTCGCTCCAGAGCCATTCCGCGTACGTCGCGAACCCCTCGTTCAGCCACATGTCCCGCCATGACTTCGGGGTCACCGAGTCGCCGAACCACTGGTGGGACAGTTCGTGCACCAGCGTGCTGACATCCGTCGGGCCCGGCAGGAACGGCCTGGTCTGCGTCTCCAGGGCGTACTGCGCGTCCTGTTCGCGGCCGATGATCACGCCCGTCGACGAGAAGGGATACGGACCGAACATCCGCTCCTCCCACTTCACGATCCCGGGCAGCGCCGCCAGCAGCCCCGCGCTCTTCTTCGCCACCGCCGGATCGACCGCGGTGAACGTCGGGACCGTGGGACCGGTCCCTCCCGTCCGGTGTGTCTCGTACGGACCGATGGCCACGGTCGCCAGGTAGCTCGCCATCGGCTCGGGCGAGTGCCAGCTGAAGGCAGTACGTCCCCCGCCGACGCGGGCGGTGCGCGTCAGCTCGCCGTTGGAGACCGCCGTCAGTCCGTCAGGGACGGTCACCCGGACGTCGTACGTGGCCTTGTCGCTCGGGTGGTTGTTGCCGGGGAACCACGCCATCGACCCCGTCGGCTCCCCCAGCGCCGCCACCCGCCCGCCGGTTCTGAGCCAGCCCTCGGCCGAGCCGTCCGCGTCGGTGATCCGCTTCGGTACGCCGGAGTACCGCACGACCGTCACGAACGTGCTCCCCCGCTTCAGCCGGCGCGCCGGCCGCAGGGTCAGCTCACTGCCCGCCCGGCTGTTCGCGGCGCGCTCGCCGCCGACCGTCGTGGAGGTGACCGTCATCCCGGCGAGGTCGAGGTTGAAGGCACTCAGGTCCTGGGTGGCGCGGGCGGTGATCTCCGCCGTACCGGTGAGCCGGCCGCTGTCCGGGTCCCAGTCGAGGGTCAGCCCGTAGTGCCGGACGTCGTAGCCGCCGTTGCCCAGCCCCGGGAAGTACGGATCCCCCACCCCGGCCGCCCCGGGCCTGCCGCGCACATCGCCGCGCGAGGAGGCGCCGGTGGGCGACGGACCCGTACAGGAGACGGCCCCGGCCAGCAGCGCCGCCACCGCCACGAAGAGCGCGGCGCTGCGGCGCGTAGCGGAACAAGCACTGTCACGGCGGACGGCGGACCTCCCTCGCGCGGAACGACAGCGTCAGCCTAGCGTTTCCGCAGGTGAGGGGCTGGGCGCCAGGGGCAGGGCGGGGGCGTGACACCATCGGGCCGTGCTCGACATCGGCTACTCCCTCTCCCGTCGCTTCCCCGATCCTCCGCAGACCGACTACCGCCTCGCCGACGTCCGGGCGCTGCGGCACGACCTCTTCTGCGGGGACGTGTATCTCGCCGACACCGGCGCCGACCGGGAGGTGTCCACCGCCTGGGGATGGGTGCCGGTGCTGGACTTCGCGTGGGCGCTGTGTGACATCGTCGAGCAGCTCGACCGCGATCCGCGCGGCAGCCGGGCCGCCAAGCCGCAACATGCCGAGCTGGACTTCACCGAGTCGGCGGACCGCATGCTGTTCATGCGGCGGTTCGGGCTCGTGGACGTGGAGGCGGACTGGATGCCGGGCGACGAGCCGCCGCTGACGTTCAGTCACCGGCTGCTGCGCCGTGAGGCGCGCGACTTCCTGCACGATCTGGTCGCCGATCTCTCCGACATGCACGAGGGTCTCGCCGGCAACCCGATCGTCTGGGACCTGCAGTCCCGCTTCCCGCGCGTCTGAACGCCGTCCCGACACGCGCCTCGACTCACTTCTCGACACGCCGTCACCACACGTATCGACGCCTCCGAAGCCGCCGTAATCATCGGAATCCACGACTCCGAATCGTCCTCAATCACTCCACCCCACACCCCTGACCAGGCACGACGCACGCGCTTTCAAATCCTTCACAAAGTGGTCACAGACTCCCCTCAGCGATTCCGCGTTCATAGGACATACATCAGGCCCTCTCGGGCAGACGATGACTGCCCAGGTGCTGCCGGGAAGCGTGAACCGCTTCCTCCCCCCACAAACGGCGTACCTGCGGAGCACCGCGAAGGCCCCGACCCATCCCCCCAGGTCGGGGCCTTCGAAAATCCCCGGCCCGCCGGACCTCGTCCGAGGGACGGGGTCCTCACACCCCGTCCTCCACGCGCACCCCTATCTGCGCCGCGAACGCCGGAGCCAGATAGAGCAGTTGGGCCGAGCTGATCACCGCTCCCGACAGCCGGTCCAGGCCCCGCGCGATGTCCAGCTCCGCGACCGTCCGCAGATCGACGTCCTTCAGCCGAGCGGCCGTCAGGTCGACGCGCCGCAGGACGCAGTCGCGGAACTCGACGCGCTCCAGCTCGGCCCCGCCGAAGTCCGGCTCGGCCAGCACACAGCCCTCGAACACCACGTCCTTCAGCTTCGCCTTGCGCAGATTCAGATAGTCGATCTTGCCGCCCTTGATCAGCACCCGCTCCAGCACGGCGCCGTGCAACTGCACCCCGCCCAGCCGCGCGTCCAGCACCTCCACATCGCGCAGCGAAGCCCCCGCGAGGTCCGTGCCGACCCCGCGCACCCCGCTCAGTACGGAGTCGATGAACCGGGCGCGGACGAGCGACGTCTCGTCCAGGGCGCACTCGCGCAGCGCGCAGTCGATGAACCGGGCGCCTGCGCCCTCCTGGCCCGCCAGATCCAGGTCTCTGAACTCCAGCCCGTCGTAGTCACCGTCCGGCTCAAGACCACCCCCGTACGGGGACAGCGGCGGCAGCCGCACCTCGGCCCGCCGCACTTCCACCCGCCGCGCCTTCGCCGGTCCGCCGTTCGTTTTTCGTGCCATGCCCCCATCGTTGCGCACGCCACTGACAACGAGGTCGGCAGCGACCGCGGGACAGCGTGACAACACGACAGATACCCGTACCCGCGCGATGTCACATCCCCGCCCTCCCGGCCGTCCTATGTCCAGCACCGTCCCAGCACCGTGCCCAACACCGAGCAACCGGACCAGGTAGGAGCGACGCGTCATGAATCGCATCAGCGTCATCGGTGGGGGCCTCGCCGGCCTCACCGCCGCCATCACCGCCGCCGAGGGAGGCGCCCGGGTGACCCTGTACGAGGCCCATCACACCCTCGGCGGCCGGGCCCGTACCGCCGAAGGCCCCTACCTCACCAACGAGGGGCCGCACGCCCTCTACAACCGCGGCCCGCACTGGTCCTGGCTGCGGCAGCGCGACCTGCTCGGGCCGGTCGCCGCCGTACCTCTGCGCGAGGGCTCCCGCTTCCGCTTCCACCGCGGCGGCGCCCTGCGCAGGACCCCACCCCTCAGCCTGCTGCGGCTGACCCGGCGTCCCGTCGAAGAGGCCCCGGTCGACACCTCCTTCACCGAGTGGGCCTCGGCCGTCGCCGGCCCCCGCGCCGCGCGTGCCGCCGCCCACTACGCCGCCGTCGCCCTCTTCCACCACGACCCCGGCGCGCTGTCCGCCCGCTTCGTCCAGGAGCGGCTGCGCCGCGCCGCCGCTCTGCCGCCCGAGGCGCACTTCCCCGTCGGCGGCTGGGGCCAGATCGTCGAACGGATGGCGGCGCGCGCCTGGAACCTGGGCGTCCGGATGGAGACGACCGTACGGATCGACGCCGTCCCCGACGACACCCCGGTGATCGTCGCGACCTCGATGGACGCGGCCCGCCGGCTCGTCGGGGACGACAGCCTGCACTGGACGAGCGGCCATACCGTACTGCTCGACCTCGCGCTGCGCTCCCGCAAGGGCGAGCCCTTCGTCATCTCGGACCTGGAAGCGCCGGGCTGGCTGGAGCGGTTCACCGCGCAGGATCCGTCCGTGGCGCCCGCCGGTGAGCAGCTGCTCCAGGGGCAGTTCCCGATCGGTCCCGGTGAGTCGAGGGCGGCGGGCACCGCTCGCGCCGAGGCCCTGCTCGACCTGGGGTTCCCCGGCTGGCGCGAACGCACCGTATGGCGGCGCGACGCCCTCGCGACCGGCCGTACCGGCGCCGTCGACCACCCGGGCACCACGTGGCGCGACCGGCCGGCCATCGACCGCGGGCGGGGGCTCTATCTGGCGGGAGACCAGGTGGCGGCGCCCGGGGTGCTCTCGGAGGTGTCGTTCAACAGCGGCATCACCGCCGCTTCACTGGCGCTCCGGCATCTCGCGCGGCGGACCCATCTGGCGCAGCTTGACCTCAAGCGCGCTTGAGGTCGGAGGGTGTGCGTGATCCGGAAGCCCGGCCGAACCGCTCGGCCGAACCGCCCGGCCGAACCCCGGCCGCACGGTCACGCCGAACCGCCCGGCCGAACCCCAGGGAGCCCGCCATGCACGCCATCGTCCTCCACGCCTTCGGCCCCGCCGAGAATCTCCGCTACGAGCGCACCGACGACCCCGTACCCGCCCCCGGCCAGGTGCGTATCGCCGTCGCGGCCGCCGGCGTCCATCTGCTCGACACCGCCCTGCGCCAGGGCATGGCCGGCCCTGGTCCCCGCCCCGTCCCCACCGAACTGCCCACCATCCCCGGCCGTGAGGTCGCGGGCACGGTCGATGCGCTCGGCGAAGGTGTCGACGCGAGCTGGCTCGGGAAGCGCGTCGTCGTCCATCTGGGCATGGTGCCCGGCGGCTATGCCGAACTCGCCGTCTGCGACGTGACCCGGCTGCACGCCGTGCCGGACGGGCTCGACGAGGCCGAGGCCGTCGCCATGATCGGCACGGGCCGTACGACGCTGGGCATCCTGCAGTTCACCGATCTCGGCCCGGACAGCACCGTCGTCGTCACGGCGGCGGCCGGCGGGATCGGCACCCTCCTGGTCCAGTACGCGAAGAACGCGGGCGCCACCGTCGTCGGCCTGGCCGGCGGCCCCGCCAAGGTCGCCAAGGTCGCCGCCAACGGCGCCGATCTGGCCGTCGACTACACGGCCCCCGACTGGGCGGCGCAGGTCAAGAATTTCCTCAGAGCCGGCGAAGACAACGGCGAGAACGACCGCAAGGGCGCCACGATCGTGTACGACTCCGTCGGCGGCCCCACCGCGCTCGCCGCCGTCGACCTCCTCGCCACGGGCGGCCAGCACGTCGTCTTCGGCTGGTCGGGCCAGGGCATCCAGGACGGGCAGCCCTTGGCCTTCACCGCCGACGACCTCGCCGCGCGCGGCATCACCTCCCGTAACGTCCTCGGCCCTCCGATGGTCCAGAAGGCGGGCGGCGACCTGCGCGTACTCGAAGCGCGCGCGCTCGCCGACGCGGCAGCCGGCCGGGTGCGCCCCGCCGTACAGCGCTTCCCGCTGGCCGAGGCCGCTCTGGCGCACCGGTCGCTGGAGACGCGGGCGACGACGGGCAAGGTCGTCCTGGAACCGGGCCGCAGCCGCAGCCGGGCCTGACGGCTCCGCCGGGGGCCGTCGCGGCGGACGCCGGGGGCCGTCGCGGCGGACGCCGGGGGCCGTCGCGGCGGACGCCGGGGGCCGTCGCGGCGGGCGCCGCGCGGGCGAACACCGACAATCCATGGTGTTCTGGGCAAAAGGTGCTCTGCGTAGAAGCCCAGCCCCTGCCGCGGCAGAGGCCGCTGTCCACAGTGGAGGAATACCCCGATGAGCGATCCGGCGACCTCCGGCGCACAGCCCGGCCCCCGCCCCGGTTCCCAGACCGGCAGTACGTCCGACGCCACGTCCGGCACCCCGTCCTACACCTCGTCCGGCTCCCAGCCCGGTTCCCGGCCCGGCGCCCCGCAGCAGGGCTCGGGGGACCAGCCGGACGCCCACCGGTGGTGGGCGCTGGCCGTCATCGCGACGGCGCAGCTGATGGTCGTGCTCGACGCGACCATCGTGAACATCGCGCTCCCCTCCGCCCAGCGCGATCTCGGCCTGACCAACGGCAACCGGCAGTGGGTCATCACCGCGTACACCCTCGCCTTCGGCGGGCTGCTGCTGCTCGGCGGCCGGATCGCCGACCTCGTCGGCCGTAAGCGCACCTTCATCATCGGCCTGATCGGCTTCGCCGCCGCCTCCGCGATCGGCGGTGCGGCGCAGGGCCCCGAGATGCTGTTCGCGGCGCGTGCCCTGCAGGGCGTCTTCGCCGCGCTGCTCGCACCGTCCGCGCTGTCCCTGCTGACCACGACCTTCACCAGCGGCCCCGAGCGCGCCAAGGCCTTCGGCATCTTCGCGGCCATCGCGGGTGCGGGATCGGCGATCGGGCTGCTGTTCGGCGGCATCCTCACCGAGTACCTCGACTGGCGCTGGTGCCTGTACGTGAACGTGCCGATCGCGGCGCTCGCCGTCGTCGGCGCCGTGCTGCTCCTCAGCGACCGGGAGGGCGCCAAGGGCGCGCATCTCGACATCCCGGGCGTCATCCTCGGCTGCGGCGGTCTGGTGGCCATCGTCTACGGTCTCAGCGAGGCGGAGTCCGACGGCTGGACGTCCTCGCTCGTGCTGACGATGTTCGCCATCGGTGTCGTGGCGCTCTGCGCGTTCACGTGGTGGCAAACCCGCTCCCCCGGGCCGCTGCTGCCGCTGCACATCGTGCGGGACCGCAACCGCGGCGGCTCCATGATCGTCATGGGTCTGACGACCATCGGCCTGTTCGGCGCGTTCCTGTTCATGACGTTCTTCCTGCAGAACATCCTCGGCTACTCGCCGCTGCGGACCGGGCTCGCGTTCCTCCCGATGTCGGCGGCGCTCATCATCGGTTCGACGCAGATCTCCGCCCGGCTGCTGCCGCACGTGCCACCGCGCTTCCTGCTGGTGCCCGGTCTGCTGCTGGCCTCCGGCGGGCTGTTCAGCCTGCGGTTCATCGACACCCACTCCAGCTACCCGTCGCACATCCTGCCCGGGACGCTGCTGCTGGGCCTCGGTCTCGGTCTCGTCTTCATGCCGGCCATCTCCACCGGCACGGCGGGCGTCCCGCCGCGGGACTCGGGTGTCACGTCGGCGACGATCAACACCGCCCAGCAGGTCGGCGGCTCCATCGGTACGGCGCTGCTCAACACGATCGCGACGACCACCACCGCCACGTACCTGACGAGCCATCTCGCCGCCGCGGCCCGCGAGGGCGGGCTCACCCCGGCGGCGAAGCACCAGATCGTCAACACCGGTACGGTCCACGGCTTCACCGTGGCCATCACATGGGCGTCGATCATCCTGCTGGGCGCCGCGGTCATCGGGGCCCTGATGGTCAACGCCAAGTCGCCCAGCAGCCGCGAGGCGAGCGAGCCGGCGGCGGTGTCGGGCTAGGTCGTGTCCGCGCGACAGGCCCTAGGACCTGTCGTCCGGCTCCTGCCGGGCTCCCAGCGCGGTCAGCGCGTCGTCCGTCAGCCGGAACACCGTCCACTCGTCCTGCGGCAGCGCCCCCAGCGACCGGTAGAAGGCGATGGACGGCTCGTTCCAGTCCAGCACCGACCACTCCAGGCGTTCGTACCCGCGCTCGGCGCAGATCCTGGCCAGCTCACGCAGCAGCGCCTTGCCGTAGCCGTGGCCGCGCGAGCCGGGCCGTACGTACAGGTCCTCCAGGTAGATCCCGTGCACCCCGCGCCAGGTCGAGAAGTTCAGGAACCAGAGCGCGAAGCCGACCGGCTCCCCCTCGGGCGTCTGCGCGATGTGCGCGAAGGCGGCGGGCCGCTCACCGAACAGCGCCTCGTGCAGCTGCGCCTCCGTGGCGCGTGCCTCGTCCAGTGCTTTCTCGTACTCGGCGAGTTCACGGACCATCGCGTGGATGGCCGGGACGTCGGCGGGTGTGGCGTCACGAATCATGCCCGCAGCCTGCCCGATCGACCGCCGGGCGCGCCACCCGACGTCCGGCGGCGGCTCCTGGCCGCCGGCGCGGGGCGAGCAGCGTCCGTGCCACGTACTCCTGGTCCGGTCCCAGCCGTCCCTCCCCGCCCGTCCGCTTCCACAGCGCGATCTGCAGCACCCGCGCCAGCGTCCAGGCGCCCGCCCGCTGCCGGTCGAGCCCCATGACCTCCGTCATCAGGTCGAACCGCCACCGCACGTCGGCCGCCTCGAAACGGTTGTGGAGCGCGGGCAGCAGCTCGAAGCCGGGGTCGCCGGCGAGGGGTTTCGGGTCGATCGCCAGCCAGGGCGCGCGCTCGGCCGCCAGTACGTTGTCGAAGTGCAGGTCCCAGTGGAGCAGCCGGTCGCCCGGCTCCCCCGCCACTTCGCGTACGGCCGCCGCGCAGTCCGCGAGCAGCCGCCGCTCGCCGGGGTCGTCGACCGCCCGCAGTACGCCGGGCACGCGCTCCAGCATCCGGGCCACGAGGTCGCCGAGCGTCCGCAGCCCCGCCGGGGCCGGGACCGCCGTCAGCCGGGCCAGCGTCCCGGCGATGATCCGCACCGCCTCGCGGATCTCGACGCGCGACAGGTCACGGGACGGGTCGAGCGCTTCGAGCAGCAGCGTCCCCGTCGCCCCGTCGTACTCCAGCAGCCGTACGGCGCCCTCGCCGCCCCAGGCGCGCAGCGCGACCGGCTCGCCTGCGGTTTCGTCGTCCAGGATCTGCAGCTTCAGCACGGCGGGCACCCCGTCCGCGCGCGTCACCGGCAGCACCAGCGCGCACATGCCGTACATCGAGGGCCCCGTGACCCGCAGCCGCCAGCGGTCGAGGAACCGCGCCGCCCGGTCCGGCAGTTCGGCGATGAACGCGCGGCCCGCGGCGCCCTGGTACCTCGTCTGGCTCGCGACCAGTTCCGCAGGAATGTCCAGCACGGCGTCGATCCTACGTACGGGCACCACCCAGGTACGGGCACCCGACCGGCACTCCTGGACACAGCTACCTGCACAGGTGTACGAACAGCCACATGAGCAGCACGATCAACGGCGGCATTTCCTTCTGGTACGCGCAGGACGGCGTCCCCGCCCCACGGGAACCACTCCCCGGTGACGCGACGGCCGACGTCTGCATCGTCGGCGGCGGCTACACCGGTCTCTGGACGGCGTACTACCTGAAGAAGGCCGTCCCCTTCCTCAACATCACCGTCCTCGAAGCGAAGTTCTGCGGGTACGGCGCTTCGGGGCGCAACGGCGGCTGGCTCTACAACGGGATCGCGGGCCGTGACCGGTACGCCAAGCTCCACGGTCACGAGGCCGCCGTACGCCTCCAGCGGGCCATGAACGACACGGTCGACGAGGTCGTGCGCGTCGCGGCCGAGGAGAAAATCGACGCCGACATCCACCAGGGCGGTGTGCTGGAGGTCGCGTACACCCCGGCCCAGCTCAGCCGGCTCAAGGACTACCACTCCGTGGAGATCGCCTTCGGCGAGACCGACCGGTTGCTGCGCGGCGCGCGCGAGACGGCGGAACGGGTCAGGGTCACCGGAGCCGTCGGCTCGACGTGGACCCCGCACGGCGCGCGGCTGCACCCCGTCAAGCTGGTGAAGGGGCTGGCCGCCGCCGTCGAGGCGCTGGGCGTCACCATCCACGAGTCGACGCCCGTGACGGAGATCAAGCCCAAGCACGCGACCACCCCGTACGGCACCGTCCGCGCCCCGTACATCCTGCGCTGCACCGAGGGGTTCACCGCCGGTATCAAGGGCGCGCACCGCACCTGGCTCCCCATGAACTCCTCGATGATCGCGACCGAGCCGCTGTCCGCAGCGCTCTGGGACACCATCGGCTGGGACGGCCGCGAAACTCTCGGCGACATGGCCCACGCGTACATGTACGCGCAGCGCACCGCCGACGACCGCATCGCGCTCGGCGGGAGGGGCGTCCCGTACCGCTTCGGCTCGAAGACCGACAACGACGGGCGCACGCAGGCCGCCACCATCGAGGCGCTGCGCGAGATCCTGGTCCGCTTCTTCCCCACCACGGCTGGCGTCCGGATCGACCACGCCTGGTCGGGGGTGCTCGGCGTGCCGCGCGACTGGTGCGCGACGGTCACGCTCGACCGCGCCACCGGGCTCGGCTGGGCGGGCGGTTACGTCGGGTCGGGCGTCGCGACCACCAACCTCGCCGCCCGTACGCTGCGCGATCTGATCCAGCAGGACAGCGGCCAGTCGGGGCCCACCGAACTGACCACACTGCCCTGGGTCAACCACAAGGTGCGCAAGTGGGAACCGGAGCCGTTGCGCTGGCTCGGCGTCCACGGCATGTACGCGGCGTACCGCACCGCGGACCGGCGCGAGTCCACTGCCCGTACGACGACGACGCACGGCATCGCACGGGCGGCGGACCGGATCTCGGGGCGCTGACACCGCCCGGTCAGCGGGAGTGACGGATGGCCGGGGCCGTCACTCCACCTCTATGCCGAAGTCCGTGACCAGCTGCTCAAGTCCGCCCCGGTAGCCCTGTCCGCCCGGTACGAAGTCCCAGTCGCCGCTCGCACGGCGGCGGAACGACCCCAGCACCAGCGCGGTCTCGCCGGGGCGGCCGTCCGAGACGTCCAGCCGGTCCAACTCGGCGCCTGAGGTGTCCCGCAGCCGGATTCCGGCGTCCGTGAAACCCGACAGGTCGGCCTCCGGGTTCACCACCGGATCCACGGCGGCCACGAGTACGAGCCGGTCGGCGCCTCCCGGCAGCCCGTCGAAGCCGACCCGGATCGCGGCGCGGTCCCCTGACGTGGCGGGGACCATCCGGACCGAACCGTCAGGTGTGCGGGCGTTGTTGAAGAACACGAAGTGGTCGTCGCTCAGCACCCGGTTCCCCCGGCACACCAGCGCGCACACGTCGAGCTGTACCGGTCCCGCCCAGGTCATACCGAGGGTGTTGAAGTCACCGCCACCGTCGGAAGCCACACCGTCGCCGTAGGAAGCCACACCGTCGGCGCCGGCAGCCACACCGTCGGCGTCCGACGCCGCGGCACCGTCGGACCCCGCCCCCGCCCCGTCGCCCAGCCGCCCCCGCAGCCCGTGCGCATGCAGCAGCTCCACCAGTTCCGCGCCCGACACCAGTGTCAGCGGCTTGCCGTTGGCGAAGGTGTACGAGCCGGGGCCGAAACCCGAAGTCGTCACCAGTACACCCTTGTTGGCGCCCGCGCCCTGCACCGTGCCGTACAGGTCACGCACCGCCGTCGGCGGCACGGTGTTGCGGTACCGCTTCACCTGCACAATGATCTTCCCGCCGCTGATCGGGTCCGGGTCAAGGGCGTCCACATCCACCCCGCCGTCGTTCGACCGCTGCGTCATCAGCGCCTGCATGCCGCGCGCCCGGAACAGCTCGGCCACCAGACGCTCGAACTCCACCGGGTCCATCGCCAGCAGATCCGGCTCCTCGCCGCCGCCGTGCGACACCACCCCCGAACCCACCTGGTCGGGGAAGCGCGGGGGCCGTACGGCGGCCCGCTGGTCGGGACGCGCCGACAACTGGCCGCGCAGCGACTCCGTCACACAGTCCACCGCACTGACCAGCTCCAGGTTCAACGCGTCGAAGTCGGTGCGCTCGGCCGGGACCGACGCCAGATACACCCGCGCCTCCTGGCCCGTCGCGGGGTCGAAGTCGTCGACGAAGCCGTTCACGACGACCGAACGCACCGTACGGAACTCGTCCGCCACGAAGAGGTCCCGCACCACCAGCAGCACACACTGCGCCAACACCCCCCGGTACAGGGCGCGTCGCTGGGTCACAGGACGTGCGGTCTCCTTCTCCTGGTCCTGACTCGGCACGAACCGCACCGACTTCACCTCGGGCACCACGTCGAAGCCGGGCAGCTCCCAGTCCAGCACCAGCTGCCCCGCCGCCCGGTCGAAGGCGGCCGACACCTGGCGCGGAAACCCCTCGGGCCAGGCGGTCGAGGCGTACAGCGCGGCGGAGAAGTAGTCCACGACCGCCTCGGGCTCACCGTCCCGCAGGGCCGACGCCATCGTGGCGACGCCCGCGTTGTGCGCGCGTACCTCGGCCAACTGCCCGCCCGCCCAGGCGTCGTACTGCTGCCGGTACGCCGCCAGGTGCTGCTGCCGCTGCCCCTCGGCGTGCTGGGCCGCCCGCAGGTCGTGCTCGTACCGCGCCTGCGCCTCGCGCTGCGCCGCCGCCCGCCGGCCCGCCGACCAGCCGCCGCCCTGCGGCTGGTAGCGCGCCGGGTCCGGCATGGGTACGGGGAACGCCAACTGGCCCGGTGCGAAAGGCTCGACGTCGGCCGCGCGCGACAGCGCCGACGTACGGAAGGCAGGCGCCCGGCAGCCCGCGACCAGCAGCCCCTCCAACGCGGCCACGCGTGCGTCCAGTTCGGCCGTACGGCGCTGCGCCTCCGCCTCCCGCTGCCGCCGGTACTCCGCCTGCTGCTCCCGGTTGGCCCGCGCCGCGTCCCGCGCGTACGCCCGCTGCTGCCGCTCGTACTCCCGCTGCTGCTGGGTGGCGGAGCGTATCCGCGCCTCCTGCTGCCGCTGCTGCTGTCGCTGCGCCTCGGCCCAGACCCCCACCAGGCCGCTGGAACGACGACTCATATGGCCACACCTCTCCCCACCCGCCCACACCCGAAAGGCAATTGTCCCGGACACCGACGGTCTCTCGGAACGAGCCGTCGCCGATCTTCTGGGCCGAGCCGTCGCCCCCCGGCTTGACGGTGTCGCTCCCGCTGTGCGAACTTTCACTAGTCAATTAGTGAAAGGGGCCCTCGCCGGTGGCCGAGCAACGACTTGAGTACCGCATCGACCGGCGCAGCGGCGTCCCCGCGTACCTCCAGATCGTCCAGCAGACCGAGCAGGCACTGCGGCTGGGACTCCTCGAACCCGGGGACAAACTGCCCACCGCGCGCGAGGTCGTCGAGGCCACGGCCATCAACCCGAACACCGTGCTGAAGGCGTACCGCGAGCTGGAACGCGCCGGCCTGGTCGAGGCGCGACGGGGCGTGGGCACCTTCATACTCGCCACGCTCGGCGACACCGGCGCCGAGTCGGCCTTACGGGCGGCACTGGACGACTGGGCCCGCCGGGCGCTCGCGGCCGGCGTCGACCGCGAGGGCGCGGCCGCGCTCCTGACGGCAGTACTGGACCAGCATTTCCCGGCCGAACCCTCCCCGGCCGAACACTCCCCGGCCGAACACTCCCCGGCGGAAAACTCCCCGGCCGAACATCTCCCGAAGGGGGAGCAGTGAGTATCACCAGCGGCGCTCCGGCCGTGATCGAGGCGGACGGTCTCGCCGTGAGCTACGGCCGTGGCCGCCGCGCCACCCGCGCCCTGGAGGGCTGCTCCTTCCGCGTCCCCGCGGGCAGCGTCTGCGCGCTGGTCGGCCTCAACGGCGCGGGGAAGTCCACCCTCCTGCGGATCGCCGCCGGTCTTGCCCGGCCCACCGGCGGCAGCGTCACGGTCCTCGGCGCCACCCCCGGCACGCACCGCGGCCGGGTCGGCTATCTGGACCAGCACCAGCCGCTCTACGCGTATCTCTCCGTCGCCGACACCCTCGCGATGGGCGCCGACCTCAACGCCGCCCGCTGGGACGCGGCGTACGCGGCCGGGATCGTCGAGCGGGGCGGCCTCGACCCCAAGCGCAGAGTCCGCGACCTGTCCGGTGGGGAGCGCACGAGGGTGGCCCTCGCGCTCGCCCTGGGCAAGCGGCCCGACCTGCTGCTGCTGGACGAACCGATGGCCGACCTCGACCCGCTCGCCCGGCGGGAGTTGATGGGGCTGCTGCTGTCCGACGCGGCCGAACACGGCACCAGCATCCTGCTCTCGTCCCACATAGTCGCCGAACTCGACGACGCCTGCGACCACTTGCTGCTCCTCGGCAACGGCAGGGCCCACCTGGGCGGTTCGGTCGACGCGCTGCTCGCCGCACACGCCGTGGTCACCGGCCGGGACACCGGCCTGGCTCCGCACACGGTGGTCGAGTCACGCACCACCGGCCGTGGCCGCACCGCGCTGATCCGTCCGCGTGGACCGCTCGCCGACACCTGGGACTCCGCGCGACCGACGCTGGACGAGCTGCTCGTGGCCCACCTCCGCAACCCGGACGCGCCGGCGTTCCTCACCCCGGACATGAGCGCGCCGGATCCGAGCGGGCACGCCGGCGAGCACGCCGCAGCCGGGACCACCGACAACCGCCCCTCACAAGGACTCCTCACATGACCGCAGCCGCCGCCACCGCCCCCACCACGCGGGAAGACCGCCCTGCGGGCCGCCCTTCGCGGCGCGCGCTGCTCAGGTCGGAACTGCGCCTGCACCGCAGCGCGTTGTGGATCTGGGCCGGGTACGCGATCGTCACCGCGGGGCTGCTGCTCTGGCTGTGCGGGCCGGGGGCGAGCGGCACGCAGAAGGCCTTCGACCGGTTCGGCTACGCCGGGGCGCAGGAGGACGCCTGGAGCGGCGGGGCGTTCAGCACCGTCCTCTCCGGCACGTACAACGACCTCTTCTACGACCCCGGCCACGCTGATGGCTCTCGCGTCGTTCGCCCTCGCGCTGTTCGCGGCCGGCCCGCTGATCGCCCGCGAGCTGGAGAGCGGCACCCACAAACTCGCCTGGTCGCAGTCCATATCCCCGGCCCGCTGGCTCGCCGCCAAACTCGCCGTCCCCGCCGCCGTCGTCGTCCTGACCACGGCCGTACTGGTCGGCCTGTACCGGCTCGTCTGGTCAGCCCACAGCAATCTGCTGCTCGCCGGCTTCCCGCCCCGCCGGCTGTACTTCTCCGTCGGCCTCGCCACCGTCGCCGCACCGCTGCTCTCCCTGGCTGTCGGCGCGCTCTGCGGCCTCCTGCTGCGCCGCACGGTGCCGGCCATGGTCGCCGCAGGCGTGGTGCAGTACGCGATCACGGCCGTCCGCAGTGGCACCTGGCCCTTCCAGCACACCTACGGGGTGCCCGAACTCTCCGTCCACAGCCGGGCGATCACCAGGTCCGGCGCCCGGATCGCCGACCCGGAGTGCTACGACAACCTGCGCTGCCTCGCCAACCACGACGTGGTCGGCTTCACCCGCCGCTACCTGCCGTCCGACGACTTCTGGCCCCGCCAGCTGACCGAGACGGGCATCCTTCTCGCGCTGACCGCGCTCGCGGTCGCCGCCGCCTTCTGGGCGCTGAAGCGCCGTACCGTCTGAACGGTCAGCAGGCCCAGCCCTGTTGACGTCAGTGGGCGCTCGGGTCGGCGATCAGGTCCGCGATGTCCTGCGGACTCCACTCGCCCGCGGCGCCCGGGCAGCTCGCGAGGTAGACGGCGATGTCGGCCACGTCCCAGGCGCCTGCCTCCACGAGCCCGGCGGCCAGGTGCCTGACGTAGGCGGCGGACGGCTTGTTCCACGCGACGTCGTGCACACTCCACGGAGCGGTGAAGGTGAGCGCGGGAGAGCCGTCCACACTCCCCGGACACAACAGCGTCTCGTACCGTCCAGGACCGAGCACCGACCGGCCGCGCTCCAGCACCTCGGTCAGATCCAGGTCGGCGCCCGGGGCCCGGTACATCTCCTGGGCCGCGATGTCGGAGAACTGCTCGGCGGTGACCAGATGCGCGCGCGCCGGTACGCGCCGCCGGCCGGCCGGATCGTAGAAGGCCCGGCCGCCCGTCCACACCACCGACTCGGTGGCGAAGTACATGCAGCCGCGCAGTTCGACCGGCACGGAGGCCTGCGGCGGCCGCCGGTCCCGGCAGCCGGGGTACGTCGCGGCGGTGCCCGGCGGCCGGCCCCCGGCGATGTAGTAAGTCAGCCGGTCCAGATGCATGTTGGAGCCGTACGAGACGTACCAGACGCGCGCCGCCGACCCGCTCGCGCCGCGCCACGCTCCGATGACACTCAGGTCTTCCGTCATGACTCTTCCGGCGTGGTTCTTCCGGCCTGCTTCTTCCGGCGGGCTTCCGCCCTTCACACCATCGTAGATCCCGCGCACCCGGGTCTGCCGGACGACAACCCGCCAGACCGGGGCGACAGGGATCGTCTCGACGGACTCACACCAGGTGCGACACCGCGCGGATCGCCACGTCGAAGGCGGCGTGCGTGTAACCGAACGCCTCGGCGTCGGAGTTCGCGATGGCGATCCGGCCGACCGGGCGCCGGGCCTTCGCGTAGGGGCGCTGCGACTCGGGCTGGAACACGGCGGGGTCGTCCAGGGAGTTGTACTCGTAGGCGTACCCGTGGGCCCAGCGGTTCACGGTGATGGCCGGACCAGCGCGGCCCGGCTCGCCTCGCTCATCGGCAGCTTGGCCGCGTACGACGCCCAGGACTCGCCCGTCTCACGGATGACCAGCTTGTCCTTGCCCCAGCGCTCGGAGTTGAACAGGGTGCCGCTGCGCAGCGCGTACGGTGCGTACGCGTCGCCCTTGACCGTCGCCTCCAGCGCCTTCAGATTGACGCCGAGGTCCTTGGTGAGCAGGTCACGGGCACCGCGCGACCAGGTGCTGGGGGTATCGATGTTGACGGTACCGCCGTTGGACAGCAGCATCGTGCGGGCGACGTGGAACTCGTTACGCCGGGCGTGGCCGCCGAAGTCGTCCAGGGCGTCGAGAACGAGCACCCGGGCCCGCGGCCCGGCGTGCTTGCGGTAGAGGTAGCCGCCGCCAGACCGCTGAGGCCGCCGCCGACCACGACCAGGTCGTAGCTCTCCCGGGTGTCGGATATCGCGCCCGGTGCGAACGCGCCGTCACGTACGGCGTGCGCCACGTCGTACGCGCCGGGCTGCTGGCCCCGCAGGCCGGTCCGGGTGGGCGGATAGGGCGTGTTGAGCTTGCCGTGTCCGCGTCCCTGCCCGTGTCCGCCGGGGTGTCCGTGTGCCGTGTTGGGCGCCGCCTGTGCCATACCGGGAAGCGCCATCGCCGCGGTCGCGCCGACGGCGGTGACGGCTACCCCGTCGAGGAAGTCACGGCGTGTGATCTCTCAGTGTGGACGTTGAGGGATCCGGCGGTAGATGTCGTCGAGCAGGTTCCGCATCGCCATGCGGAAGATCTCGGCCTGGTGCTCACCGAGGAAGACGCTGTGCCCGAACACCTCCAGGACGACGAGTCCGTGCAGGTGGCCCCAGGCGCTGAGCAGCAGCGCCGTCGCGGGGGGCGGCAGGTTTCCCAGGCCGTAGTGCGGCAGTTGTTCCAGGTAGGCGTGGAGCGCGGGCGAGAGCGCGGAGGCGTCGGCCGCCGCGAGTTGTTCGGGGGTGAAGCCGCCGAACAGTTCGCGCTCGAAGATCGCGCTCATCCGGCGCGTCGCCTGCGTGGTCGGCCCTTCGACGGGCGCCGCGTAACCCCGTAGCGGAGTCCCGTAGAGGAGTTGGAAGTGCTCCGGGTGGGCAATGGCCCATCGACGGTAGCCCTCGGCGGCGACCACCAGCCGCGGCAGGCCGGGGGTGTCTGCGGCGACGTCCGCCGCGTTGTCCACGGCGTGCTGTACGGCGTCGGCCAGGTCGTCGTACGCCTTCGTGACGAGCGTGGTGACGAGCGCGTCCCGGCTGGGGAAGTAGTGGTAGAGCGCCTGCACGGTCATCCCGAGGCTGCGGGCGACCGCCCGCAACGACAGGGCGGCGGGCCCGTGTTCGGCGAGATGGCGCTCGGCCGCGTCCACGATCTCCTGAGTGGCTGCGGCCCTGCGCCGCTCACGCAGGGAGGGCTGGACCATGGCGTTCTCCTCCGTAGGTCGCGAACGCTCCGGCGAGTAGGCCGAGTGCGCCCGAGTGTCAGAAAAATCTAACACTGCCAAATTTCCCGTCGGCTCACTAACGTCACTCGCGGCGACGAAGAGCGCGACAACTCCGGCTGTTTCGCGCCCCTTTCAGCGCTCGGAAACCCCGTACGAAAACCAAAGGAGAAGGCGCGTGTTTGAACGCATAGCCGAACTGGCGATCCGCAGATCCCGGCTGGTACTCGTCGTCGCCGTCGTGGCTGTGGCTCTCATGGGCGCCTTGGGCTTCGGTGCGTTCGGCAAGTTGCTGGGCGGCGGTTACGACGACCCGGCCTCCCAGTCCGCCCGCGCCGGCAAGGTCATCGAGGAGAAGTTCGGCGGGGAGACGAACCTGATCCTGCTGGTCCGCACCTCCGAAGGACGCGTCGACGCCCCGGCCGCCCGGCAGGGCGGCGAGTCCCTGGTGGCCGAGCTCAAGAAGGAGAAGGACCTGGAGAACGTCGTCTCCTACTGGGAGACGGCCAGCCCCGACCTGCGCTCCAAGGACGGCCGCGAGGCCATGGTGCTCGCCCATGTGACGGGCAACGACACCGAGCGGGACGAGCACACCAAGAGCCTCGTCGAGGCGTACGCAGGACCGTACAAGGGCGGCCTCACCGTCCTGGCCGGCGGCGGCGCCGCCGTGACCAGCGAGATGGGCACGCAGTCGGCCGACGACCTGGCCCTCGCCGAGACCATCGCCGTCCCGATCACCCTCGTCCTGCTGCTCCTTGTCTTCGGCAGCCTGGTCGCGGCCCTGCTGCCGCTGGTGATCGGTGTCGTCGCCATCGCTGGCACGTTCGCCGAGCTGTACATCCTCGGCAGTGTCACCGACGTCTCCGTCTTCGCGATCAACCTGACCACCGCCCTCGGGCTCGGACTGGGCATCGACTACGCCCTGTTGATGGTCAGCCGCTTCCGGGAACAGCTCGCGACAGGGGCGAGCGTGGACGACGCCGTCCGCCGGACGGTGAGCACCGCCGGCCGTACGATCGCGTTCTCCGCGGCGACCGTCGCGGCGGCGCTCGCCGCGCTCCTGGTCTTCCCGCAGTACTTCCTGCGCTCGTTCGGCTACGCCGGCATCGGTGTCGTCGTCATCGCCGCCATCAGCACACTGTTCATCATGCCCGCGCTGCTCGTCGTCCTGGGCCACCGCGTCAACAGCGGCCGGCTGCCGTGGGTCAAGCCTGAGCGCACCACCTCCCGTACGCCGTTCTGGGGCCGGCTGGCAGGCACCGTCATGCGGCGCCCCGCGCTGACCGCGCTTCCCGTACTCGCCGTCCTGCTCGTCGCCGCAGGTCCGCTCCTCGGCATCACCTTCGGCACACCGGACGAGCGGGTGCTCCGCTCGGACGCCGAGAGCCGCCAGGTGTCGTCCGTACTGCAGGAGAAGTTCAACGGCAACGACGACGCCGCCCTCCACGTCGTCATCGACAAGCCCGTGGGCAAGGCGCCACTTGAGTCGTACGCGGCCGAACTGGCCGGTCTCAAGGGCGTCGTACGCGTCGAGACCAGCACCGGCACCTACGGCGACGGCGCCGGCGACTCCGGCGGCGGCAACCCGGCGCTGGGCCGCGCGGACGCCCAACAGCTCAATGTCGTCAGCACCGTGACACCGAAGTCGGACGAGGCGCAGACCCTGGTCGGTACGGTGCGGGCGGTACCCGCACCCGCCGGAACACACTCCCTGGTGGGCGGGGCCGACGCCGAACTGGTCGACTCCAAGCACTCCATCGGCAGCCGCCTCCCGCTCGCCATCACCCTGGTCGCGCTGACCACCTTCCTCCTGCTCTTCCTGTTCACCGGCAGCATCACGCAGCCCCTGCGCGCGCTGCTCCTCAACATGATCAGCCTGGGCGCGACCCTCGGTGTGATGACCTGGATCTTCCAGGACGGCCATCTCTCCTCCCTGCTCGGCTTCACGGCGCAGCCCATGGACGTGTCGATGACCGTGCTGATGTTCTGCATCGCCTTCGGCCTCTCGATGGACTACGAGGTGTTCGTCACCAGCCGCATCAAGGAACTCCACGAACAGGGCGAGGACAACGAGTCCTCCGTGACCAACGGCCTCGGCCACACCGGCCGTATCGTCACAGCGGCGGCCTGCCTGCTGGCGGTGAGCTTCTTCGCCTTCGGCACGGCCAAGCTCAGCTTCATGCAGATGTTCGGCCTGGGCAGCGGCCTGGCCGTCCTCATCGACGCGGTGGCCGTACGCGGCATCCTCGTACCGGCGGCGATGCGCCTGCTGGGCCGTGCGGCCTGGTACGCCCCGGGCCCGCTGCGCACGTTCCACAACCGCTTCGGCCTCAGCGAATCGGCCCCTGAGACCGCCCCGGCGACAACCCCGGAGCTGGTGACCGAAGCGCGGTGACCGACGCGCGGTGACCGACACCGCACCGCAGGCCGGACCGCCCGCCTCCCTCCCCCGGGGGCGGGCGGTTCGTCGTGGCCGCGAATAATGACGGGCCGCGCGGCTATGGGCGCGGCGGATTCGGCACACTGGGCGTACGGTCCTGCCGGTGGTGGTGTTGAGCGCACCACCACCCCGGTCGGCGGACGCCCCCGGCAGGGGTCACGTGATGATGTGCGGCAGGAAACGCGCGTACTCGTCGGTGATCAGCCCTGCGGACTCACGGATACCGAGGCCCGCCGACTCGTCGCCCACCACCCACGCGCCCAGCACCACGCGGTTCCCGTCGAAGTCGGGCAGCGGGGCCAACTCCTGGTAGCAGCAGGGCTCGTCGGTCCGTACGACGGAAGCGGCCCCCGCCTCGTGCACACTGACACCGGCGCCCTCGCGGCCGAGCAGCGGCTTCGCGACGTAACCGCCGGTGGTGGCCAGCTCGCGCGGCCCGTCCAGATAGGCCGGGAGCAGATTCGGGTGGCCGGGGTTGCGTTCCCAAAGGATCGCCAGCAGCGCCTTGTTGGAGAGCAGCATCTTCCACGCGGGCTCTATCCAGCAGGTGGTACCCGTGCCGCCGCCGTTGTCGAGGGTGTCCATGACGTGCTCGCCGAAGCGGTCGGTCACCAGCCATTCCCACGGGTAGAGCTTGAAACAGGCGCGTATGAAGCCCAGTTGCTCGTCCACGAAACGCCCCGACAGCTCGTCCCAGCCGATCGCCTCGACGGAGAGCGCGGCCGTGGCTATGCCCGCCTGCTCGGCGGTCTCGCGCAGGTACGCGACCGTCATCAGGTCCTCGCCCAGCTCGTCGGCCTCGGAATGGGCGAAGTGCAACGGCCCCGGCGGCAGCAGATGCGCCTGCTTCCGCCAGCCGTCCACGAGCCGTTCGTGCAGCGAGTTCCACTGGTCGGCTCGGGGGAACCGCTCCTCCATCCAGAACCACTGCGCGCTCGCCGCCTCGACCAGCGACGTCGGTGTGTCGGCGTTGTACTCCAGCAGCTTGGCCGGCGCGCCGTCCGTACCGTCGTACCGCAGGTCGAACCGCCCGTACAGGGACGGCTGTTCGGCCCGCCGCCGCCACGAGTCGGCGACGAGCTCGGCAACCCGCCGGTCGGTGATGCCCAGCGAGGCGAAGCGGTCCTCGGCCACGATGAACGCGGCTGCGTCGAGGCACAGTTCGTGCAGTTCCTCGACCACTTCTTCCAGCGCCTCCACCTCGGGCAGCGAGAAGGAGTAGTACGCGCTCTCGTCCCAGTAGGGGCGAAGCGTGTCGTCGGGATAGCGGGTCAGGGGATAGACAACACCCTGCTCCTCGACGATCCGCTGCCAGTCCGGGCGCGGTGTGATGGTGTGGCGTCGCATCGGCCGGCGACTCAGCCGCCGTGCGAATCGCCATGGCCGCCGAAGCCGCCCCGGCTGACCGCCGACTTGTCGAAACTGCCGCCGGTCAGCTTCCCGCCACGGACCTTGCCGCCGTAGTAGTAGCGCCCGGTCCCGCCGTCATGGCACTGCTTGTCGTCGATCTTCTTGTACGTCGACGGGTCAACGCAGCGCTTGTCCGGGTCGGAGGAACATGACACGAGCGTCGCCGCCAGCAGCCCTATGCTCCCCAGGACCACCGTCCCCGACCGGAAACTGCCTTGCCGTACCGCACCCATCCGAACCACTCCTCCCCCGCCGGGCACCCCTCGGCAACGGGCCGCCCCTAGGCAAAGCCAGACTAAGCACCTCGCTGATCCCACGAATGCCCGGGTCTCCCCAGCGTATGGCCCCGCACACCACCCCAGTTGCGGAGCCCCAGCCTCCGCCGGCACCGACGCCGGCACGTGCCGTCCCCGGCGCTTACCAGGGCACCGTCTCGCCGTTGCGGTCCAGATACGCCAGGCCGGGCGTGCCCAGCCTGGACAGCAGGATGTCCACCAGGAGCGGGACGGACTCCTCCATCGTGAACGGTGCGTCAGGGCCGCCCAGTTCGGTGCGGATCCAGCCTGGTGCCAGCAGGACGAAGGCACGGCGCGTATCGGCCTGGCGGGCCGCGAAGCTGCGCATGAACATGTTCAAGGCCGCTTTGCTTCCCCGGTAGACCTCGCGGCCCCCGGTGGTGTTGTTGGTGATGCTGCCCTGCCCGGACGTCATCGCCCCGATGAGTCCTGCGGGGGCCACGAGGTCTTCGAGCGCTTCGACGACGCGCATCGGGCTGAGCGCGTTGGTGACCATCACCTCGACGAAGTCGGCTACCGGGACCGCGCCGATCGGCGTCCGCTCGTTGTTCGTGATGCCCGCGTTGACGAAGAGCACGTCGAGGCGGCGGTCGGCGAGACGCTCGTGCAGGGGCGGCAGGTGGTCGGGCTCGTTGATGTCGAGACGCTCGATGGTGACGCGCCCGTCGGCCGCGTCCGCGAGGTCGTGCAGGGGTGTGCGGGCGGTGGTGTCGCGGACCGTGCCGATGACGTGCCAGCCCCGGTCGAGGAATTCCGCCGCCATCGCGTGGCCGAGGCCGCGCGAGGCCCCGACGATGAGGGCGGTCGGCGGCCGCCGGTCCGTGGGAGTCGATTCTGTGGCAGTCGATGACATCCGGCGTCATCTCCGTTCGTTACGTCTCGTTACGTCGTGGGTGCCTGCCAAGTCTGTCCGCCGCGCCGCCGCAGCGGCAGGACGGCGGGGCCGATCTGTAGGATTTCCCCCATGACAGATGCATCAGTGTCTGATTCCTTCGCCTCGCAGCCCGATGATGTGCGAATCATTCGCGCACTACAGATCGCTCCTCGGGCTTCCTTCACTGCGATGGCGTCCGCGCTCGGCCTCACCGAGAGCGCCGTCAACCGCCGCTACCGGCGGCTGTGCGCCGAGGGCGTCATCCGTGTGGCCGGGGTGGTCAATCCGGGGGCGCTGGGACAGAGCCGGTGGCTGGTACGGCTCCGCTGCCGCCCCGGCAGTGTCACGGCCATCGCCGACGCACTCGCCCAGCGCGACGACGTCAACTGGGTGGCGGTGAGCGCGGCGGGCTGCGAGATCACCTGCGCGACGCAGTCACGCACCCGGGAACAGCGCGAAGACCTGCTCGGCCAACGGCTTCCGCGCACCGCCGCCGTGCTCGACATCAATGCCTTCGCCATGCTGCGGCAGTTCATGGGAGGCCGGGGCCACTACTGGGCCGCCCTGCGCGGCGCGCTGTCCGCGGAGGAGGAGACCCTCCTCGGGAGCGACGGTTCCCCGTTCACGGAAGCTCCGGTCGTCGCGCGCGACCCCGTACACCTCACCGCCGACGACGAGAAGATTCTTGACGCCCTCGGCGCGGACGGCCGGGCCGGCCTCACCGACCTCGCCGCCGCTGCGGACTCCACTCCGGGCCGGGTGTCCCGCCGTCTGCACGCTCTGCTCCTGAGCCGCGTCGTCCAGATCGACGTCGAGATCGCCGCGGCGGCTCTCGGCTATCACACCCGGGCCAACCTGTGGCTGCGCGTGCATCCTTCGGCGGTGAAGACCTTCGGACGCGCCCTGGCGCAGGAGCCCGAGATCGCCTTCGTCGCGGCCGTCTCAGGCCCGTACAACCTCCACGCCGTCGCACACTGCCGTGACCTGGACGAGCTGTTCGAGTTCACCTCGGACCGCATCGGGTCCATGCCCGGTCTGCAGACCATGGAGGTCTCCCCGGTCCTGCGGCACATCAAGCAGGCGGGCACACTGCTGTCGGACGGCCGCTTGACGGAGCGCTCCCGCAGGAGCAGGAGTCAGCCGCCCTGACCGGCGCTGCCGACCGGGCCGATCCGCACCGGAGAACCGGCGCCTTCGGTGACGGGCAGGGCGGCCTCGCCCGGCCAGTCGAGGGTGACGGACTTCGTCTCGTCGGGCGGGGTGACGACCAGGCCCGTGATGCGGATGCCGGAGCCGCCCGACTTGTTGAACGGGTAGCTGATCGGGAAGGCCGTCGACTTTCCGTCCTTGAGAACGGCCGATGTGGTCTCCTGGCCGGTGCGCTTGGCGGAGAGCGACCCCGCGTTGGTCTTCAGGTCGACGCCCGCGTACCCGGAAATCACACAGTCCCGGCCGCTGCCGTTCTTCAACTCCACCGCGACGGTGGCGTCGGTGTCACCGTCGATGGTGTTGTCCGTCGCCGTGATCTCCAGATCGTCGGTGCGGCACTTGCCGACCTTGCTGCTCGCGTTGGAGCCGCTCGCCCCCGAGTCGTTCCCCGCAGCATCGCTCCCGCCGCCCTGATCCGAACTGTCCGAGCCCGAACCGCTGTCTGCGGAAGGCGTGTTGGAGGCGGCCGACGACGGGGCACTCTGTCCCGCGCTGTCGTCGTCACTCTGACAGGCCGTCAGTGAGAGACCCGCGACGACGGCCAGGGCTGCGAAGGTCAGTTTGTGAACGCGCATCGTTTCTACCTCGATGTCAGTTGGCAGTACGTGGACCGTTCCGTACGTTGCTGACCATCAAGACCCAGCGCGCCCGGTGATCCGTTCCGCACAACCACCGCCTAAGACACGCCTGTTACGCGCACAGCCAGGCACAACACACCCCGCCACCCGCCCACAACCGCGCGAGCGCCCGCCACCGACGGGTAGGAACACCCGTTCCCAGCACCGTTCCGCGCGGCCCCACGAACACCGCCCGCTGGGACAGACCCGTGACGCGGCGGCCCTTGAGGCTGGTCGGTCGCCGGGAGTAGGACCGGCGCCTCATGCGCGCCACGGAATCGCTGATGAGGGTCGGTGTTCATGCAGACCACGGGAACCGCTCGTCGTGATGTGCCGGAGCGCAGGCGCGACACTCTTGAACGCCTCGCCGCAGAGAGGGACATGTGGGTGTCGACGGCCCATCCGGAGCACGGCCCGCATCAAGTGCCGCTGTGGTTCTGCTGGGACGGCCAGGCCGTCTGGATGTGCACCGCCGAGACCTCAGCGACCGCGCGCAACGTACGCACGGAGCCCCGTGTGCGGCTGGCGCTGCCGGACACCTTCGACGTGGTGCTCCTGCAAGGGACGGCGGAGTGCTTCCCTGACCGGGACGTGCCGGCGGACGCCGCGGACGCGTTCGCCGAGAAGTTCGGATGGGACCCACGCGCGGAAGAGGGCCCCTTTCTGTACATACGCGTGACGCCGAAGACCGTGCTCGCCTGGCGCGGCGAGCCGGAACTGCGCGGCAGGGTCCTCATGCGCGAGGGCACGTGGCTGGACTGATCACATGGCAGACCGGCGACGCCAGGGCGGTGTCAGTGGCGTCCGCTTGGATGGGCCGTATGACTGTTTACGACGTCGCCGAGGCGCTGCCCGACATCCGGTCCCTGCGGGACCTGTGCCGGGCGATGGCCATGGCGGAGGCGGTCCTCGATCCGGCCGGCGAGCGGTACTACTCGTTCAACTCCCGCTGGTCGGAGACCGAAGCGCTCGCCTCGATGCGAAACGGATCGGGCGACGAGTTCGACATCGTCTTCTCGTCCGCCGGCGCCTTCATACGCGGCTTCGACCACGAGTCCCCGTTGAGCCCGTACCAGCACGACGCCGCGCCGGCGCCGTGGCCGGGTGTGGTCGACTCGGTCCCGGACGTGTTCCGGAAGTACGTCCGCGAACCCGCCTTCACGGATGAGGACGGCACCCCCGTCGTGACGGTGTGCGTGTGGCGACAGCCGGCGGACGAGCGCTGGCAGGCCGGCCGGATCGACTTCCCCGGCGGGCATCCGGACCCCGACGGCTCGGAATGGCTGTTCGGGCTGCTCGTCGACCCCACTCCCGAGGCGTTCCAGTCGTTTGCCAAGGACTACTACGAGACCCCCGTCGACCTCGAAGCCGTCCGTCACCTCTACGGCCTGCGCCCCCTGACCCGATCCGTGATCGCCGACCTCAACCCGGCCGTCTCCCTGGACGACGTGACCGGGGCAGCCGAGACCATCGGCTATCCCGTGTCGCCCTCGGCCTGACGCCTGTGCGGCTGCCGCTCCCACCGCCCCGGTTAGGTTGGGGTTCGTGATCGATTCGACGTCCGTATTCCAAGCCTTGCTGCACGTCGGCCGCGACGGCGGCGGGTGGCAGCCCGTCACGGACGGCGAGTCCGGGGCCGGGGTCTTCCGTTCTCCTGACGGATCGCGCTACGCCAAGTGCGTCGCAGCCGAGCACGTGGCCTCGTTGGAGGCGGAGCGGGACCGCGTCGCCTGGCTCGGCACGCAGGGGGTGCCGTGTCCACGCGTACTCGACTGGCGTGTCAACGCCGATGGCGCTGCCCTGTTGACCAGCAGCGTCGCGGGAGTCCCCGCCGATCGTGTGCCGGCTTCGCTGCTCCGGGCGGCCTGGCGGCCGATCGCCGGCGCGGTGCGTCAGTTGCACGATCTTCCGCCGGAGCAGTGCCCCTTCACTCGCGACCTCACGCAGATGTTCACCACTGCCCGCGATGTCGTCGCGCGCGGCGCGGTCAACCCGGATTTCCTCCCGCAGGATCAGCGGCAGACACCTCCGGACGAGCTGCTTGCGCGTCTTGAGCCGCAAGTTGACGGCCGCCTCGCCCAGGAAGCCGCGGAAACCGTCGTCTGCCACGGGGATCTGTGCCTGCCCAACATCATCCTCGACCCGGAGAGCATAACCGTGGCCGGCTTCATCGACCTCGGCCGCCTGGGACGGGCCGACCCCTACGCCGACATCGCCCTTCTCCTCGCCACCGCAGGCGAGACGTGGACCGACGGCCAACAGTCGACCGCGGCGGACGAGACGTTCGCCCACCGCTACGACATCGTCCTCGACCGCGACCGCGCGGACTTCTACCTCCACCTCGACCCCCTCACCTGGGGATAAGCCGTGGATCGGCGCCCTCTCAGTGCGCCGCGCGCACCGCCGAGACCAGGCCGCCGGGGCCCTCGTTCTGCCGTGACGGGGTGAGCACCGGACGCCCGTAGGCCTCGGCGCGCTCACGCAAGGTGAAGGTCTCCGCCTCCCAGCCGAGACTGTCCAGCCAGCCGACCGGGTCCTCCGGCATCTCCGAGAGCCACATCGACGCCGCCGATCCCGGACCGGCGTCCCCACGGAAACGTTCGACCACACCGCGCGAGCCCAGTGTCAGGCCCATCCTGCTGCCTGCCGCGGACAGCGCGCCGATCCGTTCGAGCAGCAACTGCACCGCGTCCTCGGGCAGGTAGATCAGCAGTCCCTCGGCGATCCACACGGTCGGCCGCGCCGAATCGTGCCCGGCGGCGGTCAGGGCGCCGGGCCAGTCCTCGCGCAGGTCGACCGGGACGGTGATCCGCTCGCAGCGCGGCACGGCCCGCTCCTGACCCAGCACCGAGGCCTTGAAGCCCAGCGGTTCGGCCGTGTCCACCTCGAACAGCCTGGTCCCCGCGGGCCAGTCCATCCGGAAGGCCCGGCTGTCCATCCCTGCGCCGAGCAGCACGACCTGCCGGACCCCGGACGCGACCGCCCGCTCCAGCAGGTCGTCCAGGAACTTCGTCCGGATGACGATCGAGACGGCCACCCCGAGCCAGCGCCGCCGCGACGCCTCGTCCGCGCGCGGCGGCAACGGCGCCCCGGGCTCCAGCCCGCCGGCCGTGGCAAAGGCCGCCGCCAGCGGATCCCGGAACAGCGGCTGCTCCCGCGCCGTCTCCAACGCCCTCACCCTGGCCACGCCCACGGCGGTGGCCCACACCCCGGACGGCTCGCCCCGTCCCCCCGCGTCAGTCATGCGCCCAGCCTAGGCCGCCGGGTAGCCACGCCCCCGGGCGGCACAAAACCCCAGGGCACCGCAGGCAAGTCCGGGGGTTTCAGAGCCTCCTGTCCCGGTCACGGCACTAGGCGGCGGGGCGTTCTTCGAGGGGGCGGCGGCGCAGGCCGGCCTGCTGGAGCGCTTGCGGCTTGTAGGCCATGTCGAGCTGGCTCACGTCGGTGCCGGGAGCGACGATGGCGTCGATCTCGTCCAGCAGGGCGTCGTCCAGCGTGGTGTCGGCACCGGCGAGCAGGTCGTCCAGGTGCTCCATGGTGCGCGGGCCGATGATGGCCGAGGTGACCCCGGGGTGGGAGACAGCGAACGCCATCGCCAGGTGGGTGAGCTTGATGCCGGAGCGTTCGGCGAGCGGGACGAGCTGCTCGACCACGTCGAGGCGGCGCTCGTCGCTGTAGTGCTTGAAGAGTCCGCCGCGGTGGGTATCGGCCTGCTGCCCCTTGCGGTAGCGGCCGGTGAGCATGCCCTGGGCGAGCGGGCTCCAGACGAGGGTCCCGATGCCGTACTTCTGCGCGACGGGCAGGATCTCGCGCTCGATGCCGCGGTCGAGGATGGAGTACGCGGGCTGTTCGGTGCGCAGGCGTTGCAATCCGCGGGACTCGGCGATCCACTGGGCTTCGACGATGGTGGAGGCCGGGAAGGCCGACGAGCCGACGGCGCGGACCTTGCCGCTGCGCACCAGGTCGGTGAGGGCCGACAGGGTCTCCTCAAGGTCGACCGTGGGGTCGAGGCGGTGCAGTTGGTAGAGGTCGATGTGGTCGGTGCCCAGGCGCCGCAGCGAGTCTTCGACGGCCGTCATGATCCAACGCCGGGAGCCGCCGCGCATGTTGGGGTCCTCGCCCATCGCGCCGTTGAGTTTCGTGGCGAGGACGACGTCGTCGCGGCGGCCCTTGAGGGCCTTGCCGACGATCTCCTCCGACTCGCCGCGCGAGTACACGTCGGCGGTGTCGACGAAGTTGATACCGGAGTCGAGCGCCTTGTGGATGATGCGGATCGAGTCGTCGTGGTCGGGATTGCCGATGGCGCCGAACATCATGGCCCCCAGACAGTAGGGGCTGACCTGGATGCCGGTGCGGCCCAGCGTGCGGTACTTCATGGCTGTCCTCCGGTACTGCTGCTGTTACGATCGGTAAAACGGAACGTCTTACCATTTAGACGATACGGAACACCTTCTCAGTTAGCAATCGGAGGGACACATGAGCACGCCCCGCCCCGAGCCGGCCCGCCGGGTGCGCGCAGACGCGCAGCGCAGTGTCGACGCACTGGTCGAGGCGGCTCGTGAGGTGTTCATCGAAGCGGGCGTGGATGCCCCCGTGCGCCAGATCGCAGGCCGTGCGGGAGTCGGTCTCGCCACGTTCTACCGGCACTTCCCCGAACGCTCGGACCTGGTCTCGGCCGTCTTCCGGCATGAGGTGGACGCCTGCGCCGACGAGGCGGCCGTCCTGGCCGCGACCCAGGAGCCCTTCGAGGCCCTGGCCCGCTGGCTGCGCCGCTTCACCGGGTTCGTCGGCACCAAACGCGGGCTGTCCGCGGCCCTGCACTCGGGCAACCCCGCCTTCGAGCCGCTGCCCGCCTACTTCCAACAGAGATTCGAGCCCGCACTGCGCCAACTCCTCGAAGCGGCAGCGGCCGCCGGTGAGGTCCGCGCCGACATCGCCCCGCTGGACCTGCTGTACGCCGTCTCCCGGATCTGCACGGGAGGCGTGGACCGCACCGCCGACGAGCGAATGGTCGCGCTGCTCGTCGACGGTCTCCGCTACGGCGCGCGGCGCGACAGCTGAGGAGTCCGCCAGGAAACAGGAAAAACCCCAGGTCACGGCGAGTGAGTCCTGGGGTTTTCGGAGCCTCCTGTCGGATTCGAACCGACGACCTACGCATTACAAGTGCGTTGCTCTGGCCAGCTGAGCTAAGGAGGCGCGCGAGAGAAGTGTAGCCGTCTCCGATCAGTGCTCCGGCAGAATTTCGTGCAGGTGAACCTACTGACAGATCGGAAATCCGGGGGTAACGTCACCCCAAGTTCACCCAGGTGGACTAGACCCATCTTCCGCTTCCCTGTGGAAGATCCATTCCTTTACTCGGATCGTCCGGCACGTTCCTGCCGGTGAAGGGACACACTGATCATGGCTACTGTCTCGTTCGACAAGGCAACCCGGGTCTACCCGGGCTCCACGAAGCCCGCTGTCGACCAGCTTGAGCTCGATGTCGCCGACGGCGAGTTCCTCGTCCTCGTCGGTCCTTCCGGTTGTGGCAAGTCGACCTCCCTGCGCATGCTCGCGGGTCTTGAGGACGTCAACGACGGAGTGATCCGCATCGGTGACCGCGACGTCACGCACCTGCCGCCGAAGGACCGGGACATCGCGATGGTGTTCCAGAACTACGCGCTGTACCCGCACATGTCCGTCGCCGACAACATGGGCTTCGCGCTCAAGATCGCCGGCGTCAACAAGGCGGAGATCCGCAAGAAGGTCGAGGAGGCCGGGAAGATCCTCGACCTCACCGAGTACCTCGACCGCAAGCCGAAGGCGCTCTCCGGTGGTCAGCGTCAGCGTGTCGCGATGGGCCGCGCCATCGTGCGTGAGCCGCAGGTGTTCCTCATGGACGAGCCGCTGTCGAACCTCGACGCCAAGCTCCGTGTCTCCACCCGTACCCAGATCGCCTCGCTGCAGCGCCGCCTCGGCATCACCACCGTGTACGTCACGCACGACCAGGTCGAGGCCATGACCATGGGTGACCGCGTCGCGGTCCTCAAGGACGGGCTCCTCCAGCAGGTGGACTCGCCGCGCAACATGTACGACCGCCCGAAGAACCTCTTCGTCGCCGGCTTCATCGGCTCCCCCGCGATGAACCTGATCGAGGTCCCCATCACCGACGGCGGTGTGAAGTTCGGCAACACCATCGTCCCGGTCTCGCGTGAGGCGCTGTCCGCCGCCGCCGACCGCGGCGACACCACCGTCACGGTCGGTGTCCGCCCCGAGCACTTCGACATCGCCGGTGAAGAGGGCGCGGCCACCAAGTCGCTCTCGAAGGCGACCGACGACGCCCCGGCCGGCCTCGCCGTCGCCGTCAACGTCGTCGAGGAGCTGGGCGCCGACGGTTACGTCTACGGCTCGGCCGAGCTCGACAACGAGACCAAGGAACTGGTCGTCCGCGTCAACGGCCGTTCGGTGCCGGAGAAGGGCACGACGGTCCACGTCACCCCGCACCCGGGCGAGCTGCACGTCTTCTCGACCTCCACCGGCGAGCGCCTCACCGACTGATTCCCCGATCGAAGCGATCGACTGGAACGACTGACGCGCCCACCCCGTTCACCGGCGCGAATTCGTCCGCACGGCCCCGCACTCCGGTGCGGGGCCGTCGGCGTAAGTCGACAAATGCCCCGGGATACAGGCCACTTCGACCGAGGGTCGTCAACACGTAATTCGAAAAGACCCCTCGAACCATCCCCCGGCAGAGTGACTAAATGTCGCCAAATCATCACTGGCCGCTACGCTCGCCTGCGTGACCCATACAGCCCGCCGTATCGGCCGAACTCTCGCCTTCGTACTGCCCGTCGTTCTGGTGCTCTCCGGGACCCTCGCTGTCGCGCGTGTCCCGTGGGCGTCCAGTTCCGAGTCGCAGATCATGACCGCTTCGTCGGACACCGCGTCCGTGAAGGCCAAGTCCCGCACCCCGCAGGACATTCTCCGCGACAAGCTCCTGGTCGAGCTTCAGGAGAAGGACCCGGGGATCGCCCTGACCCATCTCCAGCGTGAGGTCGAGGCCCGTCCCTCGCTCGCCAAGCACTGCATGTCGATCGCCCGGTCCCTGGGCCGCGCGGCCGTCGCCCACTACGGTCCCACACGGGCGCAGTCGTTCTCGCGTCCCGTGTGCGACACGTCGTTCGCCTACGGGGTCTCCCAGCAGACCGCGGGGAGCTGACCGAGGGCTCCCTGCCCGCCCCGCATATCGTGCACGGCATGCATACCTATCCGACGCAGGCCGTGGTCCTGGCGGGCGGCCAGGGGTCGCGGCTGCGCCCGTACACCGATGACCGTCCCAAGCCGATGGTCGAGATCCCCGGCACGGGGACCCCGATCATCGGCCATCAGCTTTCCTGGCTGGCCGCCGAGGGGGTGACGGACGCCGTCGTCTCCTGCGGCCATCTCGCCGAAGTCCTCCAGGAATGGCTGGAGGACGCCGTGTTGCCGCTCCACGTCACCACGGTGGTCGAGTCCGAACCCCTCGGGCGCGGCGGCGGGCTCAAGTACGCCGCCGCGCATCTGAAGGACCCCACCGAGCCCTGGTACGCGACGAACGGCGACATCTGGACGCGGTTCTCGCTGCGCGAGATGGCGGCGTTCCACGCGGAGCGCGACGCCACGGCGACGCTGGCGCTGGCCCGGCCCCGGATCCCCTGGGGGGCCGTGGAGACCGACGAGTTCGGGCATGTCCTCGACTTCATCGAGTCGCCCCCGTCGCCTTATCTGATCAACGCGGGCGTGTACGTCTTCGCCCCGGACTTCGTGGAGCTGCTGCCCGACCGCGGCGACCACGAACGTACGACGTTCCCCCGGCTGGCCCGTGAGCGCCGGCTGGCGGGCTTCCCGCTGCCGCAGGGCGCGTACTGGCGGGCCATCGACACCGCGAAGGACCTCACCGAGGCCGCCAAGGAGCTTGCCACCGGCGGGGTTTGAGGCTCCTCAAGGCCGCACGTGCGGATACGTCACGACGTGCGGGTACGTCACGAAGGGGCGGCCACCCCTGTCCCGGTGGCCGCCCCTCCCTCGTGTGTCCCGGGCTCAGCCGAGCAGCCCGCCGATCGGGTTCTTCGCCCCGCCGCCACCGCCCGACGTCGACCCGCCGCTCGTACCGCCGCTGTCGCCGCCGTCACTGCCGCTGCCGCCGCCCGTGCTGCCGCCGCCACCGCTCGTACCGCCGCTGGAGGCGGGACCCTGGCTGCCGGTCGCCGGAGGCGCCTGCTGGGCCGTCTGCGGGGGCGCCTGGCCGCCGCCCGTGCCCTGCGTCCTGCTGGGCTGCTGAGCGGTGCCCGACGTGTCCGACGGGCCGCTCTGCCGGGCGGGCGCCACGCTGCCCGCCGTGGACTGCTGCGCCGTGGGGCTCTGCGACTTGCCCGCCGACGGCTCCGTCGGACGGCCGCTCGTACGGTCCGAACCGGTCGGCGACTGCGACGCCTTGCTGTGCCGCGACTTCTGCGGCAGTGGGGCGCCCGGGAGTTGGTTGACCGGGTCCTGGTTCGGGCCCGGCACCGTCACCATGTCGGACGACCGTACGGCCCCGCCGAGCACGGACCCGATGAGCAGGGTCAGCCCGATGACGACGCTCGCGATGACCGTGCCACGGCGCAGTACGTGCCTGCGCAGGTCCCAGATCTCGGAGCGCGGACCGAGCTTGCGCCAGGCCTCGCCCGCGAGGCGTCCGTCGACGGAGTAGACGGGCGCGCCCGCGATGATCAGCGGGGACCAGGCGGCGAGGTAGATGATGTCCGGCGCGTCGTACGCCGGTACGGTCCGCCAGCTGACGGTGAGGATCAGCGCCGCCGACAGCAGCGTGCCGAGGGAGGCCGCGACCCGCTGCCACAGACCCAGCACCGTGAGCACACCGGCGACGATCTGGAGGAACGCGACGCTCAGCCCGGCGCCCACCGGGTGCGAGAGCGCGAAGTCGCGCAGCGGCTCGGCGAGGGCCCACGGGTGCAGCGAGTTGAGCCACTTCACCATGGAGCCGCGCTCGCCGCCGTCGAAGTACACGGGGTCGCAGAGCTTGCCCATGCCGGCGTAGATGGAGATGAACCCGAGGAACACGCGCAGCGGGAGCAGCACCACGCCGAGGTTCATCCGGCGGCCCGGGTAGTACGCGTGCCGGACGTTGTCGGCGCCGTGCCGTTGGCTGCGCGGCCCGTCGCGACCGGTGTCGGAACCGGAGTCGGAGTCGGGGTAGAGCTCGTAACTCTGTTCGTCCGGGTCGTGTTCGGGGGTGTCGTACGCGCCGACGGCCTGCCGCATCGGGGGCAGCAGCGGCCCCCCGGGCCTGCGGCCGCCACCGCCGGGGACGGCGGGGACGACGGTCGTGCCGTCGTCGTCGAGGTCGATCCGGGGGATGACCTGCGTGGCGCCGGTGTCGTAGCCCTCCGCCGCTTCGGGATAGCCGCCGCCGGCGGCCACGCCGCCCGCGCGCACCGCTGAGGAGTTCCGTACGGCCTGGAGGAGCCCGGTCGCTCCGGGGTCACCCGGTTCGGACCTGCCGCTCCAGACGACGGGTGCCCGGCGGCGTACGGCGCCGGCGCCCGCGGCGCCTGCCTTGCCTGCGGTGCCGCTCATGGCGGGGATACGCGCGGTGTCGGCGCCCGCGCGTGCGGTGCCTGCGCGTGCGGTGCCCGTGCGCTGGGGCGTCGCGAGTTTCACCCGGAAGCTGGCGTGGTTCACGATGACCTGCGCGGGATCGCAGTCCACCTTGAGCATGCTCAGCGGGGGCTGATCGTCGAACCCGGGCCGGGGCGTTCTGGTGTCCACACTCATCTAACCGAGTGACTTGTGTTTAGGACACTGCCTTGACGCGCGCGATATGTCCGAGACCCGTCAAGATCATCCGGCGCCGCCCCGATCTGTTGGCCGGACGCGCCGCAAGTGTTCCTTTTGCGGCATCCTGCTTCCATGGCGAACGAACAGAAGAACGGCCACCCCGCACGGGACTTAAGCGCAACGGCCGCCGAGGAGACGCAGGAACCTGCCGTGAGCGGTGGGCCGCCCAAGGTCAGCGTGGTCGTGCCGGTCTACAACCCGGGCGCCGACATCGGTGAGTTGATCACTTCACTGCTGCGCCAGTCGATGCCGAAGACCGACTGGGAAGCGATCTTCGTGGACGACGGCTCGACGGACGGCACCGGCGCCCGGCTCGACACACTGGCCGCCGAGCAGGACAACATCACCGTCGTCCACATCCCCAACTCCGGCTGGCCCTCCCGCCCCCGCAACATCGGGATCGACCGGGCGCGCGGCGAGTACGTCCAGTTCGCCGACAACGACGACTGGCTCGGCGACGAGGCGCTGGAGCGGCTCTACGCGTACGCGAAGGAGAACGACGCGGACGTCGTCATCGGGAAGATGGCGGGCCGCGGCCGCAACGTGCCGCGCGAGCTGTTCCGGCACAACCGGCCGGACGCGACGCTCGCAGCCGATCCGCTGATCGACAGCCTCACCCCGCACAAGATGTTCCGCAGGTCGTTCCTGCTGAAGCACGGGCTGCGCTTCCCCGAGGGCAAGCGGCGCCTGGAGGACCATGTGTTCGTGACGGCCGCGTACTTCGCGGCCGACCGGATCTCGGTGCTCTCCGACTACGTCTGCTACTTCCACGTGGCGCGCGCCGACGCGTCGAACGCCGGTTTCCGGCGCTTCGACCCGGCGGGCTACTTCGGCAACGTACGCGAGGCGCTGGACATCGTGGACGCGAACACGGAGCCGGGCGCGCTGCGCGACCGGCTGCACCGGCGGTGGCTGCGGGTGGAGATGGTCGCGCGGCTGACAGCGGCGCGGTATCTCGACGCGCCGGCCGAGTGGCGCGCGGACTTCTTCCGCGAGGTGCGGTCCGTGGTGACGGAGCGGTTCGCACCAGGGGTGGCCGCAGGGCTGCCGGCGCCGCAGCGCGCCGTGGTGGCGCTCGTCGTCCAGGGCAGGGCGGACGAACTGGCCGAGCTGGGGCGCTGGGAGGCGGCGATCCGGGCGAAGGCGACGGCCCGGGTGACGGGGAAGGACGAGGTCACCGTCGAGGCCGAACTGATCGGCCCCGACGGCCCGTTGACGTACACGCACGAAGGCGGCGCCGACCTGCTGCGACTGCCGGTCGGCGGCATACCGCCGGAGGCCCTGGACGTCACGGACCGGCTGAACAAAGCGCGGCTGGACGTCGTGGCGCGCCGCAGGGGCGGCGGCGGCGAGGAGTTCTTCCTGCCGGGTACGAGTACGGCGAAGCGCGTCCCGGTCGACGGCAGTAGCAGCAGCGGCGACGACGGCGGCGACACCGACGGCGCGTTCAGACTGGTCCAGCAGTCGGTGGCACGGCTCGCCCCCGACACCATCAACGCGGGCCGTAAGGGCGGCAGTTGGGAGCTGAAGGCGCGGATCGTGAACTGCGGCCGGCAGAAGGAGACCGAGCTGCCGGTGTCGCTGACGGTCCCGCAGGACGGCGCGCCCCCGGTCCTGCGGGCCGGGGTGCGACCGCCGTTGCTGCTACGGGTCAGACGCCGCGTCCTGCGGGCACGCGGCGCGCTCAACCGCCGTACGTAGCCGGCACGCGGGCGGCACGTAGGCGGCGCCTGGCCAGCCGGGACCGCCGCACGTCACCGCGTCTGACGCCAGAACGTCAGACGCGGTGGCGGGACGCCTCGTACAGCACGATCCCCGCCGCCACACCGGCGTTGAGCGACTCGGCGCCGCCCGGCATCGGGATCCGGACGCGGAAGTCGCACGTCTCGCCGACCAGCCGCGACAGGCCCTTGCCCTCGCTGCCGACGACGATGACGACGGGTCCGCTCAGCGCCGCCAGCTCGCCGACCTCGGTGTCACCGTCCGCCGCGAGCCCGACGATGGTCAGGCCCGCCTTGCGGTACGCCTCAAGCGTCCGCGTCAGGTTCGTACAGCGGGCGACCGGCGTACGGGCGGCGGCGCCGGCCGACGACTTCCAGGCACCGGCCGTCATACCGGCCGCGCGCCGCTCGGGGACGACGACGCCGTGGCCGCCGAAGGCGGAGACGGACCGTACGACGGCGCCGAGGTTGCGCGGGTCGGTGACGCCGTCCAGCGCGACGATCAGCGGGTCCTCGCCGTCGTCGAAGGCGGCGGCGGCGAGGTCGTCCGGGTGCGCGTACTCGTACGGCGGGACCTGGAGCACCATGCCCTGGTGGTTGAGGCCGTTCGTCAGCCGGTCCAGCTCCGGCTTGGGGGCCTCCATGAGGTGGATGCCGCCGCGGTCGGCCGCGAGCTGGAGCGCCTCGCGGACCCGCTCGTCGTTGTCGATGAACTGCTGCACGTAGAGCATCGAGGCGGGCACACCGTCGCGCAGCGCCTCGAAGACCGGGTTGCGGCCCACGACCATCTCGCTGGTGCCCTTGCCGCCACGGCGGGCGACCTGACGGCGCTGGGTCTGCTTGGCCTTCGCGTTGGCGACGCGGTTCTTGACATGGCCCTTGCGCGCGGAGGCAGGCGGGGTCGGGCCCTTGCCTTCGAGGCCCCGGCGCCGCTGGCCGCCGCTACCGACCTGCATGCCCTTCTTGCCGGACGTGCGGCGGTTCCTGCTGTTCCCGGCCATGACCTACCTGTTTCGTTGCTTCCGTGATGCGTACGCGGCGTACGCGGCGTTCATATGTGTAACGGGGTTCAGTGACAGCGTACGTAACCGCGGCCGTGGTCAGCGCGGGCCCAGCGTCCAGCGGGGCCCCGAGGCGCTGTCCTCGACGGACAGCCCCGACTGCTGGAGCTGGTCGCGGATGGCGTCGGCGGTGGCCCAGTCCTTGCGGCCGCGCGCCGCCTCACGCTGGTCGAGCACCAGCCGTACGAGGGTGTCGACCACGCCGTGCAGATCCTCGCCCCGGTCGGTCTCGCCCGCCCAGTGCTCGTCCAGCGGGTCGAGGCCGAGGACACCGAGCATGGCGCGCACCTCGGCGAGCCGGGCGACAGCCGCTTCCTTGTCGTCGGCGGCGAGCGCTGAGTTCCCCTGCCGGACGGTGGTGTGCACGATCGCGAGGGCCTGCGGCACCCCGAGGTCGTCGTCCATCGCGTCGGCGAAGGCCGGCGGCACCTCGTCGGCCGCGGGGGCCGCGCCGCCGTTCTTCTCCACGACGCGCTGGATGAAGCCCTCGATCCGCGCGAACGCCGACTCGGCCTCGCGCAGCGCCTCCTCGCTGTACTCGATCATCGAGCGGTAGTGCGGGGTGCCGAGGTAGTAGCGCAGCACGATGGGCCGCCAGCGCTTGACCATCTCGGAGACCAGCACCGAGTTGCCCAGCGACTTGGACATCTTCTCGCCGCTCATGGTGACCCAGGCGTTGTGCACCCAGTACTGCGCGAAGTCGTCGCCGTACGCCTTGGCCTGCGCGATCTCGTTCTCGTGGTGCGGGAAGATCAGGTCGAGTCCGCCGCCGTGGATGTCGAAGGCGGCGCCCAGGTACTTGTGCGCCATCGCCGAGCACTCCAGGTGCCAGCCGGGCCTGCCACGGCCCCAGGGCGTCTCCCAGCTGGGCTCGCCGGGCTTGACGGCCTTCCACAGGGCGAAGTCCCGCAGATCGCGCTTGCCCGTCTCGTTGTCGCCGGACGGCTGGCGCAGGTCGTCGATGTCCTGGTTGGAGAGCTGGAGGTAGTCGGGGAAGGACCGCACGTCGAAGTAGACGTTGCCCTCGCACTCGTACGCGTTGCCGCGCTCGATGAGGACCCGCATCATCTCGATCATCTCGGTGATGTGGCCGGTCGCGCGGGGCTCGTAGCTGGGCGGCAGGCAGCCGAGGACGTCGTAACCGCTGTTGAACGCGCGCTCGTTCTCGTACCCGATCGCCCACCAGGGCCGGCCCTGCTCGGCCGACTTCGTGATGATCTTGTCGTCGATGTCGGTGACGTTGCGGATGAACGTGACGTCGTAGCCGCGGTGCGTGAACCAGCGGCGCATGATGTCGAAGTTCAGCCCGGACCTGATGTGTCCGATGTGCGGGGCGGCCTGCACGGTGGCGCCGCAGAGGTAGATCGAGACACAGCCCGGGGTGAGCGGGACGAAGTCACGGATCTGCCGGGCGCCGGTGTCGTACAGCCGAATAGTCACGCGACAAGGGTAGTGCGCCCGGGACAGTGCCCCGGGACGCTTTGGGCAACGGGGACACGGAAATCTGGTCCGGGGAACGATCCGGGGACGGCGTGAGGGGCGGTCCGGGGATGGAGCGAGGGGCGCCGGCGTCACCCGTACCGGCGTACGGTGACGCCCGCCGCCCCCCTTACGTCTCCTGCTTACGTCTCCTGCTTACGTCTCTACGTACGGACGACGAGCGCGGTCGCGACGGCGGCCAGCCCCTCGCCCCTGCCGGTGAACCCGAGACCGTCGGAGGTCGCCGCCGATACGGAGACGGGCGCGCCGACGGCTTCGGAGAGGACCTTCTGCGCCTCTTCCCTGCGCTTGCCGATCTTCGGCCGCAACCCCACGACCTGCACGGCGACGTTCCCGATGGCGAAACCGCCGTCGCGTACGATCCGCGCTGCCTCGGTCAGCAGCGTGAGCCCGGAGGCGCCCGACCACTCGGGCCTGCCTGTGCCGAAGTGCGCGCCGAGGTCGCCGAGGCCGGCCGCGGAGAAGAGCGCGTTGCAGGCGGCGTGGGCGACGACATCGGCGTCGGAGTGGCCGGCGAGCCCCGGGCCTTCGTTCTCCCAGAGGAGACCGGCGCACCAGAGTTCGCGGCCTTCCTCGAAGGCGTGGATATCGGTGCCGATCCCGACCTGCGGGAGGACCACCCGGTCCGTACGCGTCACGTCAGAACTCATCGTTGGCCCTCCTCCGGGCGAGAACCGCCTCGGCCAGCACCAGGTCGAGCGGCCGGGTCACCTTGAACGCCTCCTCGTGGCCCGGTACGACCACGACGGGCGAGCCGAGCTGCTCGACCATCCCCGCGCAGTCCGTGGCGCCTTCGCCGCGCTGGACCACCGTCTCGTGGGCCAGCTGGAGCGTGGCCCTGTCGAAGCCCTGGGGGGTCTGTACGGCGCGCAGCGTGGCCCGGTCGGGCGTCGCGACGACCGGTTCCGGCTCGCCCTTCGGCCGCGGCTCGACCTGCTTGACGGTGTCGGAGACGGGCAGTGCGGGGACGACGGCGACCGCGCCGTCCCGTACGGCGTCCACGACGGCGTCCACGGTGTCGACCGGCACCAGCGGGCGGGCCGCGTCATGGACGAGGACGGTGGTGATGCCCTCGGGCAGCGCCTCGATGCCGAGCCGTACGGATTCCTGGCGGGTCTCGCCGCCCGGTACGACCAGGTAGTCGGTGCGCTGCGGCAGCGCGTGCTCGTCGAGGAGGTTCTTCACCTCGCCCGCGCCGTCGGGCGGCGCGACCACGACGACGAGCGACACGGCGCGGGACGCCGCCATCGCCCGTACCGCGTGGATCAGCATGGGGGTGCCGCCCAGGCCGCGCAGCGCCTTGGGGGCGCCGGGGCCGAGCCGTACGCCCCGGCCCGCCGCGGGGATCACGGCGGCGGTTCGGTGCGGGCTGGCTTCGTCTGACATCGGTTCCACTCCGGCAGGTTTGTGTCCTCGGCCGACGTGGGTATGGCCTGAGCGTGCCGGGCGCGACGCCTTGACCGGACCCTTCCGTGACACATGGTCGAGACGAGCTGCGCCAGCTGCCGGGCCCGGCACGCCAGATAAGCCCGGCACGCCGGACGACCAATCGGCTACGGTCGTGTGTACGGGGAATGTGCGACGGATGTCGGACGGGGTGGGGATATACGGACATGCCGGAGCGCCCGGCGACTCAGCATCTTCCGCGTAGCTGGTCAGCGGGCACCACGGCATTCGTGATTCAGGACGCGAGGACCTCGTCGAGCAGAGCCTCGGCCTTGTCTTCGTTCGTGTTCTCCGCGAGAGCGAGCTCGCTCACCAGAATCTGCCGCGCCTTGGCGAGCATGCGCTTCTCACCGGCGGAGAGTCCGCGCTCACGCTCACGGCGCCACAGGTCACGTACGACTTCCGCGACCTTGATGACATCCCCGGAGGCGAGCTTCTCCAGATTTGCCTTGTAGCGTCGGGACCAGTTTGTCGGCTCCTCTGCGTACGGTGCTCGAAGCACCTCGAAGACCCGGTCCAGTCCATCCTGACCGACCACATCGCGCACGCCGACGAACTCCGCATTGTCCGCGGGTACGCGCACCGTCAAGTCGCCTTGGGCGACCTTGAGCACCAAGTAGGTCTTGTCCACGCCTTTGATCTGGCGAGTTTCGATGGCCTCGATCAGCGCGGCCCCGTGATGGGGATAGACCACGGTGTCGCCAACCTTGAACGTCATGTGACAGGTACCCCTTCCGTGGCTATCCAGGGTAACACGAGAATGCCCCGTTCTGAATGGTGTTTTCGCAGGTCAGGGCGCATCTCGGGGCTTGACAACAGCAACCTGAACGTGCTGCGAGCAGCTTCCTGGAGACGGTATTCGCAGGTCGGAGCGGTTGCGCGGGCGCACGGAAACACATGCGTTACGCACCGAACAACACCCTCCGATGAGGGCGAACGTCCCGATTTGCCGGATTCCGAGGGGTGAAGTTCCCGTACTCCGTTCGGATGTCGGTCATCCGTGCGGATCGCCGGGCAAGGGATTCTGAATTTGATCACTCCGCCCCCGCGATACGCCGGTGATAGTCCGGCGCTGCGGTATTGGCGGTGAATGCGAGGCCGCCGGGACAATTGATCAACGGAGTTATGTGAACGCCGGACGAAACCACGGGATCTATGGACGAGAACGGGGACAGGAACGGGGCTCCCTGATGGCGCACCGCCCGGGGCCGGTGGCCGTTGGGGGCGGGTCGGGTGCGGGGCTGCCACAACGGCTCGGTAACCTAAGCGCGCTGATAGGCCTTTAGCCGCCAGCAGCACGACGTACGACCTGTACCGCCCAGCCGTACCGCCCGACCTGTTCCGCCCAGCCGTACCGCCCGACCGTTCCCGTTCCGTTCCTTCGTATACGTCCAAGGAGTTGCCGCCGCCGTGAGCCGCAGCCTTCGACGCGGCGCCCTCGCCGCTACTGCCACCGTGTTCTCGCTCGCCACGCTCGCCGCGTGCGGTGCGGGCAACAACGCGCAGACGCTCCAAGTCAAGCCGGACAGCGCTGCCACCTCCATCGGTGACATCACCCTCCAGAACGTGAACCTCGTCACGCAGCCCAAGGCCGAAGCGGGTGGCCCCGCGGTCGTCACGGGCACGCTCTTCAACAACGGCCGCAGCAAGCAGACCCTCGACGCGGTGAAGCTGCCGGGCACGAACACGACCGTGAAGCTCTCGGCGGCCAAGGGCTCGGGCCCCGTCTCCGTACCGGCCCTCGGCTCGGTGCAGCTCGGTGGCGCCGGCAACGCGTCGGCCGTCATCGAGAACGGCAGCGAGGCCGCGATGAACGGCAACGCGCAGCAGGTCGTCTTCACCTTCAGCAAGACCGGTGACGTGGGGCTGCGCGCCCTGGTCGTCCCGTCGCAGAGCTACTTCAAGGGTGTGGGCCCGAGCGCGCTGCCGACCCCGTCGGAATCCGCCTCGGACTCGGCTTCGCCGTCGGAGTCCTCGTCGGACGAGCCGTCCGGCTCCCCGTCGGGCAACGCGTCCGGCAAGCCGTCGGAGAGCTCTTCCGGCAACCCGTCGGGCTCGGCGACGGCGTCCGCGAGCACCTTCGGCTGAGCGATCGGTACGTACGGCAAGGCGCCCTGTCCGGGTCAGATCCGGACAGGGCGCCTTGCCGCGCCCGAGGTAATGCGCCCCGGGCAGGCTCACGGCCCGCGGTGTCGCGGGCCCTCGGTGTCGCCGGCCCGCGGTGTTGCCGGCCGGCGGTGTCGCCGGCCCGCGGTTTACGGCTCGAACTTGTAGCCGAGACCCCGCACCGTCACCAGGTAGCGCGGCGCGCCCGGGTCGGGTTCGATCTTCGCGCGGAGTCTTTTGACGTGGACGTCGAGGGTCTTGGTGTCACCGACGTAGTCGGCGCCCCAGACCCGGTCGATGAGCTGCATACGGGTCAGCACCCGGCCCGCGTTGCGCAGCAGCATCTCCAGCAGGTCGAACTCCTTGAGCGGGAGGTCGACCTTGCCGCCGGCGACCGTGACGACGTGGCGGTCCACGTCCATCCGTACCGGACCGGCCTCCAGGGCCGCTGGGGCGACCTCCTCCGGCTCGCCGCGGCGGCGCAGGACCGCGCGGATGCGGGCCACCAGCTCCCGCGAGGAGAAGGGCTTGGTCACGTAGTCGTCGGCCCCTATCTCCAGGCCGACGACCTTGTCGATCTCACTGTCCTTGGCGGTCACCATGATCACCGGGACGTTGGACTTGCCGCGCAGCTGTCGGCAGACCTCCGTACCCGGCAGCCCTGGCAGCATCAGGTCGAGGAGGACGAGGTCGGCGCCGTTGCGTTCGAACTCGTCGAGCCCCGCGGGCCCGGTGGTCGCGATCGCGACCTCGAAGCCTTCCTTGCGGAGCATGTAGGAAAGAGCGTCGCTGAAGGATTCCTCATCCTCGACGACGAGCACTCGGGTCACGGAAGGACCTCCGGGGCAGGAATCACGGTCGGGGGATCCAGCACCAGGCTGGTGTCAGCGTTGTAGGAGGCCTGGTCGTCTTCGTCCAGGCCGGTCATCGGTGTCGAACGGTCCCGTGCGGCGCCCGCCTCGGGGAGCTTCAGGGTGAAGGTGGAGCCCTGGCCCTCGGAGCTCCACACGGTGACCTCCCCGCCGTGCGAGGCGGCCACGTGCTTGACGATGGCGAGGCCGAGTCCCGTACCGCCCGTGGCGCGGGAGCGGGCGGGGTCGACGCGGTAGAACCGCTCGAAGACCCGCTCGCGGTCCTTTTCCGAGATGCCGATGCCCTGGTCGGTCACGGCTATCTCGACGGCGTCGCCGCCGTTGGTCACCCGGTTCACCGCGATCCCGACACGGGTGCGGGCCGGGGAGTAGTTGACGGCGTTCTCGACGAGATTGCCGAGGGCCGCTGCGAGCTGGCCGCGGTTTCCCCATACGCGCAGGTCGACAGTACCGCCTGCGGCCATGGTGATCTGTTTCGTGGACGCAGCATGCCGGGACCTGTCGATGGCCTCGGCGACGAGTTCGTCCACGCGTACCGGCTCGGCGTCCTCCAGCGGGTCGTCGTTCTGCACCCGGGAGAGGTCTATGAGTTCCTGTACGAGGTTGGTGAGCCGGGTCGCCTCGATCTGCATGCGGCCGGCGAAGCGAGTGACCGCCTCGGGGTCGTCCGAAGCGTCCATGACAGCCTCGGAGAGCAGCGAGAGCGCGCCGACGGGGGTCTTCAGCTCATGGCTGACGTTGGCGACGAAGTCGCGTCGTACGGCTTCGATACGGCGGGCCTCCGTGAGGTCCTCCACCAGCAGCAGGACCAGCCGGGAGCCGAGCGGCGCGACCCGCGCCGACACGGCGAGGGCTTCGCCGCGGCCGGTGCCGCGGCGCGGCAGGTCCAGCTCCACCTGCCGTATCTCGCCGTCCCTGCGGGTGTCGCGCGCCATGTGCAGCATGGGTTCGACGGCGAGCTTGCCGCCGCGGACCAGGCCGAGCGCGTACGCGGCGGAGCTGGCCTTGACCACGGCGTCGCTCTCGTCGAGTACGACGGCCGACGAGCGGAGCACGGAGAGCACGGTGTCCACGCCCGGGGGCAGTACGGCATCCGTGTGGAGCGAGGTGCGCGTCGGTCTCGCCTGGTCGCGCTCGCTCCAGCGGAACGCCAGCATGGCGATCACGCCGGTACACACGCCGGCGATCGCTGCCAATGCGGCGACAGCCGCGTTCACGTCCATGCCTCCAGGTTATGCACGGACACGGACACTCTCCCAGCCGTCCGGGTGTCTGCTCGAACACTCGTCGCTCAGAGTTCACCGAGGAGAAAGTACCGGTTCACTTGTGCGGGAGGCTCCGGACGCGTAACGCACCGAACGTGGGACCGTGGGGCCGGACACGTCGCGGTATCCGTCCCGGCCCGGCACGACACCGTGAGCTCACCATGAGCTAGAGCATGAGCAAGAGACGGCATGAGCAAGAGAGGGACACACCCATGCGGGACGCGTACCACGAGGAACTTGACTCGATAGGCGAGGACCTGGTCGAGATGGCCCGGCTGGTCGGTTCCGCCATCGGGCGTGCCACCACCGCCATGCTCGACGCCGACCTGAAGCTCGCGGAGAACGTGATCGCCGCGGACCAGAAGGTCGACGACCTGCAGCACCAGCTGGAGGCGCGCGCCATCGCACTGCTGGCGCGCCAGCAGCCCGTCGCGACGGATCTGCGGATCGTCGTCACGTCACTGCGGATGAGCGCGGACCTGGAACGCGCGGGCGACCTCGCCCAGCACGTCGCCAAGCAGGCGCGGCTGCGTTACCCGGAGTCGCCGGTGCCGCACGATCTGCACACGACGCTGCTGGAGATGGGGCAGCTGGCGCAGCGGCTGATGGCGAAGGCCGCCGAGGTCATCATCACGAAGGACGTCGACCTGGCGCTCCAGCTGGAGCAGGACGACGACGAGATGGACCTGCTGCACCGCACGCTGTTCCAGCACCTGATGGACGACCGCTGGAAGCACGGCATCGAGACCGCCGTGGACGTGACGCTGCTGGGCCGCTACTACGAGCGCTTCGCGGACCACGCGGTGTCGGTCGCGAAGCGGGTCGTCTACCTGGTGACGGGCGAACACGCGGACGAAATCCAGCAGGCGGACATCCCGGTAGAGGGCGCGTAGCCGGCACACCGGGTCGTGCGGCGCGTCGGGGCGTACGAGGGGGCGTACGGAAGCGTCTGCGTACATGCGCCGTTGATGCGCCCGCCGTGCTGGGCATCCAATGGGGGCAAGGCGACGGCACTGACGTACGCCTACGAGGACGCACGCCTTCGAGGAGGGCCCATGGCCGATTCCCCCGTGACCGATCCCCCGCCGGAAGCAACCCCCGCCGCAGCCCCGGCCGAAGTGCCCAGCCTCCCCCTGCTGGCCGCCTGCGGCTGCGGCTCAGGCTGCGGCTGCGGCTGCCAGTCAGGCGCCCCCTGCCAATGCGGCGGCTGACACACCGACCCAACGCACGACGAGGGCCCCTGCCTACGGACGGGGGCCCTCAACACGTACGGTGCCGTCCCTCTCCGGCTCGCGCTCCGACCGACGTCACCGCCCATCGGCGACAACGCGCCACCGAGCGGTGACACACCCCTCTTCCACGTCCCACCACTCCTGGGCCACGCCGTGGTTGAGCAGACTCTGCACCTAGTCGAGATCGGCAGTGGGCGGGACGTCCAGCGCAACCATCCGGAACTGCTCGACCCCCTCCCCACGAACCCCAAGGTCACGAAAGAGGTCAAGCACGCTCTGGCGCGCGGCGACCGACCCCTTGTCGCGCAGCACGATCAGCCGAATGGTGCAGTTCTCGGAGGGCCGCACCACATCACCGGCCCAGAACAGCCCTTCCTCGTCGGCACTCGCAAGGAACACATCGCCACAGGCGACCCCTGGAACGAACCAGGGAACGTTGTCCAATCGCACGATGCCGTCCCCAAGGTCGATGGCCCATAGTCCCTCCACCCCGACAGGAGGCCAGTCGTCCTCTATCTCCAGTCGGAAGTGAAGCTTGACGTAGTTGGCTCCGGGCGCTGTCACCCCGCAAGGATGCCTGGAACAGGGCGCCTTACGCACCGCCCGAGGCGACGGCACAACCTGATCACCTCAAGTCACCGCATTGCGGGGAGGTTGGCGGCCGTGTACTCGTCTGCGATGTTGAACACGCTGGCGCACCGTGGACACTCGGCGCTGCCGAAGAGATGGGCAACTCCGTCGGCGAGCGCCCCTTCTCCGTCACGGAGGGCCGTCTCGTACATCCACCGGCCGATGCCGGGGACAGGCCAGCTGGTAGAAGTCGTCGGTGAAGTCCCCAAGGACGGTGCTCCAGTGGTACTGCTCCTCGGCTGCGAGCAGGTGGCGGAAGGTCGCGAGGTAATCCGCCGGCTGCGATCGAAGGTGCTGGTCCAACAACTCACTCAATTCCACGATCGCTTCGGCGCAGTCAGCCAGCAGATCGTCGCACCCGTGCTGCCCTGCCACGCGCTGTGTGATCGCCCCGGCCAGTCCACGCGCCCGTGCACTCCTCGACGCCAGGCGCACCAGCCGAGGCAGGGCTGCGAAGCTGGCAGGAGAGACAAGGTCGTGCTCAAGGCACAGCCGATACCCCAGTTCGTCCCACGCCTGGGCGTCCTCTTCGAGCTCCACCCACTCCAGGAGTTCGGGGACGCGTTCGACATCCCCGTAGCAGTCCCGCATCTGCGTCCAGTTCACCACGCAGGCAGTTAAGCGCCTCGCGGAGTAGCCGGGCTCATGACGCTGACCGTCCGGCGGAGATCATTCCGTGGCCGGGCGAGGAAGGCGATCCGTACGCACTGCCCTTCCACCCTCTGGAGCTCGGCGAAGACGCGCTGCGTGCGCTCTGCGGCTTCATCCAGGAGGGCATGCCGGAGTCTGACGACGTCGACGCGGAGAACATTGAGCTCCACGGCTTCGTCGTACGAGACCCGAACGGCCCCGATCCTGCGGAGAGCGAGGCGGCGAAGCGGAGAGCAGTAGAGGCGCTGGGCCGCCGCAGTTACACGATGGGACCTGACGGTGTCTTGATCGCACAGGACGGCCTCTAGCCGCTACCGAGGCAGCCCAGCGCCGTCCCGGGACCGCGCTCGCGGGACCCCGCCCACAGGCGGCCCAGCGCGCCGCAACGCCCCCCGCCTCGCAGCGAATCCGCGGGTGGGTCGTCGTTGGTAGTTGTCGGGGCTGCTGAGCACCGTCGGGCGGCCCAGAGACGGCCCACCTATCGCCCCCGAATCACCGCCGAGAGCCCGCTCAGAAGGAGTGATAGAGCGGATCGCGTGACTCAGGCACTTTCCCGAGCGCCCGCTGTCCGGGTAGAGGTGTCGACGGTCACGTGTCCCCATGGACCATGGGTGCCCGCTGATCGTGCGCGGCCCCAAGCGACTGCCAGAGAATCCGATGGACATCGCCGAGATACTGCCATCATGGCCGTCACCCAACTTCTCGCCCGCATTCCGGCGGAGTATCTCGCCGCGTGCCGCGAGTCAGCCAGCGCCTCACCAGACGGTGATCCTCGCTGGGATCCGCCGGCATCGGACATCGTGGACCTGGACTGGGCGCCGGCCTTGCTCACCCGCCTGGGCGAGGTGTCTGGCCTCGATGATGTTCGCCTCGACGCTCTCCGCCAGGCCACCAACGGCGACACCACTGTGGACCTAGGTTTTCTCAGTACGCACCCGCACGCCATCGGCCCGTTCGGGCCCGCCCCTACGGCTCTGTCCAGCACTCAAGTGGCGAGCGTCTCGGAGCTGCTCGACCAGATCGACATGCACTCCCTCCTGGCCACCCTGCCTACCGACAACCGCGAAGCCGGATGCCTGATCGGCCACGGGGCTGATCACATCACCGGCGGACCGCGCGAGTACCTGCTAAAGCACTTCAACGCCCTGCGTGGCTTCTACAGCGACGCAGCAAAGCGCCACCTGCTCGTCGTGCTCTGGTGGGACTGATTCGGACCCCAACGTAGGCGTCTCCCCTACGAGCACTACGTGAACTTGGGCCTGGGGAATCCCGCGATCGTCCACACCGGCCGATGGGGATCTCGTAGACGATCTCGCACAGCGCGGCGGGGATGACGATGGCCGCAGTTTCCACGGGTTGGCCCTGGTCGCTGTAGTAGGTCCGCCGGATGTGCGTGACAAGGGCGGACTTCTGGATGCCGAGGAGCGTTGCCTCCTCGGCATTCGCCTGCCGCGGTTCGAGCTGCTCCACGGCACCGCGCGGTGGTCACGTCTGGCGAACCTCTCGCAACGAGGAAGCGTGGAAGCCGGCTCTGGCCTCGGCGGGCGTCATCCCGGTGCCTGCGGCCGGCGCTCCGCACGCGGAGTACCTGGGGCACAGCGATCCCGGTCTCACTCTGCGTGTCTACGCCCACCTGATGCCGTCCAGCCGCGGGCGCACCACCAAAGCCCTGACCTGGACCTTTCAACGGTACTAGCTATTCCAGTCATCACGTAACAACCATCTACCACAAATTTGGCGATTACACTCGGTGATGGTCATTGTTATGCGGCTTCCTTAGAACAAGCCAAACAGCAAGCCGACAACTAATACTACGGCTTCTAATGCCACTCCTAGTGCGACTTGCAATGCGACTTGCAGTACGACTTGCAGCGCGGCTTTCAATGCGACTTACAATGCTGTTTGCAATGCGACTTCTAATGCCACTTCTATCGGACACACAGTGCAAAGACACCCCACCTTGACATCTCCGCAGGTGGCGGCTTGAGAGTCGGTTGGCGAGGCTCCGCACCGCTGCACCGCACAATCTGCGAGCGGAAAGACCTCATCGGAAGCTCACGCGACATTCCAACGTGGACAGGTACTACCTGCCTGAAGTTCCCGGATCGCCGAACAAGCCGCCCATCTGCGGATTTCAAGGATCGAGGGAATACCCGTAGAGTTTAGCCACGAATGGAGAGGCCGCCTCCCATGCAGGGGAGGCGGCCCGGTTCTCCATCAGCGCATTGAAAGCAGGTAACACGCGTGGAGAAGTCCATGGTGCCACGGAACAGCGTGGTCATCAGCATCAGCCTCCGGGAGCTGCCGTTCGCTTTGATCGGCATCGGCGGCGGCGCGCTGGCTACATGGGCGGCGGCCCCTCCGTGGGCCGCCATCCCGATCGCCCTGCTGGTGACGTTCCGAGTCAGCGTTCAGCTTTGGCGGGGCCGGTCGATTCGGCGCTGACGGCCCAGAGACGGCCCCGGCGCAGCATTAAGGCCCCTACCGGCGGAAAGACCGCAGGTGGGGGCCTTGAGCTGTGCTGGTTACTTCTTCTTGCCCTGGTTCTTGACCGCTTCGATCGCCGCGGCTGCCGCGTCCGCGTCCAGGTAGGTGCCGCCCTGTTTTACCGGGTGGAAGTCCTTGTCGAGGTCGTAGACCAGCGGGATGCCCGTCGGGATGTTCAGGGCTGCGATGTCCTCGTCGGAGATGTTGTCGAGGTGCTTGACCAGGGCGCGGAGGCTGTTGCCGTGGGCCACTACCAGGACCGTGTGGCCTGCCTGGAGGTCCGGGACCACGTTGTCGTACCAGTAGGGCATCATGCGGACGACGACGTCCTTGAGGCACTCCGTCTGGGGGCGGGCCTCCGGGGGGATCGTCGCGTAGCGGGGGTCGTTGATCTGGGAGTACTCGCCCGCCGCGTCGAGGACCGGGGGCGGGGTGTCGTACGAGCGGCGCCAGAGCATGAACTGCTCCTCGCCGAACTCGGCCAGGGTCTGGGCCTTGTCCTTGCCCTGGAGGGCGCCGTAGTGGCGCTCGTTCAGGCGCCAGGAGCGGCGGACCGGGATCCAGTGGCGGTCGGCTGCCTCCAGGCCGAGCTGCGCCGTGCGGATGGCGCGCTTCAGGACGGAGGTGTGGAGTACGTCGGGGAGCAGGCCGGCGTCCTTGAGCAGCTCACCGCCGCGGACCGCCTCCTTCTCGCCCTTGTCGTTGAGATTGACGTCCACCCAGCCGGTGAACAGGTTCTTCTCGTTCCATTCGCTCTCGCCGTGGCGGAGGAGGATCAGTTTGTACGGTGCGTCGGCCATGGGCCAGAGCCTAATAGACCCCGTCGGCGCCCCCGCCGCGCCGGGTGTGCTTCCTGTGCGCCGCCGCCGGACGGGTGGCGGCGGCGGTGTCGGCGGCAGGGGGTGGGCAGCATGGGGCCGGGATCTGCTTTCTGTTGGTCTTGCCGGCCGACCGTTCCCGTCCTGCCTCCTGGAGGTTCCCTTGTCCGCTCCGCGTTCGCGCCGTGCCCTCGTCGGTCTTGCCGCCGGCCTCGGCGCCATGGTCGCCGTCGCCGGGTTCGTACTGCCGCGATCGGCCGCGCCCGCCGACCACGACGACGACACGACCGTCCTGTCGTGGGTGGCGGAGAAGCAGGCCGACACCGAGCCTCGGCATCCGGAGGTCGGCGACAGTTGGGTTACCTATCTTCGGTTGCGTGAGGGATCTGCCAAAGGCGGGAACCGCCCGGTCATGGGGGACGGCAGTGCCAAGTGCTCCGCCGTCGCCGTCACCGACCGCGGCATCATCACCCAGTGCCAGCGCGTCCTGCGCACCGACCGCGGCACCATCGCGCTGAGCGCGATGATCGACCGGTTCGGTGCCGGGCCCTACACCGGTCCCTCGGCCGTCGTCGGCGGCACGGGTGCGTACGCGGGCGCCGAGGGGCAGGCCACGATCACCCTCGACGGGCCGGTCGTCCGCTTCCGTATCGAGCTTGATGACTGACCTGACTGCGGCCGATGCGGTTACGGATCCGGCTGCCTACGCCGAGGCTGCCGCTTTCCTGCTCGGCGCCGACTGGCTCACGGACAGCGAGCGCACCGTCCGTACCGCCGCCGTCCGCGCCGAGCTGCGTGCCACCGGCTCGTACCGGCACACCCCCGAGGAGCTGGCGCACGGCGCGAAGGCGGCCTGGCGCAACCACGCGCGGTGCGTGGGGCGGCTGCACTGGAAGGCGCTGCGCGTCGTCGACCGGCGCGATGTCACCAGCGCCGAGGAGGTGTTCGACGCGTGCGTGGGCCATCTGCGTGCGGCGTCGGCCGACGGGCGGCTCCAGCCCGTCATCACCGTCTTCCCGCAGCGCGCGCCGGACGGCTCGGCGATCCGGATCTGGAACCCGCAGCTGATCCGGTACGCCGGCTACCGCGACGCGGACGGCTCGGTCACCGGCGACCCGCTCCACGTCGAACTGACCGACATGGCAAGGTCGTTGGGGTGGCAGGGGCGCGGCGGCCGGTTCGACGTGCTGCCGCTGATCGTCCAGATGCCGGGAGAGGAGCCGCGCTGGTTCGAGCTGCCGTCGGACGCCGTGCTCGAAGTGCCGCTGACGCACCCGGAGTTCGGCTGGTTCGCGGAGCTGGACCTGCGCTGGCACGCCGTCCCCGCGATCTCCGACATGCGGATGGAGATCGGCGGGATCGACTACCCCGCCTGCCCGTTCAACGGCTGGTACGTCGGCTACGAGATCGGCGCCCGCAACCTCGCCGACACCGACCGCTACGACCTGCTGCCACTCGTCGCCGCGCACATGGCCATCGACACCTCGTACGACTCGACCCTCTGGAAGGACCGGGCGCTGGTCGAGCTGAACCGCGCCGTGCTGTACTCGTTCCAGCAGGCCGAGGTCCATCTGGTCGACCACCACACCGTGACACGGCAGTTCGTCACGCATGAGGACCGTGAGCGGCGCAAGGGCTACCCGGTGTCGGCCGACAAGCACTGGATCGTGCCGCCGCTGTCGGCGTCCACCACACCGGTGTTCCACCGGCCGTACGAGACGATCGAGGCGCGCCCCAACTTCTTCCGCCAGCCCGCCGCTTGGCGATGAGCGGCCGGGTTCCCTACGGGACCTGCGTGCGGCCCGGCGCCGCCACCGCGTTCGTCCCCGTCACCTTCGTGCCCGGGTGCAGGTACGAGCAGACGAACGCGACCGCGAGCGCGCCCGCCATCGCGTAGAACACCGCCCTGTTGGCCTCGGCGAAGTCCATCCGGATCGCGCCGATGGAGTCCCGCAGCGCAGTGGCGACCGGGCCGGAGCCGGTCGGGGTGCGGGAGTCCGCGTTGCCCGTGATGGATTCGGCGATGGTGTGGGCGGCGCTGTGCGCAGCGCCGTCCGGGACGCCTTTGGACTCAAGTGTGTCGACGACCCGGTTGGTGGTGACATGCGTGAGGACCGTGCCGAACACGGCGAGACCGATGCTCGCCGCGTAGTTGCGTACGGTCTGGGTGATGCCGGTGACCTCGCCGTACGAGGCGCCGATCGCGCGGTTGACCGCGTCCGTCGATGCGGGCGCCAGCAGGAAACCGATCCCCGCGCCGGCCAGCGCGGCGTACGGCCACTGGTCGTGCATGGACAGGTCGGTCATCTTGCCGGCCCACAGCGCGAACCCGATGGCGCCCAGCGCGGTGCCGAGCTTCATGGCGGGGCGCGCGCCCCGGCTGTCCAGGATCCGGCCGCCCCACTGGGACGCGATGCCGAAGCCGATGAAGAAGTAGAGGAGGTAGAGCGCGGCCTGGTTCGGTGAAGCGCTGAGGGAGACCTGGGCGTAGACCGAGGCGAAGAAGAAGACCGGGACGAAGGCGAGCATCGCGAAGAACAGCACCACCATGTCGACGGTGAACGCCCGGTCCTGGAAGACCCGCAGCTTGATCAGCGGATGCGCCTGCTGCAGCTCGTACACACCGAACAGCCCCAGGATCAGCAGGCCGCCCACGATGCAGGCCCAGGTCGTGGCGCTGCTCCAGCCCCAGGCCGACGCCTGCTGGAAGCCGAGGACGCTCAGCGCCATGCCGCCGGCGACCAGGATCGCGCCGGGTACGTCGAGGGGTTCGCGGCGCGCGATGTTGGGGATCTTCGCCAGCGCCGTCAGGACGAGGGCGATCAGCGCGACGGGCACGTTGACCCAGAAAATAGCCCGCCAGGTCCAGTCGGTGAGCCAGCCGCCGAGCAGCGGCCCGACGGCGGTCAGCGCGCCGGACAGACCGAAGAACAGCGCCAGGGCCCTGCCCCGCCGCTGCACCGGGAACACCGCGATGACGACGGCGAGCGCTGCGGGGAACATCAGCGCGGCGCCGAGCCCCTGGACGGCGCGGAAGATGATCAGCCAGCTCTGCGCGAAGTCGTTGTTCGGTACGCAGCCGCACAGGACGGACGACAGGACGAAGACCAGCGTGCCGATCACCATCACCCTGCGGTGCCCGAAGATGTCGGCCAGCCGGCCGCCGAGCGCGAAGAAGGCCGCCAGCGCCAGCAGATAGGCGTTGACGACCCATTGCATGCCGGACGCGGACAGACCGAGTTCATGGATGATGTCCGGCGCGGCGATGGCCACGATGGTCTGGTCGATGAAGGTCATCGAAACGGCGAAGAGCATCGCCGCCAGCGCCATTTTCTGGTTCGGTGCGTGTTCGGCGCCGTCGCCGGTGCCGCCGCTGGTGCTGCTGGTGCTGCTGGTGCCGCTGCTGGTGTCGCCGCTCTTACCGGCATGCTGACTCATGCCGGGATTGTCCACTGTGTACCGGGGAATTCTGATTATCCCCGGTACACCAGGCATGGCGTGTTACGAGGCGGAGCCGCCGAACGCGCCCATCTCGACGCCCACACCCGCACCCGCACCGGGCGCCACAGTCTCGGGGCCCTTCTTCGCGGCCGGCGCCGGCAGCGTCCAGTTCGCGGCGAGCTGCTTGAGCCCCGGGGTCTCCAGCGAGGTGAACTTGCCGCCGTCGGCCGCGGCCGTGTAGCCGCCGTTGGGCGAGCACATCACCGGCAGGTACTTGTCCGTCGTCAGGTCGCACTCGAAGGAGGCGACCGTGCCGTCACCGTCGAGGTCCTTGTTGGGGTGGTCGAGACCGATCGTGTGGCCGATCTCGTGGACGACCGCGTTCTTGATCTTGGACGCGTTGACCGTCGCGTCGGTGCTGAACCAGTTGGGCTCGGTCCAGTACTCGGTGTCGATCCACGCCCAGCCGCCCCACGCGCTGCGGTCGGCGGTGTTGTAGCAGTTCCAGCCACCGGACATGCCCGCCTGGCCGTCCAGCGGGCGGTACTTGGCGCCCAGGGTCAGCACATGGCGCGGGGTGGTCGCGCAGGCCTCCGTCGAGGCCTTGATCGTCGTCGACAGGGTGAACTTGATGCCCGTCACCGAAGTGAGCTGCGCCGCGGCCTGCTTGGCCGCCGGGGTCAGTTTGGTCTTGGCGTCGGCGCTGGCGAACTGGATGGTGTAGCCGGTGCCGTCGCCGGACAGCGAGTGGATGTCGGCGAGGGCCTTCCAGCCCTTGCCCGAGTAGACCTGGGTGCCGGCGGCACTCGCCGACATCGCGGGCAGCAGGCCGAGAGCGGCGCCGGCGGCTATGACGAGGAGATTGCGGCCCAGACGAGTGTGTTTCATACCGTCCCCGTGGTGCGTCGTTGTGTCTGAGGGCGTCGTTGTCTCAGATTCCGGCGACAATACAGGCCAATGCCTGACGGTCCGTCACCGGTGCTGATAACGAATCGAGGGCGGGGGGCAGACCCGGCGGGCGGGAGGTGTGGGCGTCAGTGGGGCAGTGGGCTCGGAGGCGCGGGCGTCAGTGGGGCAGTGTGCGCTGGGCCTCGTACAGATTGACGGGCAAGACCGCCTCGGGACTGCCGTAGTACTCGCTGCGCGTGTGCAACTCGCCCTCGAAGTCCGGCACATCGATCTGGTCGAACTCGCGCACCTCGCTGATGCCGACCGTCGCGCTGTACGGCGCGATCTCGTCGATCTTGATCAGACCGGCGCGTTCGTTGGTGACGGTGACGTTCCAGTGCACGAAGCGCGCGCCGTAGAGCGGGCCCGCCGTACCGTCGCCGCCGTGCCGGCCGTCGTTGGCGACGGTGACCTCGGTCCGTACGGCGGCGAACGGCAGCCCCCGGTGGGTGTCGAACGTGCCCGTCTCCATCCGGCCGCGCGACCAGACGTTGTAACTGGACAGACCCTCGACGTTGACGCCGTGCAACTGGGTGCTCTCGGGCGCCGGTGCCGTGCGGCGCTCGATCGCGAAGTCCTCGACGAGGTTGTCGTGCGATCCCTCGCGGCAGTAGTACGGGTGGTGCGCGCCGCGCCCGGCGACACGGGTACGGCGCAGGGTGCAGGCGGAGGCGGCGACCAGGCCGAAGCCGTTGTCGACGTGCCGGGCGACGATGTCGTCGGCCCAGCAGTCGTAGGCGCACTGGAGGACGACGCCGTTGTGACCGGTGTCCAGCAGATGCGGCGGCTGTGGAGTCTCGGCCGCCTCCAGCGTCAGCGCCTCGACGCCCGAGCCGGTGAGTGGGGTGATGAGCGTGGTGAGCTGCGGGGACCACTCGGGGCGTGCGTCGAGGGGCAGGGGGCGCTCCAGGGTGACGCGGCCGGGGACCGTGCCCCCTTCGCCCGCCGCGTCCGTACCCGTATCCGCTTCCACCGCCACGATCCGTACCGGCCACTCGTACGGCAGATACGACGTCAGCTTCGTCTTGCCCGTCCAGTCGTACGTGGCGGTGCCGGGCCCGTCCCCCGCCATGTGCGCCAGCAGCGTGTGGTCCGCGTCGTCGGCGAGCTGGAGCAGTACGAGCTGCCCCGGCCGCAGCCGTGACACATCGGCGGCTCGGACCGTACGGTCGCCCCGCGCGGCGGGTGCGAGCGCGCTGAGGGGCTGCCACTCGTCGCGTTCGTTGCCGGTCCAGCCCTCGTGCGGCGAGCGTCCGGCCCTGATCGCGTCGGTCAGCGCGGTCCAGCGGTCCTGCGGGCACAGCCACAGCAGTCCGCCCGCCCAGGACCAGGAGGACTTCCGGCCGCCGTCGCGCGGACCGTAGGGGCCGATCAGCTCGGTGAGGTCGCGCGGCGCGTACAGGGTGGTGCGGTCACTGCCCGCGCCACGCAGCACGACACCGCTGTGGCCGATCCGAATCACGTCGTTGATCAGGTACCTGCCGGCCGGCACGGTGACCGTGCCGCCGCCCCGCTCCCCCGCGGCGGCGAGGGCGCGGTTGATCGCGGGCGCGTCGTCGGTGACGCCGTCGCCCACGGCGCCGTACTCCCATACGTCGGAAACGACCGGATACTCGGGCAGCCGCTCGGCGCCGCCCCGCTGCCCTGCCTGTCCGACGTAGGGGATCTGCGGATGGGTGTAGGGCGAGCCGGCGAACTCACGCCAGAGTTCGGACGTACCCATGCGCTGTTCCCCCTCGGATCGCCCTCTGCAGCACCGAGCATGTCACGGAAGAAAGCGCTTACGGAAGGGTTATGAGAGGGACGGAGGGGACGGGCGCGAGAGGCCTCAGTCGGCCGGCCGCTGCGTGAGATGCGCGAAGGCGTCCAGATTCCGCGTCGGCTCGCCCCGCGAGACCCGCCACGCGTACTCCTTGCGGATCGCGGTCGCGAACCCCAGCTCAAGCAGGGTGTTGAACGACCCGTCCGCCTCCTGGAGGACCGAGCCGAGCAGTCTGTCGATCTCGTCGTCGGACACGGCGGCCAACGGGAGCTTGCCGGTCAGATAGATGTCGCCGAGCCGGTCGACCGCGTAACTCACCGCGTACAGCTTGAGGTTGCGCTCCAGCAGCCAGCGGTGGACGCCATCGGTGTTCTCGTCGGGGTGCCGGACGACGAAGGCGTTGACCGACAGCGAGTGCTTTCCGACGCGCAGGGAGCAGGTCGTGGACAGCTTGCGGGTGCCGGGGAGCGTGACGACGTACGACCCGGGCTCCGGGCTCTCCCACTCCAGCTCGGCGCCCTGGAGCGCCCGCGTGACGATCTCGGCGGCGTTCTGCTCGGCGCTCCGGGAGTCACCCCCGGACTCGCCGCCGGACCCGCCGGCAGCCCCGCCGCCGGACCCGCCGTCGGACTTGCCCCGGGGTTCGCTCTGCTCCTGCCCGTACTCCTCAGCCATGATCCTCAGCCATGGTGCGAGCGTACGCGACGGCGCCGGTCGTGCACCGCCGCCGTGTACACGTCCGCCGTCGCCGAAGCCGCCGTACCCCAGCCGAAGGACTGGGCGTGCCGGGAGGCCGCGGCGCCCATGCTGTCGACCAGCTCGGGGTGGTCGACGAAGCGGCCCAACGCGTCGGCGTAGGCGGCCGGTTCGTGGCCGGACACCAGAAACCCGGTCTCGTCGTCCCGTACCGCGACGGGCAGTCCGCCCACCGCTGCGGCCACCACCGGGGTGCCCGCCGCCTGCGCCTCTATGGCGACCAGGCCGAAGGACTCGCTGTACGAGGGCATGACGAGCACGGAAGCGGCCCTGAACCAGTCGGCGAGCTGCGTCTGCCCGACCGGCGGCCGGAAGCGTACGACGTCGGCGATGCCGAGCCGCGCGGCGAGCTTCTGCAGCCCTTCGGGCTTGGCGAGCCCCGACCCGCTGGGGCCGCCGACCACCGGCACCACGAGCCGTCCGCGCAGCGACGGATCGCGGTCGAGCAGTACGGCGACGGCGCGCAGCAGGATGTCGGGGGCCTTGAGCGGCTGGATACGGCCTGCGAAGAGCGGGACGAACGCGTCCTGAGGCAGCCCGAGCCGGGCGCGCGCCGCGGCGCGGCCGTCGGCGGGGGCGAAACAGTCCAGGTTGACGCCCGGGTGCACGACGGCGGCCTTCGCCGGTTCGGCGTCGTAGAAGCGGACGAGGTCGGCGGCTTCCTCGGCCGTGTTGGCGATCAGCCGGTCGGCGGCCCGTACGACCTGGCTCTCGCCGATGACACGGGCCGCGGGTTCGGGGGTGTCGCCTTCGGCGAGCGAGGCATTCTTGACCTTCGCCATGGTGTGCATGGCGTGGACGAGCGGGACGCCCCAGCGCTCGGAGGCGAGCCAGCCGACGTGCCCGGAGAGCCAGTAGTGCGAGTGGACCAGGTCGTAGTAGCCGGGGCGGTGTCCCGCCCACGCCTGCATCACGCCGTGCGTGAAGGCGCAGAGCTGCGCGGGCAGCTCCTCCTTGGCCAGGCCCTCGTACGGGCCCGCGTCGACGTGTCGTACGAGCACACCCGGCGCCAGCTCCACCACGGGCGGCAGGCCGCCGGTCGTGGCGCGGGTGAAGATCTCGACCTCGATGTCGATGGCGGCCAGCCGCTTGGCCAGCTCGACGATGTAGACGTTCATGCCGCCCGCGTCGCCGGTCCCCGGCTGGTGCAGCGGGGAGGTGTGCACACTCAGCATGGCGATACGGCGCGGTCTGCGGGACTGGCCCGGGATGCGGAGCCGGGGAGGTGCGACCAACGTGCCGGCGATGCGGGACACGTACTGGCTCACTACGACGGTCCTCTCGCTCTGGGGCGTGATGCGCGCCAGGGCGTGGTGCCCGGTCCGCGCGTTCCGCGCACGACAAAGAGAGGGCATTAACGCCCTCCGCCACCTGGCAACAGCGGACGGGATCTCCGCATTTCCGTTTTGCCAAATCATTACCGGCGGTCACTCAACCACTGACGCCGTCGTTCCGGATACCCGTGGTCGTTAGGCTCATTCGTATGGCATCCGTCCCGACCCCGGCATCCCCGTCGCGCACAGGACGCCCGGTGGGCGGCACAGGGCGTCCGGTGGGCGGCACAGGGCGTCCGGGGGACGGCACAGGGCGTCCGGGGGACGGCACGAGACGTCCGGTGGGCACGGTGACCCGCGGGACCACGGGCCAGAACCGGCTGCGCCGGATGGACCGCTGGATCACCGCCGTGCACGGCCCCGCGCTGCGCGCCGCCGCCGATCCGGTCGTGGTCGACCTGGGGTACGGGGCGGCCCCCTGGACGGCGGTCGAGCTGCTGCGGCGGTTGCGTACGGCCGAGCCGCGCACCGAGGTCGTGGGCGTCGAGATCGACCAGGCCAGGGTCGCCGCCGCGCTGCCGTACGAGGCGGCGGGGCTCCGCTTCGTGCACGGCGGCTTCGAGATCCCGCTGCCCGTCGGGCGGCGTCCGGTGCTGATCCGGGCGGCCAACGTGCTGCGCCAGTACGCGGAGGACGAGGTCGCGGCGGTCTGGGAGCGGCTGCGCGGACGGCTCGCCCCGGACGGGCTGCTGGTCGAGGGGACCTGCGACGAGATCGGTCGGCGGCACGTGTGGGTGGCGCTCGGCCCCGAGGGGCCCAGGACGGTGACGTTCGCGACCCGGCTCGGGTCGCTCGACCGGCCGTCCGACCTCGCGGAACGGCTGCCGAAGGCGCTCATCCACCGCAATGTGCCGGGCGAGCCGGTGCACGCGTTCCTTCGCGACTTCGACCGGGCGTGGGCCGCCGCGGCGCCGTACTCCTCGCTGAGCGCGCGGCAGCGCTGGATCAGGGCCGTAGGCGACCTGTCGGCGGACTGGCCGCTCGCCGGTGACAGACGGCGGTGGCGGCAGGGTGAAGTGACCGTGAACTGGTCGGCGCTGGCTCCGACTTCGTCCTGACACCCGCGACACCGACACGTGCGGCACTGATACCCGCGGCACCGACACATGCGCCGCGGCCATCCTGTGAGGATCTGACTGCCTCTGTCGTTTTCATGCCGGACATGGCACGATCACGACGAGGTAACGCAGTGACGCGGTAGCGCGGGTGCCGCTGTGACGCGAGTTGGGTACTGGGGCGGGTCCTGAGGGGGAGCTTGTGAGCCGACGTCGCTGCGCTGCGGCCGCGATCAGTCTCGTCTGCGCTCTCGCCGTGCTCACAGCCCCGGAGTTGACGAACAGCGCGTACGCGGCGCCGCGCCCGGCGCCGACGTCGACGCCTGCCAGGTCACCCGCACCGCCGAACTCCCCGGCCGCCCCCTCGAACTCCCCGGCCGTACCGCCGAACTCCGCGCCCCTGGCGTCGAACTCCCCGGCGCCCGTGGCCCCGCCGCCCATTGAACTGCCGCCGGGTGCTCCCGGCACCGGTCCGAAGACGCTCGACCAGGTACGACTTGAGATCGACGGCCTCTACCGTAAAGCGGCCTCGGCCACCGACGCGTACAACCTCGCCGAGGAGCAGACCACCAAGCAGTCGTCCGAAGTCGTGGGTATCGCCCAGCAGATCGTGCGGGGGCAGCTCAGGATCGACGGGCTGAAGACGCGGATGGGCGCCACGGCGCGCGCCCAGTACCGGGGTTCCGGGCTGCCGCCCGAGGCCCAACTCGTCCTGACCGACGACCCGCAGCTCTTCCTCGACGGTGTCGGCAGGCTGAAGGAAGGCCAGAAGGCCACCCATGACCTGCTGGCCGAACTGACCGGTACGCAGCAGGACTTGGAGACGTACGCGGCGGACGCCAGCTCCCAGTGGCAGAAGCTCGAAGCCAACAGGCTCAAGCGGGACAAGGCGAAGAAGGAGATCACCAAGCAGATCGCCGCCGCCGAGAAGCTCGAAGCGAGCCTGAAGAAGGACGACCGGGCCCGGCTGGCGCGGCTGGAGCAGGACGCGGCGTACCGCGCGCAGACCGCCTGGCTCAGCTCAGGCGCGATCACGGACATCAACCGCGGCGCGAGCACGCAGGGCAAGAAGGCCATCGCGTTCGCGACGGAGCAGATCGGCAAGCCGTACGTGTGGGGCGCCGAGGGACCGGCCTCGTACGACTGCTCGGGGCTCACGTCACAGGCGTGGCTCGCGGCCGGGCGGACCATCCCGCGCACCTCGCAGGAGCAGTGGCGGCAGCTGCCGCATGTCGCGGTCAAGGACATGCGGCCCGGCGATCTGATCATCTATTTCAACGACGCCAGCCATGTGGCCCTGTACATAGGGGACGGCTCGATCATCCAGGCGCCGCGGCCGGGGCGGAACGTGTCGGTGACGGGCGCGGGGTCGATGCAGATCCTGGGGGTCGTACGGCCGGACAAGTGACGGCCGGGCGTGCCGTGACGCAGGCCGTGCGCCCGGCTGCGCCCCGATGCCGTGACGCAGGCCGTGCCCCCGGTGCCGTGACGGAGGCCGTGGCCCCGGCCGCGCCCCGGGCCGTGCGACGGGCTGTGACGCAGCGCATGTTCTGACCGGCTGAGCAGCAGCCGGTCACGTGACGTTCATCATGGCAACCCGGATGGCCGACGGCCGGCGCGCCGCACACCGCCGCCCGATTCCTGCCGGAATCCCGCCGAATTACTGTCGGATGCCTTACGGGCAGGGCATATGCGGAGGCATATGACAGAGGCTCATCACCCGTACGGCATTCCATTACGGCTCCGGCTACCGCTAAGGTCCCCGTCTGGTGGGGCGTCGATCGTCGTCCCACCGCGCCCTCGGGGGGAGGGAAGGAAACCAAGACCGATGCCCGTACCCGTACCGCGGCAGCGCACAGGTTCAGAAACAGAGAGGAACCTCCCTGCCGCGGAGACCGCCGACGGCGGCGACCTCATGCTCCTGGTGATCGAGGACGATCCTGCGGGCTCCTTCTCCGTACCGGAGCTGCCCGAGGGGGCAGGTACCCGCGTCCGGATCCGTACCGCGCGTAACCTCACCGAGGCCGAGCGGCTGCTCACCGACGACATCCACTGCATCCTCGTGGACCTCGCCCTGCCGGGCATGACCGACAGCGACGAGCTGGCGCCGCTCAAGAGCGTCCTGCGGCTCGCGCCGCGCCACGCCGTGCTGGCGCTGGCCGCCGAGGGCGACAGCGAGCGCGCTGCCGCCGCCGTACGGGCGGGGGCGCAGGACTACCTGTTCCGCGACGAGCTGGACGGCCGGCTGCTGAGCCGCGCCATCCGCTACGCCGTCGAACGCAAGCGCGCGGACATCGCGCAGCGCCAGCTCACCGAGTCCGTGCTGCGCGCCCAGGAGAACGCCCGGCTGGAGCGCGGCCTGCTGCCGACCCCGCTGCTCGAAGGCTCTGACCTGCGCTTCGCCGCCAGCTACCGGCCCGGCCGCTCGCGCGCGCTGCTGGGCGGGGACTTCTACGACACGATCCGCACCCCGGACGGCACGGTGCACGCCATGATCGGCGACGTCTGCGGCCATGGCCCGGACGAGGCCGCGCTCGGCGTCGAGCTGCGCATAGCCTGGCGGGCGCTGACGCTGGCCGGGTTCTGCGGTGACCAGCTGCTCTCCACGCTCCAGCAGGTGCTGGAGCACGAACGGGAGAGCGACGAGATCTTCGCGACGCTCTGCACCGTCGACATCGCGCCGGACGGCCGGAGCGCCGGGCTGTGCCTGGCCGGGCATCCGGCGCCGCTGTTCAACCGGCCGGGACAGCCGGCCCGGCTGCTGCCGCACGGGGACAACGGACCGGCCCTCGGCCTGCTGCCGCGCGCCCGCTGGCCACGTACGCAGGTGCAGCTCGGCGGGTCGTGGAGTGTGATGATGTACACGGACGGGCTGATCGAGGGCCGCGTGGGGCCCGGCGCGAGTGAGCGGCTGGGCGAGGACGGCATGGTCGGCATGATCAACAGCCAGCTCGCCCGCGGGCTGCGCGGCGAGGAGCTGCTGGAGGCGGCTGTCGCCCGCGCGCGGGAGCTGAACGGCGGCGAGCTGAACGACGATGTGGCGGTGCTGCTGCTGGGCCGGGGCCCGGAGACGGCCACTGCCCAGGCCACGACTGCGGCCGGGTCGACGACCTCAGCCCCGGCTCCGGCCGTGGCGCCGCCCTCGTCCCCGGGGGTGCTGCCGGTGCCGGGACGGGGGCCGGGGGCGGGGCCGGGCGCGCTGCCGCGGCTGCCGGCTCAGCGTCCGCCGTTGTAGGGCCCGTACGGACCGTCGCTGCTCGACCCGCCCCTGCGGCCGCCGCCGGACACCGCGCGGACGGCGGGCCGTACGTCGACCATGAAGACGATGGTCGCGACGAGCCCCGCGATCTGCAGGAACAGCATCGGAATGAGCAGGTTGACCGCGACGACGGCGGCCAGGATGGCCACCCAGAACGTCTTGGTCTTCTTCTCGGCGGCGGGGTAGGCGTCCTTACGGGCCAACGCGGCGAAGATCAGCGCGACCACGGCGAGAACGAGCATGGCCAGACTGAGGATCGACAGAACCGTGTTGAATCCGGAGAGCAACATGCTGAGCACCGCCTAGGGAGTGGTGGCCTGAGCCTTTGACGCCAACGTACCCGGAGAACGGGCCGGGCACCCTAGAGGTGCCCGGCCCGCCGGAATTCCGTACGCGGCTTTGGTGGTCGCGCCTACTTCTCGTCCTTGGGACCCGACTTCTGAACGGGCTTCTGGCCGGGCTTGACGGTCTGCTTGGCCGCCGGCGAAGAGGTCTTGCGGGCCGGCGTGGCGCGGCGCGGGGTGGTCTTGCGCGCGGTCGGCTTCTTGGCGTCGGCGGTGGCCGTGCCGGAAGCCGAAGCCGAAGCCGACGCCGAAGTGGCGGCCGGGCGGGCCGTGGCGGACGCGGGCTTGGCGGCGGGCTTGGCCGGCTTGGGAGCGGGCTCAGGCTCGACGGCGACGGCGATCTCCGTGATGTCGTCGGCCGCCTCACCGCGCCAGGTCCGTACGGTCTGCTCGCCGCGCTCGGCGACCTTCTCGTACGCCTCGCGCGCCTTCACGGCGTACTCGGCGGCGACGCCGACACTCCGCAGCGCCAGGTCCTGGGCGCTCTCGCCCAGCTTCCGCAGGTCGGTGTCGAACGACCCGAGCACCTCGGTGACCTTGGCCTGCACCGTGGCCTGGGCTTCCTTGGCCTGGTCGGCGACCTTGTCCTGGACGGTCTTGGGGTCGGTGTTGCGCACCGCGTCGAACCGGCCGGGCGCCTCGCTCCGCAGCTGGTCGATGAGGCCGGGCACCCGCCTGGCCTGCTGCACGGCAAGCTCGGCGGTACCGGCGGCGAAGTAGAGCGGCGTCGGGTCGGTAAGGGTCTTGCGCAGGTCATCGGCGATGGCCATGACTGGGCCTCCCGGATCAGATTGAGGGTGGGTTGGAAACACTGCCGTCGGCAGCGGAGGCGTCCCCTGCGACGTTCTCCGCGGCGTTCTCTGCGTCTTGGCCGTTCTCCTTGCGGAACGACTCGTAGATCTGCAGAAGCACCTGCTTCTGCCGCTCGGATATCGAGGGGTCCGCGAGGATGACGGCACGCGTCTCCAGCTCCTCACGCTCCCGCTCGTCGAGCATGCCGGCCTGCACATACAGGGTCTCGGCCGAGATCCGCAGCGCCTTGGCGAGCTGCTGCAAAATATCCGCACTCGGCTTACGCAGCCCGCGCTCGATCTGGCTCAGATACGGATTGGACACCCCGGCGGCGTCGGCGAGCTGCCGCAGCGAGAGCTGCGCACTGCGCCGCTGCTCGCGCAGATACTCACCGAGATTGCCGACGTTGAGTGATGCCATGCCCCCATGCTGCGCCACCCCCGCTAACTTTTGCAAGCGCATGCTTGCAAAAGTGTTCCACCTCGCACCAGCCCGCCGAGCGCCGTCAGTGACGTGTCCCGCTGAAGATGAGCCAGTCTCGGTCGATCTGAACCATCTGGTCGCTCGTCTCAGTCAACCGTGACCATCTGTCGATCTGTCTCGCTCTTCTTGACCCACTGCCGCACCGGGGTTCCCTACGGTCTTCGTATCGGGCGGGTGCCGAACGGGGTGGCTGATGGCTGAGGAAGACTTCTGGCTGGAGTACCTAGACGCCCGCGGCGAACCGCACGGCGGGCCGCTTGAGGTGATGTGGCCGACCCGTTTCGAGGCAGCCGCGCAGGTACGCGGGTTCCCTTCGTACCGAGGGCAGCGGAACTTCCCGGGCTGGTACTGGGCTGCTACAGGTGGCGACCTGGTGGGCTATGAGTCGTGGGTGGAGCTCGGGCACCTGATGAGGCTGGACGCCGATCCGGATGTGGTGGCGGTGGCCTCGCAGCCGTTCCGGCTGTCGTGGCGGTACAGCGACCGGCCCCGGCGGACCCGCCATACGCCGGACTACTTCGTACGCCGTCGGGACGGCACCGCTGTGGTGCTGGACGTACGTCCGGACGATCGGATCGAGCCGGACGACGCGAAGAAGTTCGCGGCCACGGCCGCGGCCTGCGCCCGGGTTGGCTGGGGCTTCGAGCGAGTCGGGATGCTCGATCCCGTGCTGGCGGCGAATCTGCGCTGGCTATCGGGCTACAGGCACCCGCGGGTGCGGCGCGAGCCGGTCGCCGATGCCCTGCAAGCGGTGTTCGCAGAGCCGCAGGGACTGCTTGCGGGGGCCCGGGAAGTCGGGGATCCGATCGCCACGCTGCCGGTGCTCTTCCACCTGTTGTGGCGCCGTGTGTTGGCCGCTGACTTGGGGGGCGAGTTGCTGGCGGGGGCCACGCGCGTGCACCTCGTTCCTGCGATGGCGAAGGAGGTGGGCGGGGATGCCGGCGCGTCCGCAGTTGCTGTCGCTGGGTGATCGGGTTCGCTACGACGGGCGCGAACACACCGTGGCTGCCTTGCACGGCACTTCGGTGCGGCTGGTGGATGACGCCCTGGCCGCCAGTGTGGTGCTGCTGGGGAACTTGCTGGCCTCTGAGGGATTCACCGTACTCAGCAGCGCGCCGAGTCGCCCGTCGTTGCCCGATGCAGGGGTCCTGGAGGGACTGTCCGAAGACGCCGCAGAGCGGGCCGAGTGGTGGCGAAGGCACCTGACCGAACTGCTTACGGGCCGTCCAGACGTCGATGCGCGCACCCCAGTGAAGGCCGAGTACGACCCGGCCGTGAACTCGTTGCGGCAGCGGGAGCTGGCCAAGCTCGCCGAACTACGCGAAATAGGCGAGGAGGTGGGGCTGAGCACGCTGCGCCGGATGCGCTCTCGCTTCGAGCGCGAAGGGGTGGCGGGTTTAGTGGACGGTCGGCAGCGCAAGCCCGCCACCGGCACGAGCCGGGCCGATCCGCGGGTGGTCGAGGCCATCGAGAAGATCGTCAGCAGCCGGACCGACGAGCCGACCGTGTCCGCACAGGTGCTGCGGCGCAAAGTCGAACGCCTGCTGGCTGCTGAGCACGGCAAGGGAGCGGTTTCGATGCCCTCCAGGGCGACGTTCTACCGCCTGTTGGAGGCAGTCTCGACCGGGCAACATCTGCTGGGCTCGGCCCGCACCCGCCGCTCGCTGGGCAAACAGCCGAAGCGGATGTTTGGGCAGCTGACGACAGCACGACCAGGTGAAGTGATGGAGATCGACTCCACGCCACTGGACGTAATGGTCGTCCACGACGACGGGACAGTGGACCGCTGCGAGCTGACCGGACTGGTCGATCTGGCGACGAGGACGCTGGCCGCGGTGGTGTTGCGGCCCTCGACGAAGGCGGTGGACGCCGCCCTGCTGCTGGCGCGGGCGATGACGCCCGAGGTGGTGCGGCCGGGCTGGTCGGACGCGTTGCGCATGTCCCGGTCGGTGCTGCCCTATGCCTCGCTGCTGACGCTCGACGAACGGATGGCCAAGGCCGCCGCGAAGCCGGTGATCGTCCCGGAGATGGTGGTCAGCGACCGCGGGAAGGCGTTCGTCTCGGACAACTTCCGTAATGCCTGCCGCCACTTGGGGATCTCGTTCCAGCCCGCGCATCCGGACACCCCGACCGACAAGCCGCATATTGAAAGAACCTTGGGCTCCGTGGCAACGATGTTCGCCCAGGATCTGCCCGGCTACACAGGCCGGAGTGCCGAGATGCGAGGCAGGGATCCGTCCGCACAAGCGGTTTGGTCCATCCACGAGCTCCAGGAACTGCTCCAGGAATGGGTCGTTTCGACATGGCAGGTCAGGCCGCACGGCGGGCTGCGAGACCCGTTGATGCCGGATCACCCGTTGAGTCCGAACGAGAAGTACGCCGCGCTGGTGGCGGCGGCCGGATACGTGTCGGTCGCGCTGAGCCCGGAGGAGTACATCCAGCTCATGCCCCGCGAATGGAGGGTCATCGGTCCCGGAGGGGTGCGGATCAACAACCGTACTTACGATTCCTGCGACCTTGTCCCCTTTCGGCGCCAGCCCTCCGGGGCGGGTCCGGACGGGAGGCTCTGGGAGGTCCACTACGACCCTTATGACATCTCCTGCGTCTGGGTACGCAACCACCGTGGCATGGACTGGATCATCGCGACCTGGCGCCATCTACGCACTTCGCCCGTCCCCATGGGTGAACTGGTCTTCGACCGGGCCCGTCAGGTGCTGGCCGAACGTGAACAGCGCAAGCCGGACGAGGAAGCGGTCGCTGAGGCTGCGGTCGAGCTGCTTGACCGGGCCGCTGACGGTCCCGAGGAACGCCCTGTCCGGCGGCGGAAGAGCTCGGGCCGAGCGGCCGAGCAGCGTGACCGCAAGGTCGTCGGCCGCACCCGTGCCACCAGCCAGTCGGCCTGGCCTCGTCCCGAGACGCCCGCCGCCTCGCAAGCGCTTCCGGCCGAACCAGCTCAGGTCTCCGATGCCGCCGATGAGGACGAGGAGTTGGCGAAAGTGGTGCCGCTGGGGATCTTCGACGCTCGTGAGGAGGCGAAAAGATGGTGGTGAGCCCCTCCGGAAATGATCGCTCTGGGGCCGACAAAGACGAACGTGTGGAGCCGCCCACCACTCTCACTGGCTGGCAGCGGTTCGTGGAGAAGGACCCGCACCCCTTCGACCTGCTTCCCCGCCCTCGATGGGAGTCGATGAGCGACGAGGAACGCACCGACTACGACGAAGCTCGCATCGACTACCACTCAGAACTCCAAGTGGTACGCACGTCCACAGTGAAGGAAGTCGCTCATCAGGGACGCCTTCTGACCCTGCTCAACCGACGCGAGCACGGAGCTCGCCGCGGCCTGATCATCTCTGGCGACCGCACCACGGGCAAGACCACTGCACTCCGGCAGCTCGGGCGCCTTCATGAACTGCGTGTTCGGCAGAGATCCGGCGAAGGCCAACGCATCCCGGTGGTCTATGTCACCGCACCGCCGAAAGGATCACCCCGGAAGCTCGCCTTGGAGTTTGCCCGCTTCCTCAACATCCCGACCATCACCCCTCGCCACAACACAGCCGACATCACGCATTCCGTCTGTCAGGTGCTGACAGAGGCCCGCACGGACCTGGTGCTGGTCGACGAAATCCACCTCATGAACTTGGGCACGATCGCCGGAGAGGAGCTCTCCGACCACCTGAAGTACTTCACCGAGCACCTGCCGGCCACGTTCATCTACGCCGGCATCGACGTCGAACACTCCGGACTGTTCACCGGCATCCGCGGCGGCCAGATCGCAGGTCGCTGCACCCTCCTGCACACCGGCCCCTTTCCCCTGGGCCGCGAATGGGAAGGGCTGGTCGCGACCATGGAGGGCACCCTTCGCCTGCACAGGCACGCCCCCAACACATTGACCAAGTTGCACAAATACCTCTACCAGCGGACCGGCGGCATGATCGGCAGCCTCTCCCATCTTGTCCGTGCCGCAGCCATCTCCGCGATCCTGGACGGCAGCGAAAGCATCACCCGGCGACAACTGCACGCCATCCACGTGGATCACGCCAGCGAGAGCGCCTACCGGACATCCGCATGATCGAGGTCAAGGCCCCGGCCGGGCGGGCACGGCCTCTGCCTCTGACCTCCCCGCCCTTTCCGAATGAGACTGTTCGGTCCTATGCCACGCGGCTCGCGCTGCTCAACGGGGTTCCCCCGAAGCACGTGCTCCGCCGCTTCTACTCGGCGGAGAGGCCCCTGGACAGGCTGGATCTCCTCGCCGTTCGCAGCGGTCAGGCACCGAAATCTCTGAGGAAGGCACTGCCCGAGCTGACCACCGCCACGGCATGGCACCATCCGGGCTACCCGTTGATCAACCGGACCTGGGCCTGCGACTTCTGCGCGGCCGCACATACTGGAAAGATCAGCTGGCGGATCGAGATCTGGGGGCTCCGAGACCTCAACCAGCTCTGCGTCAAGCACCGCCGGTGGACAGGCAGTGGCACCGCCTACGACTCGTACTTTGAGCGAAGCGTCGAGATCCCTTCAACCGGTCAGTGCAGCGTTGCGCAAGCGCCCGAGATCGTTGAAGCTCAACGGCGCCTCCACCGGCTCTGCCGTCACAGCAGATACCGCAGGATCCTGCCCGCCTACGAAGAATGCTCCAAGCTCTGGCGCGACCTGACCAGACACGGCTACGCAGCAGACCGCACGGAGCGCAGACTCCGCTTGATCCATCCGGACGAGACCAGTCGGCACCGGCCATACCCATACGCCGAGGCCGCCGACTTCCCCGACGTCGTCCAGGTCGCCGCTCTCTTCGCTTCCTTCTACTGGCGAAATCAAGCCCTCGGAAGCCAGGGAGAGGTTCAGCGCTTCCGCCGAGAGTTCGACAGGCGACTACCCGCAGAGCGGAAGCTGAGGACAACCGCCATCCCATGGCTCCAAGAAGAGATCGTGCGGCTTGCCCAACGGGTCGACGAGGCCGTCCGCCACCATGAGGCCAGCCTCGACGGGCTCGTAACCGCCCACCCGCACGACCAGTTCCCTCCCCTGCTCATCCGAAGGATCTTGAAGCGTTCCCCAGCACACGCACGGTGAACTGCCTCTGCCCTCACCGAGACGGGACTGACGTCAGCAACGTCGGAGCCGATCATTAGGCTCCGCTCATGACCAGCGACCTCGGATTCACATGCTCGTGCTGCGGCAGCCATCACGCCGAACTGCCGATGAACTACTCGGCCACGGCTCCCTACGTCTGGGATCCGCGTTTCGCCGACCGTGCGGACTGCCTGCTCTCGTCGGATCAGTGCGTCATCCAGGCACAGCACTACTTCGTCAAGGGTCTGATCGAGATACCGATCATCGGCAGCGACGAGGTCTTCTCCTGGGCCGCATGGGTCTCCCTCAGCCGGGACAACGTCGCCCGAGCCGCGGACCTCTGGGACACCCGGGGACGCGAATCCGAGGAGCCGTACTTCGGATGGCTGTCCACCGACCTCTTCCTCTACTCGCCCAGCACCATCAACTTGAAGACCCACGTCCACACCCGCCCCATCGGACAGCGTCCGTTCATCGAGCTGGAGCCGACCGACCACCCTCTCGCGGTCGAACAGCGGACCGGCATCACGATGGAGCGTGTCCGTGAAATCGCCGAAGCTGTTCTCCACCCTGCCGACAGCGAATCCAAGTGACGTCGAACATCCTGCTGACCTAGCGTTCCACCCATGACCACCCCCGACGTCGGCACCGGCGATGAGGCCAGCGTGACGATCCGCTGCCAGGACCATGCGTCCGTCGGCGTGACGTTCTGCGACCGGTTCAGCTTCGACGCAGACTCCGTGCACTATGCCGTCGAGCTGCGGGCTCCCGGTCTGACCGCTCGCGTCAACGAGGTCGTCGCCTGGATCTGGGACAGCGATCTCACCGCATTCCTGGAAGAGCTCGCCGCCGACTACCGGGGATGGGACGGCGAACGGAGCTGGCAGACCAATGACCACGACCTAACGGTGTCGGCAGTCTTCCGGTCCGGCGGCCACGTCGGCCTGACCTGGGCCTTGCGGCCGTGGCCTCAGGCCGCAGGTGGCTGGGGCGCCTCTGTGACCACCTGGCTGGAGGCCGGCGAGCAGATGACTTCCCTGGCGGCCGATGTTCGGGCCTTCCTCGCTGAGGAGCACCAGTGACATCCGGCATGCGCATCACCTGGACCCTGGCGGGATCCGGGTGGGCGGACTGCACCCTTGAAGATCGCCAGGCGAGAGTCGAGCTCACCGCGTCCCACATCACCAGTGCGCCCGAGGAGCTCCTGACCGCGGTGGCCCAGCTCGTCGCGGGCGGGTCGGAGACCCGTGCCCAGTTTGAGGCCGAACCGACCGCCTACCGGTGGATCTTCTACCGCGAAGGCGTGGACACCTGGACCCGCGTGCTGGAGCTGCGTCACGGCAGCGATCACGACAACAAGGGAACCGAAATCTGGTCCAGCCAGCTCGGCATCGACCAGCTCGCCCGCACCGTGATCCGCTGCTTCGACGAGGTCGCGCAGACCTACGGCGAAAGTGGCTATCGAGGCAAGTGGGGCGAACACTTCCCACGAACCGAGCTCGAAGCCCTCAGACGCCTCTGGCACGCCCACCACCGCAGCGACAACACATAGCCGCACCGGCCCGCGGCAAAGCAACGGCGGCCCTACTCCAGACTCCAGCGTCGCACTCCAGCCGGGCCGCTGAGTTCGCGACGTCCGCCACCGCACACCCGCGCCGCCGCCTAAGATCGCACATCACCACGGAGCACAGTAAGCAGGGGGAGGGCCAGGAAAACCGTGCGATTCGGCGTATTTTATGACGACCGTCGCTTGGCCGAAGGTGGCGCCATGGCAGAGGATCTTTTCGATGCGCTCCTCGTCCACGACACCTGGGACGACGACGGATACCGCACCATGTTCACGTTGCGCGTTCTGACCAGGGATGGCTGGATCGAGGTCGGCACGGTGAAGATTGGCCACGTGGCGACGGATGGCGAGAACGTTCCCGCCAACTATCTGCTCCCGGAGCGCTTCAGCCGCCTGGACAGCTCGCGCTATTTCTCGGTGGGCCAGGATGAAAGCTATTACTACACGCTGAGCGAGATACCCAGCGCCATCCGGGAGGAAGTACTCACCGCGCTCCGGGATATCGCCTATGACGAGGACTCCTTCCGCCTCGCGCGGAACCAAGATGTGACCCGCACTTCGCTACTGCGCTTCGTCAAGATGTCGACCGTGCGCGGGCAGCTGCGGCGCATCGCACGCGGCGGAGCGCGCCGGGTAAGTTTCGATATCGCCTACGAGCCGCCGCTGCCACCGGCAATGAGTTCCGTGCGGTTCGAATTCAAGGTCGAACCAGGCTCCCGGCCGGCCAGCAACGTGCACGCCCTGACCGGACGGAACGGCGTGGGGAAGTCATATGTGCTTTCCCACTTGGCCCGCGCCGTCGCTGCGGTCGAACCGCAGATATATGAGCTCGGGCGGATCATCGAGTACGGCCGCGAGGGCCGATCCTTCAACAACCTGGTGACTGTCTCGTTCAGCGCCTTTGACGACTTCCCGCTCGTCGAGGGCGACGAAATGTTCATCGCTTCCTACGTGGGCCTGCGTGTTCAGGGTTCACGATCCCCCAGGTTCAAGACCCCTGGCGGGCTCAGGAAGGACTTCGCGCAGGCCATGAAGGCATGTCTGACGCGCGAGCGCAGCCCACAATGGATCAGGGCATTGCGCACCCTCGACTATCCCGGGAGCGGACTCCTGGAGGAGGGATGGCTGGAGAACTTCGAGAACACCGCAAGCCTGAACAGCCGCGAGAATAAGGCCCGGCAGCTCTTCCGCCGTCTCAGCGCCGGCCACCGGCTCGTTCTGCTCACCATGACCCGGCTCATCGAGCACGTGAGTGAGCGGACCCTCGTCATCATCGATGAGCCGGAAACCCACCTCCATCCGCCCCTGCTGTCCGCGTTCATGCGGGCGCTGTCCGATCTGCTCGCCGAGCGCAACGGGCTGGCCATCGTCGCCACACACTCTCCGGTTGTACTCCAAGAGATTCCTGCCCACTGCGTCTGGAAACTCTGGCGCTACGGCGGGCAACTCGGAGCCGCGCAGCCCCGCATCGAAACGTACGGCGAGAACGTCGGCGTGCTGACTCACGAGGTCTTCGGTCTGGAACTCACCGAAGCCGGCTTTCTGCACGAACTACGACGCCTGGTCGACGTCGGCTACTCCTACGACGCTGTCCTGGAACACTTCAGTGGACGGCTTGGCAGCGAGGCACAGTTGGTGCTCAGCGCCTTGCTCGGCCAGCGCGACGACGTGGAGGGACACGGCTGATGCAGCACATAGATCCTCCGACCTTCGACGCACGCGACGTCTACACCACCTGCATCGCCAACGCCCGCCCAAATAGCCGAAAACGGCTGGAGTCGTTCACCGACGCGGTGGCCGATGCAGCAAGTGCGTACGAGGCAGCCGCTCAGGGCCAGGCTCTTCACACCGTCACCGGCCTCGCCGCCACGCCTGGCACCCGTCGCGACCGCAAGGCACTGGAGGGGGTCTACACCGACCGGTTGGCCAAGGACCGTGCTCCGGGCCGCCACATCTACGAGGCGCTCAAAGGTACGACCGACCAAGAAGGCCGTCGACGGGATAACCGGTGTCCCCTGTGCGGGGAGGGCCTGGTAACCACGCTCGATCACCACCTACCCAAGAACACGTACCCGCTGCTCAGCGTGGTACCGGTTAACCTCATCCCGGCTTGCCGCGACTGCAACACCGGCAAGCGCGCGACAGTCCCCGTCAATGCGGGTGACCAGACCCTGCACCCCTACTTCGACGACTTCTCCCACCACCCCTGGCTTCGAGCTCGTCTCAGGAGGCCACGCGGCAATGAGCAGCCGTCGATGAAGTTCTTCGTTTCCCCCCACCCTGATTGGAGCGACACACTCACAGAACGCCTCCAGAAACACCTGAAGGTGTTCGACCTGGACTACCGGTACAGCCTTCTGGTGAGTAGCCACATCGCATCAACCAACCACGACCTCACGATGATGCCCACTAACTCCGTCGCCCCCTGGCTTGAGCACAAGGCCGAGGGCTGGCGCTACCGGGGTAACCCCAACACGATGGGCTATGCCCTGTTCAAGGCCCTGGCGGCCGACAAGTGGTATGTCAACGGCGGCTGGCGCGGCTCAAGCCCGGAGACAAACCTCGACTAATCGGCCCGACAGCCATTCTCCGAGAAGGCCGATTTGAGGACACGCCACGACTTCGGAGAAGAGGGTGCAACAGCTCACTGGGGCTGGGCGTGACGCCGCAGTCAGTCCGCCGCGGGACCGATCGATGGCGTGGTCATCGGGTTCGCCGACCGGGCCCCCTTCTGCGGCCCCCGCGGCCAAGCGCAGAGCCGACGGGCTTGTCGTCGGTTCCCTCTCGTGTCGTGGTTTGGGAGCACCAGACGCGGCACGACTCCGCTCGACGGGAGAGCGACTGGGTTCGATGTCAACGGACAGCTGCTCAGGTTGAGTGAGACAGGCCAGCCATTGCCGTCTCACTCAACCTGAGCCACCCCAGGTCACCGCCTCACGATGGCCCACTTCCATTGAGACGGGACAGTCAGAGGTGCGCAGTACGCTCCGGCCCATGACGACCAGGATCAGTCTGACCTTGGACTGCACGGACGCGACGCTCCTCGGCCGCTTCTGGAAGACGGCGCTGGGGTACGTCGACGAGCCGCCGCCCGCGCCCTTCACGACCCGCGAGGAGTGGCACGCGAGTTTCGACCTTCCGGCGGACGACTCGGTGGACGACGGGGCGTGGCTCTGCGATCCCGACGGCATCGGGCCCCCGCTCTCCATCCTCAAGGTCCCTGAGCCCAAGACGGCGAAGAACCGGCTCCACATCGACGTCCGGGTGCCGGGACACGGCAGTCCCGAGGAACGGTGGGCACGGATCAGGGCGAAGGCCGAGCTGCTGATAGCGGCGGGCGGTACCGCCGTGGAGGAGTTCGACGGGCACCACATCGTCATGGCCGACCCGGAAGGCAACGAGTTCTGTGTCGCCGCCGCCCAGCGTGAGGGCTGAGAGTGAGAACTGAGGACTGAGGACTGACCAGGTTCCGCGCTGTTCTGCCGACGGTTAAATCCGGGCCGATCGGGGGCGGTGACCACTTACGGTCTCGTTCATGACGACGGTTACGACGCGCACGGTCGAGTACCCCGCCGACGGGATGACGATGGTCGGCATCTCGCGCTGCCGGCTGGTGTCGGGCGGCGGGCCGCCGTGCTGGTGGGGCCTGAGGGGCCCGGGTTGAACGACTTTCAGCGGCGGCGGGCCGATGCGCTGGCCGAGTTGGGGTACGTGGCGCTGGCCTTCGACATCAACGGCGGGCGATGGTTCACCGATCCCCAGGAGATGCTGGCGCACGTCACCCCGCTGCTTGCCGATCCCGGCCGGATGCGGGGCATCGGGCACGCTGCGCTTGATGTGTTGCGCGCCGAGCCGCGGGTCGATCCCGGGCGGATCGGCGGCGTCGGTTACGGGACCGGGGGTGCGATCCTGCTGGAACTCGGGCGTGACGGGGTCGACTTGCGGGTGATCGGGACGGTCAACGCGTTGACCACCGGGCGGCCGGGCGAGGCGGCGCGGATTCGTTGTCCGGTGTGGGCCGGGGTCGGGTCGGAGGACCCGATCATGCCGGCCGCCCAACGGGACGCGTTCGCCGCCGAGATGCAGGCCGGCGGGGTCGACTGGCGTCTTGTCGTCTACGGCGGCGCGTTGCACGCCTTCCACCATCCGAACGTCGACCAGGCCGTCCTTCCCGGCGTCGGCCACCACCCGGTGCACGCACGACGGGCCTGGGACGACGTCGTCGGGCTGCTCAACGAGTGCCTGCCGCCGGCGGAGTGAGCCACGTCAGCGGCCGGGTTCGCGGGCCACGGAGCCGGGCCGGTCGAGCGGCGTGGGCCGTCGTGCCTCGGCTCTGTTCAGGGCCGCGAGGGTCAGGGTCGCGATGACGGACGCGGTCGCCATCAGCGTCATCGCCGTGGCCGGAGAAGTCAGTTGGGCCAGGGTGCCCGCGAGGACGGCGCCGATGCCCTGGAGGGCTGCCATGCCCGTGCCGTGCAGGCCGAGGGACTGGCCCGTGAGGTCGTCGGGGGTGAGGGACATCAGCCGCTCTTGCAGGACCAGGCTCGCGGCGAAGCCGACGGAGGCGACGGTGACGGCCACGGCCGACAGAGCGACGCCCGGCCGTAGGACGAAGAACAGGTACGGCACGGCCAGCAGCAGGCGCAGCGGGGTCGCGAGCCGGGGGCGTACCGCGGGCGGTACGAGGCGGCCCACCGCCATGTCGCCCGCGAACATGCCGAGCGCCCCGAACGCGTACAGCGTTCCGGCTGCCTGGGGCGCGTACGAGACGTACAGCGAATCGCTGCCGACGATCAGGCCGTTGGGGACCCACAGACCGAGATACGTCAGGCGGCGCGGGCGGGAGGACCAGAGCAGCGCGTTGGCGCGCCAGGTCGCCGCGACGGACGGGCGGCCTGTGGCGCGCGGTGGACGGGCCGTGAGGCCAAGACGGTTGACGAGGGCCGACAGCACGTACAGTCCCGCCGCGAGGAGCAGGCAGGTCGGCGGGGACAGGAGCGCCAGCAGCGCGCCGCCCGTCGCGAACCCGGCCATCTGGGTCAGGCCCCAGAGCATGTTGTAGACCGAACGGCCCAGCACATAGCCGTCCTTGGTGAGGATCTCGTTCAGCAGCCCGCCGCGTACTCCCCCGCCCAGCGAGGCGACCAGGCCCTGGAGGAGTACGACGGCGAAGACCGCCCACACCGGCAGACCGGGCAGCGCCAGCACCGCCGTACCGGCCGCGAAGGCCAGCGCGAGGCCGGTCAGCATCGCGCGGGGGGGCAGCCGGTCGGAGCCCGAGAGCAGGAACACCCCTCCCAGCAACTGGGCCAGTTGGGGCCCGAACATGCTCACCGCCGACAGGAGCGGCGAGCCGGTGGCCCGGAACACCAGCGTGCCGAGGGCCAGGCCGCCGATCGTCTGGGCCGCGGCGAAGGCGGCGAAGGAGAGCAGGAACGGGGTGAACTCCGGTGTGCGGAACAGGGTTCGGTAGCTGCGCATGCGTCGGAGTCTGAGAGCGGCCGTGGACCGTGGGTAGTGTTTCGCCGACACACGAAAGGTCGTACGCGTGGGCTTGTGGCAGATCGGCACGGACACCCTCGCGCGCAGCCGGTTCGTGCTCTCGCCGTTCGCCGAGACCTTCGCGAGTCTGAAGCTGCTGTACGCGGGGGCCGGCGGTCATCCGGGCGAGGAGACGTGGCTGCGCGCGCATCTGCCCGGCTACCGCGCGCGCCTCGCCGCCGATCCGGTGGCCGCGCCGCTCGTACAGACCGCGATCGGCACGTCCTGGATCTCCGACTTCTTCTGCCCCACCTCGTGTGCCGGGGAGAGCTTCGAGCAGACCGTGGAACGGGTGCGGGCTGCCGGGGCCGAGGAGGCGCGGGCCAACCTCCGGGTGTCCGCAGGGGGTTCGCTCACCGCCGTCCTGGAGCGGGACGACCTGCCCGAACGGGCGGCTGCGCTTCTGACGTACGTCTGGGAGGAGACCGTACGGCCGTACTGGGCGCGCCGACGGCGCGTCCTGGAGGCCGACATGGTCGCGCGGACCGCGCGCGTGAACCAGGGAGGCTGGGCCGCCGTACTGGACTCGCTGAACCCGGGGACGCGCTGGCTCGGCGAAAGCCGGTTCCAGGTCAACGTGTTGGCGTATCCGCCCCGGGAGATCGCTGCCGGGGCAGAGCTGTTGTTCATGCCGGTGACGCCGAGGACGAGTTGGGTGTCGTGGGAGGGACGCGAACGGTACGCCGTGGTCTACCCGTGTCTGGGCGTACTCGCCGAGGACCACGACAGACGGCCCGTCCCGGCGGGGCTCGGAGCCCTCGTCGGGGCGGCACGGGCCGCGCTGCTGACGCTGCTCGGCACCCCGATGAGTACGACGCAACTGGTCGCCGTGACCGGGCAGGGGCTGGGGTCGGTGGGCCGGCATCTGCGGGTGCTGCTGGACGCGGGCCTGGTGGAGCGGCGCCGCGCGGGGCGGTCGGTGCTGTACGTGCGGACGGCGGCCGGGGAGGTGTTGGTGGAGGCGTCGGGGGTGGGGCGGCCTCGCTGACGGGGACGCGTTCGCCTGACCGCGTTCCCGAGCGTGGTCGTGCGGTCGTGGTCGTGCGGGCGTGGTCGTGCGTGGGCGGTCGTCCGTGCGCGGTCGGATCAGTCGGCGCTGATCTGAGCCGCCACGGAGAAGTCCTCCGCGCAGTCGGGGCAGGTCGCGTCGCCGAAGACGTACGTCAACGCCTTGGCCACGCCCTGCTGATTGTCGGCGAGCGCGGTGTCGTGGAGCCGTCGGCCGATGCCGGTCAGACCTGCGGGGTCGGTGGGGTCGGCAGGGCGCAGGGGTTCGGTCGGCACGTCGTCCGACAGCGCGTAATCACCGCTGGTCGAGAAGTACCCGCGCTCGCCGAGGGCGATGAACAGGTCCACCTCGCAGCCGGGGCAGGCGATCTGGTACTCCTCGTTCGTGAGCCCCCACGCCAGGTCCTCGCTCCAGCCGTCGACGCCCTCGAAGCTCAATACGGCTTCCAGCAGGTAGACGTACTCGTCGGCGTCGTCAGCCGTCCGAAGGTGCCTGTTCGCCAGCGACAGCAGGACGGCCACCTCGTCCGCGTACCGGGCACGGACCCCGGCCGCCTCCTGCGGCTGGTCGGCGCCGGCCATGATCGCGCCCGCCAGGGTCAGCGCACTGACCGCTTGTCCCTGGTCTTCCGAGCCGGCGACACGGGTCAGCCAGGGCAAGGCCGCGAAGCTGGCCGAATAGACGCTGCCTTGATGGCACAGGGCCGACCAGAGGTCGGTCCAGCGTTCGGAGGTCGGATCCGACGCGAGCTGGTCAAGCAGGGCGGGTATGTCGTCGGCAGGGCCGTACGCGTGGGTGAGCTGCGACCAATCCGTCATGCGGGAATCCAATCAGGTCGAGTGGCGTGGGCAGAGGCTCCAGAAGGAGTCGATGTCCACGGCGGCACTGTGCCAGGCACCTCTGACAATCCTCGGCGCGCGCATGAGCCGGATTGACCGACTTCGCGTGCGGCGGGGCGGCCCGCGGAAAGCGCACTGCGGCTCTGCGGCGGGATGGATCGCGGGCGGTAGCCGGCGCACAGCGGGGCAAGGGCGGCGGCCGGGGCCCCGCGGCCATCACCATCGGGCCGATCAGTTCGAGCGTTGACAGTTAGAGAACTAACAGTTAGAGTTCTCATCATGGACGCAGCAGCCGCACCTCGGCCCAACGGCACTCTCGACCACATCCGCTGGATCTCCTGGGCCCAGCGGAAGGCCGGCGAGGAGTGGATCCGGGCACGCGAGCTCAGCCACGAGCAGAGCTTCGCGCTCGGCTATCTGGTCAAGAACCCCGGTGCGATCCAGCGGGACATCGCGCAGATGACCCGCACGAGCGCGGCGAGCGTATCGAGCCTTCTGCAGGGGCTTGAGCGGCGCGGCCTGATCGAGCGCCGTACGGAGCCCGGCAACGAACGCAGCAAGCGCGTCTACGCGACGCCGGTCGGCGCCGAACTCATCTCCGGGTTCGAGGCCGCGATGGCCGCGGCGGACGAGACGATTCTCGCCCCGCTGGACCAGGCCGAGCGGGCCACGCTGCTCGCCCTGCTCACGAAGGTCACGGCGGAACTGCCGCAGCCCACGCGGTCGTAGCGACCACTGCGCGGACGGAGCGGCCACTGCGTGGTCGTAGCAGCGACTGCGCGGATTGACGGCGTAACCCTCAGCCCGACCGCCGCGCAGCTCGGTCGCGCGGCCAAGACATCTCCATCATGCCCAACATCCCCTCGCCGTGCCGGCGTTCGCCGGCGCGTGCGCCAACCTGCGCTGCAAGGAGTCACCATGAACACGCACGTCACCATCATCGGCGCCGGCCTCGGCGGTCTCGTCCTGGCCCGCGTACTGCACGTACACGGCGTACCCGCCACCGTCTACGAGGCGGAGGCGTCACCCACCGCCCGCGCTCAGGGCGGCATGCTCGACATCCACGACTACAACGGTCAGTTGGCGCTCGAAGCGGCGGGCCTGACCGAGGAGTTCCGCGGTCTCATCCTGGAGGGCCGCGAGGCGGTACGGGTCCTCGACCGCGACGGCACCGTCCTGTTCGACAGGGCCGACGACGGTGCGGGTGCCCGCCCCGAGGTGCAGCGCGGCGAGCTGCGGCAGACCCTGCTCGACTCGCTCCCGGCCGGCACCGTGCGGTGGGGCCACAAGGTCAGCGGGGTGCGCAGTCTCGGCGATTCCCGCCACGAGGTGACGTTCGCCGACGGCAGCACCGTCGTCACGAGCCTGCTGGTCGGCGCGGACGGCGCGTGGTCCCGGGTCAGGCCGCTGGTCTCCGACGCCGTACCCACGTACACCGGCAGGTCGTACGTCGAGACGTACCTCTACGACAGCGACACCCGGCACCCGGTCGCCGCCAAGGCGGTCGGCGGCGGATCGCTGTTCGCGCTCGCGCCGGGAAAGGGGATCATGGCCCACCGGGAGAAGGACGGCAACCTGCACACGTACGTGGCGCTCGCCGAACCGCAGGAGTGGTTCGCCGCCGTCGACTTCAGCGACGGCGCCACGGCGGCCGCGCGGATCGCGCGGGAATTCGACGGCTGGGCACCGGAGTTGACCGCGCTGATCACCGACGGCGAGATCGCGCCGGTCCTGCGCACTCTCAACACCCTCCCGAACGGACACCGTTGGGACCGGGTGCCGGGGGTGACCCTGCTCGGCGACGCCGCCCATCTCTCGGCCCCGAACGGCGAGGGCGCCAACCTCGCCATGTACGACGGCGCGGAACTCGGCAAGGCGATTGCCGCGCACCCCGACGACGTCGAAGTCGCCCTCGCCGCGTACGAGAAGGCGATGTTCCCGCGTGGCGCCGAGGCCGCCGCGGACGGCGACGAACTGCACGAGTTCCTCTTCGGCGACGACACACCCCACGGCCTGATCGCCGCGTTCAACGGAGACGATGAGCCAACAGCCTGAGCAACAGCCCGAACCTCGCGGCAGTCAGACCGTTGCCGCCGCCACAACACCGTCGGGCCGCGTCGCGGCGAGGGCCGCGTCCGTGTCGGCCATGACCAGATCGGCGTTGATGCGTGCGCCGGCCAGGGCGCCCGCGGCTGCGGAGGCGCCGACCTGGGCCATCGGGTCGGTGGCGTTGCCGGCCACCCATACGCCTCGTACCTGCGTACCGCCCGCCACCTCGGTGACGAAGTGGCGGCCCATACCGCCCGGCAGGTCCTCCATCGGCAGGTCAAGCCCGGCCAGGCCCTCCGTACGGGCCCACAGGGTCGTCGCCACCGCGAGCACACTACGGTGCACGATCTCCCCGTCCGTCAGCCGCACGCCCGCGATGGTGCCGTCCGCGGCGGACTCGACCGCCGCCACCGGGGTGTCGACCACGCGGATGTCGCGGGCGGCGAAGCGGGCGCGGGTCTCCTCGTCCAGCTCGGTGCTGTTGGTGAAGTACACCAGGTCGTCGGTCAACTGCCGGAACAACAGCGCGTGATGGACGGAGGCCGGGCCCACGGCCAGGACTCCGATGGGTTCGTCCCGCACCTCCCAGCCGTGGCAGTACGGGCAGTGCACAACGCCGCGCCCCCAGTGCTGAGCGAGGCCCGGCACGTCGGGCAGTACGTCGCGCAGTCCGGTGGCGACCAGCAGGCGGCGCGCCCGCAAGGTGGTGCCGTCCGACAGTGTGACCGTGAAGCGCGGGTCGCTGTCTGCTGAGGAATCGGAGACGGCGGAGGGGTCCGGTAGGGCCGAGGTCACTTCGCCGGTCACCACCTCGGCGCCGTACCCACGCACCTCCTCCCGGCCCCTGCGCAGCAGCTCCCCCGGCGCCACGCCCTCCAGGCCGAGCAGGCCGTGCACGCCCTCCGCCGGCGCGTTGCGGGGCGTACCGCTGTCGATCACGACGACGGAGCGGCGGGAGCGGGCGAGCATCAGCGCGCCGTTCAGGCCTGCGGCGCCGCCGCCGATCACCACGGCGTCTACGGTCTCGGTCTTCTCGGGCATGGTCGTACTTCCCTTGCGGTGAGCGGGTCTCCAGCGGGCCCTGCGCGAGCCCTCGTACGACCACACAAGCACCGTTTTGCGTCTGCGGCATAAGGTGTTGCCTATGACGCAAGACAATGACGATCTCGACAGCCTGGTACGCAAACGGATCCGCGCTCTGCGCGTGGCGCAGGGCTGGTCACTGGACGAGCTGGCCACCCGCGCCCGGCTCAGCGCGTCCACCCTCAGCCGGATCGAGAACGGTCAGCGGCGCCTCGCCGTCGACCAGCTCGTCACCCTCGCCCGCGCCCTGGACACCACACTGGACCAGCTGGTCGAGACGGGCGCCGACGACGTCATCTCCAGCCCCGTGATCGACGCCGCCCACCAGATGATGCGGTGGTCCGTCCGGGCCGATCCCGGCATGACCGTCCTGCGCAGGCGGATGACGGGGCCGGCGCCTGACAACCCGTCAAGTATGCGCGCCCACCCCGGCCGTGAGTGGTTCGTCGTCCTCTCCGGCACCGCCGACCTGCTGCTGGGCAACCGGCGTTTCCGGGTGGAGACCAACCAGGCCGCCGAGTTCCCCACGATGCTCCCGCACGCGATGGGGGCGGTGGGCGGGCCGTGCGAAATCCTCGGCATCTTCGACCGCGACGCCCGGCGCGGTCACCAACGGGACGACGCCGACGGTACCGGCCCTGGCGGTACCGGCCGCGCCGGGCCCGCCGCCCCCGGGGACGCGGCGTAACGCGAAGCCTGCAGTCCCCAGGGGGCGGCGTTACACGCCGGGGCGCGTGTTCACGGACCACATGTGCGCGCACCGCGGGCACTGGAGGTGGACGACCGGGCCGCTGTTGGAGATCAGGTAGCGCCAGTGCTCGCCGCAGTTGCGGCGGTCGGCGCAGACCGCGCAATGACGGGCGTCGTCGCAGACGGGGCAGGCAAGCCAGGCGCGCCGCGAGGAGTCCGCCCTTGGGTCAATGGGCAGCCGCACGGCCCGGCCCCTCCCCCGACTCCGGCCCCGGCCCCTCCCCCGACTCCGGTCCCGACTCCGGTTCCGGCCTCGGCCCGGGCAGGACGCCGGCCGCCACGAGCATGTCGTAGGTGCGCTGCTGTTCGGCGTCCAGGCCCGAGTAGAGCAGGGCGTACGCCTCGTCCTCGCCCTGGAGGGCGGCCACCGGGTCCCAGTCGGGCCCGAGCGCGGCCACGACCTCGGTCCGTCGCCGGGCTTCCTCGAAGGTGAGGTCGATCGAGAAGGGTATGAGCTCGGCGGGGTTGTCCTCGTTCATGTGCAGACTTCCGACGTGCTGGGTGGGTCCACACCATCTCTACCAGGCACAACAGGCAGAGGGAAGGGTGCCCTAAGTTGCCGGGGCGCGCGGTCGGGCGACGGGCGGGGCCGGACGGTGGCACTCCGTCCTCGGATCGGCGGACGGGCGTGGCCCGTTACCGGCCGCCGGGCCTCCGGGCCGCGGCCCCGCACCCGTACGCCGCTGTGACGCACCTCATGGACCGCCTCACAGCGCACCGGCTGTCAGCCGGTGGTGAGGATGACCAGCTGCTGCGTGGCCCGGGTCATCGCCACGTACCGGTCGACCGCCCCCTCGATGCCCTCGCCGAACTTCTCCGGGTCCACCAGCACCACCAGGTCGAACTCCAGCCCCTTCGACAGCGCGGGAGTCAGCGACCTGACGCGGCTCGTCGCCCGGAACGTGGGATCGCCGATCACGCAGGCGATCCCTTCGTCGTGCGCGGCGAGCCACGTGTCGAGGATCGCGGACAGGTCCGACGCCGGGCCGTGGACGACGGGGAGGTCGCTGGTACGGATCGACGTCGGCACGTTCGCGTCCGGGAGCACCGCGCGGATGACCGGCTCGGCCTCCGCCATGATCCCTTCCGGTGTGCGGTAGTTGACGCTCAGCGTGGCCAGGTTGATCCGGTCGAACCCGACCCGCTCCAGCCTTTCCTGCCACGACTCGGTGAACCCGTGCCTGGCCTGCGCGCGGTCGCCGACGATGGTGAAGCTGCGGGACGGGCAGCGGAGCAGCAGCATCTGCCACTGCGCGTCGGTCAGTTCCTGCGCCTCGTCCACGACGATGTGCGCGAACGGGCCTGCCAGCAGGTCGGGTTCGATCGTGGCCGTCGCGGCCTCGTCGACCAGGGCGCTCTGGATGTCCGCGCCGCTCAGCATCGTCATGACGCCTTCGCCGTCGTCCTGGGCGGCGAGCAGGGAGTCGACGACCTTGTCCATCTGCTCCCGCTCGGCCGCGACAGAGGCTTTGTGCCGACGGTTACGTCGCGAGGCCTCCGGGTCGCCGAGCCGCTGCCGCGCCGCGTCCAGGAGCGGCAGGTCGGAGACCGTCCAGGCCTGGGCGTCCGCGCGCTGCAGCTGCCGTACCTCGTCGGGGTTCAGCCACGGCGCGCACTTGCGCAGATAGGCGGGTACGGTCCACAGGTCGCCGACGAGGTCGGCCGCTTCGAGCAGCGGCCAGGCGCGGTTGAAGGCGGTGAGCAGCTCCCTGTTCTGCCGCAGCGACTTGCGCAGCAGGGCCTCGGAGGCGTCGCCTTCGTGCTTGTCCACCAGGATCGTGAGCAGTTCTTCCCAGACCTGCTCGCGCGCCTCGTTGTGCGGGGTGCCGGGCTCCGCCGCCTCGAAAGCGGCGTCCCAGTCGTCGGCGCTCAGCGGGATGTCGGACCAGTGGGTCGTGACGTTCATGCCCTTGGCGGGCGGCTCCTCGTAGAACGCGACGGCCGGCTCGATCGCCCGCACCAGCCTCGCCGACGACTTCAGCAGCGCCACGCCCGGATCGGTCTCGTCCTTGGCCGCCGCGCCCTCGGCGACGAGGTCCCGCAGGGTGCAGGTCTGCACGCCCTCCTCGCCGAGGCTGGGCAGTACGTCGGCGACGTACCCCAGATACGGCTGGTGCGGGCCGACGAACAGCACGCCGCCCTTGCGGTGGCCGAGGCGGGGGTCGGAGTAGAGGAGGTACGCGGAGCGGTGCAGGGCGACGACGGTCTTCCCCGTACCGGGACCGCCGTCGACGACGAGCGCGCCACGCGATCCGGCGCGGATGATGGCGTCCTGGTCGGCCTGGATCGTGCCGAGCACGTCCCGCATCCGCGAGGAGCGGTTGCTGCCGAGGCTGGCGATGAAGGCGGACTGGTCGTCGAGGGCGGCGTGCGCGGCGAACTCGTCCGCGGTGAAGACCTCGTCCCAGTAGTCGCTGATCCGCCCGCGCGTCCAGCGGTACCTGCGGCGGCTCGCCAGGCCCATCGGGTTGGCGTGGGTGGCGCCGAAGAACGGCTCGACGGCCGGGGAACGCCAGTCGAGCAGCAGCCGCCGTCCGGTGCTGTCCGTGAGGCCGAGCCGTCCGACGTACACGGGCTCGGGACCGTCGCTCTCAGTTTCGGTGCCGGTGCCGGTGCCGGTGCCGGTGCCGCTGTCGCCGTCGGTCTCCGTGCCTGTGCCGGTGACGCCCTCCGTCTCAGCGTCGGCCGCGCTGACCATGTGCCCCAGGCACAGGTCCAGGCCGAAGCGGCGCAGCGCGCGCAGCCGGGCGGTCAGCCGGTGAACCTCCGTGTCCCGGTCCATCGCCTGCCGGCCGATGCCACCGGGTCCCTTGCGCGCGGCGTCGAGCTGGCCGGTCAGCTCGTCGATCGTCTGCTGGAGCGACCGGGCGATGGCGGCGAAATGCTGCTCGTCGCGGGCGATCTGCGCCGGGGCAGCCTTGGCGGAAAGCCGCTCGGGAAGGTCGAACGCGCTGGTGGACGGGGGGTTCACTGGTCAGCTCCGATCTGAGGCCGCTTGCGGGTTGGTGCGGGCAGCAAGGCGTACGGCCTGACGTGCAGGGTTTCAGGGTCTCGCGGATTGGCCGACTGTTCGACCACGGGCGCGCAGACCCGGCCCGGACGCACGATTCTGCGGCACGACGGGGGCCTTGCCGCAAGGCCCCCTGTGCGCTATACGTTGAGACTGGCGAGGAGTGGATACACCTCCTTATTTCTGATCGCCAGAAGACCGCGGGTACGGGACCGCGGGTACGGGACCGCGGCTACGGGACCGCAGGTACGGGATCAGTTGATCGCCACACGGCTCCGGATCTGAACGCGTCAGGTCAGCCGTGTGCCATCGAGGTCATCGCTGTACGAGGACGTACTGGCCGGCCGCCGACGGTATTGACCGGCTACTCCTCGGGCTCCCAGGCGATCAGCCGCTCGAACACCTGCTGGTCGCCCTTGATCTGCAGGTCGCTCAGCGTGAGGCGGCCCCAGACGAAGAGGAGCAGCTGCTCGGCCGTGCCCGTGGCCGAAGCGGAGGCGGGCGCGGCGTCGTCCGTGAGGGGTGCGGGCCAGGCGCCGGTACCGTCCAACGTGAGGAGCCAGGAGCGGCCCTCGGTGGCGTGGTAGTGGATGGTGGCGGACTCGTGCGGCCAGGCCGCCGGGGTGGAGTTGCAGGTGTCGAGAAACTCGGCCACGCCGTCGATCGCGACGTCCGCCGGCATCGGCTGCACGGCGCCTGCGGTGAGCTGGGCGTCGTAGGTGTGCACCAGCACCTCGTGCACCCGGCGCCGGGCGACGCCCCAGCCATTCGCCGGCGACACGCCGGCGCGCCACCACGCCCAGCACTCGCGCTCCGGGCCGGCCTCACGCAGCGCACTCAGCAGCAGCTCGTTCGACTCGGCGTACCAGGCCAGCAGCGCCTTGAGCTCGCGCGGCGCCGCCGCGGCATCCTTGGCCGGCGGAGCCTCGGCCGGGCCCGCGGCGACAACCGCGGCCCACCAGCGCTGGCCCGTACCCAGGTGCTGCACCAGATCGAACAACGTCCATCCGGGGCAAGACGGCACCGGCGCGTCAAGGCTGGGCGCGGCGGCAACCGCACTCCGGAACGCGGCCGACCGCTCGTCGATGAGTCGCAGCAGGGCGGAAAACTCAAGGCTCTCTGTCACATCGCTTGCCTATCACCCAGCTCAGCCGACCGCACCCTATTTCCAGGCCGTCAGCTGCGGGAGTGAGAGCACCTGACGGACAGCCTGGGCGTCGTCATATCCCCTTCCTGGCCAGCTCGTTGAACGAGTCATGGGGAAGGGGAACGGTCCTCCGTGGATGGTGCCGGATGCCCTGTGGGGGCGGATCGAGCCGTTGCTGCCGACCGCGGGACTGGCACGAGGCCGGGGTGCGGGCCCAGTTGCTGCCCCTGCTCGACGTGATCCCGCCGCCCGGCGCACCCACCGCTCCGGCCTACCTGGCGAGTTGGGACGGTGCGTCCAGACGCGTCAGCTTCTGCGGGTTGCGCACCACGTAGATCCGGGTGATCCGGCCGTCCTCCACCTCCAGGCTCACCGCCGACGGCTCACCGTCGAACTCGATACGGCCCGCGGGCGCGCCGTTGAGCCATACCGGTGTCGTGTCGAACCCCGACACCACCTGGTTGGCGCGGGCCAGCAACTCCGCGACGGAATCGGCTCCGTTGATCGGGACCAGGGCAGCCAGCACCTGTCCCCCACCGTCGGCGATCATGACCACGTCCGGCGCCAGGACCTCCATCAGCAGGTCCAACTGCCCGGTCCGCAGGGCGAGCAGGAACCGGCCCACCACCGCCTGCTGTTCGGACCGGCTCACCCGCACCCGTGGCCGCCGCGCCGCGACATGCTCGCGTGCGCGTCGCGCGACCTGTCGTACCGTCGCCGCCGACTTGCCCGTGGCCGCGGCGATTTCGCCGTACGGCAGCTCGAAGACCTCGCGGAGCACGAACACCGCGCGCTCGGTCGGCCCCAGCGTCTCCAGCACGGTCAGCATCGCGATCGACACGCTCTCCGCGAGTTCCACGTCCTCCGCGACGTCGGGGCTGGTCAGCAGCGGCTCCGGCAGCCACTCCCCGACGTACTCCTCCCGGCTGCGGGACAACGTCCGCAGCCGGTTGAGCGCTTGGCGGGTGACGACCCGCACGAGGTACGCGCGCGGGTCGCGCACCTGCGTGTGGTCGACGTCGGCCCAGCGCAGCCAGGACTCCTGGAGTACGTCCTCGGCGTCGGCCGCCGAGCCGAGCATCTCGTAGGCGACCGTGAACAGCAGGCTGCGATGGGTGACGAACGGGTCGTCGCGGGCGGGGTCGTCCGTCATGCCGGTCGTGCCTGTCGTGCCTGTCGTGCCTCTGACGCCACGCCGGAGGTCCCCGCCCCCGCTGTCCCCGCACCGGCCGTCCCCGCACCGGCCGTCCCGGGCCGTGCCGCCAGCGGGATCTCGCACGCCTCGGAGAAGCCCTGCGACGTGATCCCGAGCGTCGCGTTGCTCCTGGTCGTGAAGTTGGCGAAGGCGACGGCCACGGTCAGCTCGACCAGCGCCGCAGGGCCGAGCCGGTCGAGCAGCCGCGCCGACAGCTCGTCCGTGACGGCCGGCGGTGTCTGCGTCATGCCCTCGGCGTACTCCAGTACGTCCCGCTCCAGCTCCGTGAACACGTCCGACTGCCGCCAGCGCGGCACTTGGCTCGCCTTCGCCAGGTCCAGATTCTGGTGCTGCGCAAGGAAGTAGTTGATGTCGAGGCACCAACTGCAGCCGACCTGCGCGGCGACGGCCATGTGCGCGAACGTCTTGAGGCTGTCGTCCGCCACGTCCCACTCACCCACCTTGCCCCCCATCTGCTGGGCCGCCTCAGCGACTTTGGGGTTGTGCCACATCACCGCGACCGGCTCGGGCACGACGCCGAGCTGCTTGACCAAGCTCTCCTCGAACTCGGCGGGAAGCTCGGCCTTCGGAACGCGTAGCGCCATGGTGTCCTCCTCGGACGTCTGTCTGCCGCTGCCTGTGCGGCTGTGCGACTGTGCGACTGTGCGGCATGAAGACACCGCCGAGGCCGGGAGTGTGACACCGGCCGCGCCGCCACGCGCTTGGCGTTACTCCTCACTCCTCGCGTACGAACCCCGCGACGACCGAGACAACGACCTTGCGGACCTCCTCCGCGTCCGGCGGCGCACCCACCCGTCCCGCGAACAGCAGATGCCCGGTGCCGATCAGGGTGAGCGCGAGCGTGTCGACGTCGGCGTCGGCCGCGATCCGGCCCGCCGCGCGCTCGGCGGTGAGGTACGAGGCGAACACGGCGCCCGCCTCGGTCAGTACGGGGATGCCGACCGGCGTGGTCGCGCGCAGCCGGGCCCGTAGCTCGTCGCGGGACGTGACGAGGCCGAGGATCGCCAGGGCGACCGAAGCGAAGAGGTCGGTCAGGGCACCGGCGAGGTTGTCGACGACGGTGCCCTGGCCCGTCAACTCACGAAGCGCTGCCGCCTGTTGGTCGAGGCGGCCGATACGGTCCAGGACGAGTTCGGCGAGGAAGGTGTCGAAGTCGGCGAAGTGCCGGTGCAGTACGCCCTTGGCGCAGCCGGCCTCCGTGGTGACCGCGCGGCTGGTCAGCGCGTTGGGCCCGTCGCGCAGCAGGACGCGCTCCGCGGCGTCGAAAAGCTGCTCGCGTACGTCACGAATGGCCACCCCTGTGGGCACCGTGCGATCCCTCGTTCCTTCGGTCCTCGGCTGCCCTCGTTGACGAGTGGGCACGTGCCCACCATAGTGGGCGCATGCCCACTACGCCTCATCGCCTCCGCCGGACGGCGGAGTCCTTCGGCTCGGACGCCGAGCGCTACGACCGCGCCCGGCCCCGCTATCCCGACGCCATGGTGGCCAGGATCACCGCCGCCAGTCCAGGACCCGACGTCCTGGACGTCGGCTGCGGGACCGGTATCGCCGCCCGGCAGTTCCAGGCGGCGGGCTGCCGCGTACTCGGCGTCGAACCCGACGCGCGCATGGCCGACCTGGCGCGGAGCAGCGGGGTCGAGGTCGAGGTGGCCAGGTTCGAGGCCTGGGACCCGGCCGGCCGGACGTTCGACACGACCGTCGCAGGCCAGGCCTGGCACTGGGTGGACCCGCTCGCGGGCGCGGCCAAGGCGGCAGCCGCGCTACGCCCCGGCGGCCGGCTGGCCGTGTTCTGGAACGCCTTCCAACTACCGCCGAACGTGGCGGCGGCCCTCGTAGCGGTCTGCCAACGGGTCATGCCTGACTCGCCGTTCGACCTCCAGGCGATGATGAAAGCGCCTGCGGACGGGTACCGGGCACTGCTCCCCAAGACCGTGGCCGGAATCACCGAGGCGGGCGGGTTCGGCGAACCGGAGCAGTGGGAGTACGACTGGACCTGGACCTACACCCGCGACGCATGGCTGGACCAGATGCCCACCCAGGGCGCGTTCACCCAACTCCCCCAGGACAAGCTCGCCGAGGTACTGACGGAGGTAGGCGCGGCCATCGACGCGACGGGCGGCAGCTTCACGATGCGGTACACGACGGTGGCGGTAGTGGCGACGCGAACCGCCCCCTGAGCGCGCCTCGTTCGTACGCCTACGGCTCCACGCCAGACCCCAGACCGGCCACCAGCGGGGTGGCGAGGGCATCGGCGGTTTCGTCATCGGCGACCGCGACCGCGATCAGCCGGTCGAGCAGGGCCGGCGGCAGGGCCGTGTTGGTCGCGAGTCCCAGCAGCGCGTGGTTCACCCGGGCAGCCTGCTCGGACGGGTGGCTCGGGCTCGGCCTGCCAGCAGGGTGGCCGCGACGCACGGGACGAGCAGCAGGCCGAAGGCCGCGGCGTAGCCCGTCGCTTGGGAGGAGCCGACGCCCAGGCAGGCGTTGAACAGGGCCGATGCGGCGCCAAGTACCGTTGTCTGGCCCAGGTTCTGGGTGGTCTGCATGGCGCTGCTGGCGTAGCCCTGGCGGCCGCGCGGGCTGTGCCGTAGCGACAGTACGGTCAGGGACGGGGCGAGCAGGCCCATGCCGACGGCCGCGACGACCATCGACGAGGCGGCGGTGGCCGCGGGCGTCGCGGGAAGCGTGCCGATGCCGGCGATCACGACCGCCACCGCCAGTACGACCGCCCCCGCCACGACCAGGTGGTGCCGGGGGCGGCCGTCCAGAAACCGGCTCTGCACCCAGGACGACGCCGCCCAGGCGACGGCGGCGCCGGTGAAGACGAGGCCGATGGCCACGGGCGGTACGTCGCGATCGGTCACGAGCAGCAGTGGTACGAACGCCTCCAGCGTGAAGAAGACCCCCGAACCCATGCCGCACAGCAGCACCGTGGCCGGCAGACCGCGCGCGGCGTAGCGGGTGCCGGGCGGGAGCAGTCGTGGCGCGCACGTCACCAGCAGGGCCAACCCGCCCGCCGTGAACAGCAGATGGCGTACGTCCCAGCCGGAGACGCCGTACTGCCCGAGCGCCGCGCCCAGACTCACCGCAGCCGCGACGGCGAGGGCGGGGCGCCGTGGCGGGGTGTCCGTCGGGCCGTCGGAGGGCGCGGGCGCCTGTGGTGCGGTCGCCTCAGGCACGGTCGCCTGTGGTGCGGTCGTCGGCGACCAGGGGCTGCGGCGCAGCATGGTCAACACCACCAGTGCGGGCAGCAGTGTGAGCGCGGCCAGGCCGAGGAACACCACACGCCAGGACCACCATTCGGCGACGAGCCCGGCCAGTGGTGGTCCGACGAGTGACGGCACGATCCAGCAGGCGCTCATCAACGCGAGTACGCGGGGGCGCAGTTGGTCGGGGTACGCCTGGCCGATGGCAGTGTTGATCGACACGGCGACCATCCCGCCCGCCAGCCCGTCCAGGAAGCGCCCGGCCGCCAACTGCCAGACGGACACGCTGGCGCCGGAGACGAGCAGCGTGACCACCGCGAGGACCAGCCCGGCGGCCAGCGGCCGGTGCGCACCTGCCCGGTCGGCCCAGTGCCCGCCGAGCACCCCGCCCAGCAGACTCGCGGCGACGAAACAGCCCGCCACCAGCGGGTAGAGCGACACCCCGTCCAGGTCGCGCGCGGCGGTCGGCAAGGTGGGTACGACGGCCAGCGCGGCGAGCCCGGTCAGGAACATCACGGCGGCGAAGCTGGCGGTCGTGGAGGCGTACGTCCGCGAGAACAGGCCCTGTTCGGCGGCCTCGTGGGACCGTACCCGCGCACGGTGGGGATCGGCCGGCGCTTCCGGATCATCGGTCACGAGCTGACAAGCTATGCGGCGCACGCGCTGGCACACCAATGATTTTCCGACGGCGGCGTCGGCGAGCTGGGCGGTCGGCGAGCACCCCGCCCTGAGCCGCTACGAGGCGGCGTCGGCACGGTCGCGCACCGCGTCGGGGTCCCGCACCGCTTCCAGGTATTCGGCGACGGCGTCCCGGTTGCGGACCAGACACCGGATCCGCTCGGTCATCCGGTCGCGCTCCTGCTCCAGCGTGGCGAGCATCTCCGGTGTCGCGTCGGGGAAGTGGATGACCCGCGGCTTGTCGAGGCACGGCAGGATCTGCTTGATGATCCGGGTCGGCAGCCCGGCGTCGAGCAGCCCCCTGATCTGCATGACCCGGTCCACGAAGGCCTCGTCGTAATCGCGATAGCCGTTCGGTGTGCGGTCGGCGACGATCAGCTGCTGCTCCTCGTAGTACCGAAGCAACCGCCGCGGGGTGCCGGTACGTTCCGACAGCTCGCCTATCCGCACAAGAACCACCAACCCCGTCGATCGATTCGCACCGCCTGGACCTTCACATGCATGTGATGCCTCAAGCATAGACAGGACCCTGGCCCGGCCACGGGGGCGGCGGATATCGGTCGCGTTCCTTCGTGGGTCCGCTTAGCATCCGTCCGATGACCTCTCCGGCTGGGCACCTCACCCCCTTTCACCTCGACGTTCCCCAGGCCGATCTGGACGATCTGCATCAGCGGCTCGATCGGGCGCGGTGGCCCGACGAGTTGCCGGGGGTGGGGTGGGATTATGGCGTTCCGCTCGGCTACGTGCGGGAGTTGGCGCGGTACTGGCGGCATGAGTACGACTGGCGTGCGGCCGAGGCGCGGCTCAACGCCTGGCCGCAGTTCACCACCACCATCGACGGGGCGAACGTCCACTTCGCGCATGTGCGGTCGCCGGAACCCGGCGCGACGCCGTTGGTGATGATTCACGGCTGGCCGGGCTCGATCGTCGAGTTCGAGCAGGTGGCGGGGGCGCTCACCGATCCGCGTGCGCACGGCGGGGATCCGTCCGACGCGTTCCATCTCGTGCTGCCGAGCATTCCCGGGTTCGGGCTGTCCGGGCCCACCCGGGAGACCGGGTGGGAGTTCCGGCGGGTGGCCGCCGCGTTCGCCGTGCTGATGGGGCGGCTGGGGTACGCGCGGTACGGCGCCCAGGGCGGCGACTGGGGTGCGGGGATCTCCCGGGAGTTGGGGCGTACGGACACCGAGCATGTCATCGGCGTCCATCTGAACCTGCTGCCGGACTCGGCGGCGCCCGCTGAGCTGGACGCCGCCGAACTCGCCGCGCTCAGCCCGGCCGAGCGCGAGCGCACCCAGGCGTCCTGGGAGCGCAACAAGCGGTGGCGCAAGGAGCGGCAGGGGTACGCCGACGTCCAGTCGACCCGGCCGCAGACCCTCGCGTACGGGCTCACGGACTCCCCCATCGGCCAACTGGCCTGGATCGCAGAGAAGTTCAAGGAGTGGACCGACTCCCACGACCGACCGGAGGACGCGGTCGACCGCGACCAGCTCCTCACCAACGTGATGTTGTACTGGCTGACCGGCACCGCCGGTTCGTCCGGCCGTATCTACTACGAGCGGGCGCACGCCGACTACTGGGGCGACCCGCCCGCCCCGTCCACCGCGCCGACCGCCCTCGCCGTGTTCCCGCACGACAACTTCATTCCGCTGCGGCACATCGCGGACCGGACCAACAAAATCGTGCGGTGGACGGAGTACGACAGGGGCGGTCACTTCCCCGCGATGGAGCAGCCGGACCTGCTCGTCGCCGACATCCGGGAGTTCTTCCGAACGATGCGCGCCTGACGCTCACTTGAATGCCGCCGCGTTCCGCACCGCCCAGTCAGCGAACGTACGGGCCGCTCGCCCGGTGACGAGTTCGACGTCCGGGCTCACCCGCTGCTCGGCGGGCGTGGGCGCGCCGATGATGGCGAGGGTGCCGTCCACGACCGGTTCGGGCATGAAGCGCAGCAGATTGACCCGCGCCTCCTCACGGCTCAGCTCGACGAACCGTACGGGCTCACCCAACGCCGTCCCGATCGCCGCCACTTGTTCTTGGGGCGTCAGCGCCACAGGGCCGGTGAGTGTGTACGTACGACCCGCATGGCGCCCGTCGCGCAGCGCGGCAGCCGCTACGTCGGCGATGTCGGCCGGGTCGACGACCGGGAGGGCGACATCCGCGAACGGCGCCGCCGCCGAGCGCCCCGTACGGACCGTCTCCGCCCACTGGTACGCGTTGGAGGCGAAGCCGCCGGGGCGCAGGATCGTCCACTCCGTACCGCCCTGCCGCACGGCGTCCTCGAACGCGCGGAGGTGGTCGTGCGAGGCGTTCCGCGGGCGGGTTTCGGCGCCCTGCGAGGACTGCAGGACGATCCGGCCGACGCCGGCCGCCTTCGCGGCGCCGACGATGTCGCGCGGGTTCAGCCGCGCGCCGTCGGCGGCGACGAGGACGTACAGCGCCTCGGCTCCGGCCAGGGCGGGAGCGAGGGACGCCGGGTCGGCGAGGTCGGCGGTCTGGTGCCGTACGCCGTCGGGCAGTTGGGCGGCGGAGGCGGCCGTGCGTGAGACGGCCGTGACCCGCTCACCGGCAGCCGCCAGCGCCTGGAGCAGCGGTCGGCCGACGTTACCGGTCGCTCCTGTGACCACGATCATGTTGTTCTCCCGTTCGGAAAGCACGCGGAAATCCTGCGAAATCATGGGGTTCCCATGGGTCAGTGCCATCCTGGGGAGTGAACAGGCCACCTTCTGGCCACTTTCCCGCAGCCGCTTCCCGAAGGAGGATCCGCCGCCGTGAAGGCCGACCGTCTCGTGGCGACACTGCTGTTCCTGCAGACGCGCGGACGCGTCACCGCCGCCGACGTAGCGGCAGAGCTTGAGGTGTCCGAGCGGACGGCGCGCCGCGACCTGGAGGCGCTTGCGAGCGCCGGGGTCCCCGTCTACTCGCAGCGCGGGCGCGGCGGCGGCTGGGCGCTGGTCGGTGGCGCGCGTACGGATCTCACGGGACTGACGGCCGGCGAGATCCGCGCCCTGTTCCTCGTCGCGGGACCCTCGGCGGTGACGCCCGAACTGCGCCTGGCCCTGCGGAAGTTGGTACGGGCCCTGCCCTCGACGCTACGCGCTGGCGCGGAGGCGGCAGCGCGGGCGGCGGTTACTGACGACACGGACTGGTCCGGCTCCGCCCTCGTCGCAGCGCCTCAACTCGACGCGCTGCGGGCTGCGGTGGTCGACGGCGTACAGGTCAGACTCGGCTACGGCCGTCCCGGCCGCCCGCCCGGCGTACGGACGGTCGACCCGCTCGGCCTGGCGTCGAAGGCCGGCGTCCCGTACCTGCTGGCGAACGCCCCCAAGGGACTGCGTACGTTCCGGCTGAGCCGTGTCACCTCCGTCGACCCGACCGGCGAACTCGTCGTACGGCCTGACGACTTCGACCTGCCCACGGCCTGGCGCGCCCTCGCCGGGCGGATGGAGGACCGGATCCTCGCCGCGACGGTACGGGCGCGGGCGGAGCCGAGCGCCGAGCCCGTCCTGGCAGGGCTGTTCGGCGGGCGGCTGCGGGTCGGGCAGCCGGCGGCCGACGGGTGGCTGGCCATCGAGATCGACGGGCCTTCGCCGGAGGTGGTGGCCCAGCAACTGGCCGGGTTCGGGGCGCGGGTGGAAGTGCTCGCGCCACCGGAGGCGAGACGCCGGATGGCCGGACTCGCGGCCGAACTCGCCTCGTTGTACGGGGAACACGGCGGGGCACCGGAGCACGACGGGGCAGCGGAACACGACGGGGCACCGGAGAGGGAGAAGTGAGCAGCCGCAAGGGCAGCCGCTTCGGCCTTCGAGCGGCTGCCCTTCCGGTCTTCGCGACGACGGCGCCGGCAGTCAGGCGGCAAGCCCCACCGCCGTGATCGCCGGCGTGCGCAGCGTACGGACCGCCGTCAGCAGGCTGGTCAGCAGCGTCGCCACCGCGGCGACCGCCACCACGCCCACCCAGACGCCGAGACCCTGGTCCGGCAGGACCGAGTCGGTCCGCACGATTGTGAAGGGCAGGATCCCGGCGAGCCCTGCCACCGTGCCGAAGAACACCCCGGTCACCGTGAGCACGACACCCTCCATGCCGACCATACGGAGCACCTGCCCGGGGGTGGCTCCGGCGAGCCGCTGCCCGCCGAACTCCTTGCTCCGGTAAGTGGTCGCCGCGTACAGGCTGTTGACCAGCATGATGCAGCAGAAGGCCGCGATGACGCCGACGACCACGAGGTTCAGCGTCTCCAGGTTCTTGTCGTCGATCGACTTCGTCAGCCCGGACGCCTTGATCGCGTCGTTCTCCACCAACTGCATGTAGAACGTGGCCGTCGCGACGCCGGTGAAGGAGATCAGCGGCATCAGCATCCCGGACAGCTGCTCGGCGCGCTGCCGCATGTTGTGCACGGTCAGATAGCCGCTCGCGCCGCCCACCGCCGCGATCGGGCCGCCGAACACCCCGAGCAGCGCGCGGAGCAGCGCAGGGGCGAAGCAGGCGAAGCCGACGGACAGCATGATCGCACCCGCCGCCGGTGCCGCCATCAGCGCGGAGTCCGTCGCGTTCATCGCGAACGTGGTGGCGAGGGCGCCCGCGCCGACCAGCAGCGCCAGGGCGCCGCCGACGTTACGCAGCCGGTTGCCGCGCCGCTTCCCTTCCGCACCGGAGCCGCCCGCCATGGCCTTCGTCGCCCGGCGCACCGCGAGGAACGCGGCACCCATCGACGCGACGAGAGTGATGGCGATGCCGCTGGTCAGCGCCATGGGCCCGAACACGTAGTCCACGCTGTCGACGACCTGGTCGCTGTCCTGGAACATCTTCAGCAGCGCCCGGCCCGCCAGCATCGCAGGACCGACCGCCAACACCACTGCCACCACGGCGATCATGGCCGCCTCACCGACGACCATCCGCTTGATCTGCGCGGGGGTCGCGCCGGTCGACCGCAGCAGCTTGATCTCGTCGTCGCGCTGGCGCACGTTCACGGTGAGGGTGGAGGCGACGGCGAAGAACACCAACAGGCTGCTGTATCCGCCGACCACACCGCCGGAGGTGTTGAGTACCTCGGCGCTCTTGCTGTCGACGCCGGCCGCGCCGCCCGTATCGAGCAGCGAGCTGAACATCATGGTGATCACGGCGCCCAGGAGCGCGGCGATGAGGGTGGCGACGAAGCGCCCGGGGCGCTGCCGTACGGAACGCATGGCCAGTGCGAACATGATTCACACCCCCGTCTGGCGGTCGGAGTGGTGGGTGGCGTGCCGGGAGCGGTCGTACCCGGCGCCCTGCCGGGCGGCCACGGCGTCGCCCAGATGCGCGAGGCGCTCGGCGACCGCGTCCACGGTGGGCGATGCCAACTGCCCGGCCAGCCGGCCGTCCGCCAGGAACACCACGGAGTCCGCGTAGGACGCGGCGACCGGGTCGTGCGTCACCATCACCACGGTCCCGCCGTGCATCCGTACGGTCTCCTGCAGCAGCCCCAGCACGTCACGCGCACTGCGCATGTCCAGCGCACCGGTCGGCTCGTCGGCGAAGATCACGGCCGGCTGGGTGACCAGCGCGCGGGCGATGGCGACGCGCTGCCGCTGCCCGCCGGAGAGCGCGTCGGGCCGGTGCGACAGCCGGTCCCCGAGCCCGACTTGGGCCAGGATCTCCGTCGCCCGCGCGTTGTCGACGGTGCGGCCGGCGAGCTTCAGCGGGAGGGTGGTGTTCTGGACGACGGTGAGCGACGGCAGCAAGTTGTACTGCTGGAAGACGAATCCGATCCGCCGCCTGCGGAACTTCGTCAACTCGGCCTCGCTGCGCCCCTTCATCTCCTCGCCGTCGACCACGACGGTCCCGCTGTCGGGCCGGTCGAGCCCGGCGGCACACTGCAGGAGCGTCGACTTACCGGACCCCGAGGGCCCCATGACCGCGGTGAACGTCCCGGCCGACAGGCTCAGGGACACCCGGTCGAGCGCGGTCACCGCGTTGTCGACGGACCCGTAGACCTTGCTGACATCCACCAGCCGCAGGGCCTCGGGGCTCCTGGCGGGCCGGGTTCTGCTGGTTCGACGAAACATTGTCATCGCTCCCCTTCGGGCACTCCCTGCGCCCCACTCACGAAGCTACGGACAGTGAGCGGCGCACACATTGGGCGTACAACCCGAATCGGGGGTGTGGCTGGGTACACCCCCGGCACGGCGCGTCGCCGCGCTCCTCACCACATCGCCGGCGGGCACCGCGCTCGGGAGCCCGCTGACCGCAGCGCGGGGCCCGAGCCGCGTACGCCATCCGTCCTCTGCGGGATAATCCGCGACGGGACGAATTGTTACGCTGGTGAACATGACCGCCATGACACCCGCCCGCACCGAACCTGACCTCTCGTTCCTGCTGGACCACACGAGTCATGTCCTGCGGACCCAGATGTCCGCCGCGCTGGCCGAGATCGGGCTCACCGCGCGCATGCACTGCGTACTGGTCCATGCCCTGGAAGGCGAGCGCACCCAGATCCAGCTCGCCGAGATCGGCGACATGGACAAGACCACGATGGTGGTGACGGTCGACGCGCTGGAGAAGGCCGGCCTCGCGGAGCGCCGCCCGTCCACGACCGACCGGCGGGCCCGGATCATCGCGGTCACGGAGGAAGGCGCGCGGGTCGCGCAGCGGAGCCAGGCGATCGTCGACGGTGTGCACGCGGCGGCGCTCGACGCGATCCCCGAGCGGGAGCGCGCGGTCTTCCTGAGCGTCCTGGAGCGGCTGACCAGCGGGTATCTGTCGACTCCTGTCGAGAATCCGCAGCAGGTGAGGCGGGCTCGGCAGCGCGCGTAGGCCCTTTGAAGGCATCCAGCCTGAAGGCATCCAGCATCGATCCAATAAGGATCGTCTGCTACGGGACTATCTGCTACGGTCACTCCTGTCGCTCTTTCGGACAGGAGATTTCGCATGTCTGCGCTCGGCACCCCCTCCGCCCCTTCCACCTCTCTCGCACCAGCCGCACCGTCGGCCCGCTCGCGCCGGTTCGCCCTCGCCGTGATCGCTTCCTCGATGCTGATGATCATCTTGGACGGCAGCATCGTCACCGTGGCCATGCCCGCCATCCAGGACGACCTGGGCTTCACACCAGCGGGTCTGAGCTGGGTCGTGAACGCGTACCTGATCTCGTTCGGCGCACTGCTGCTGCTCGCGGGGCGCCTCGGTGACCTCATCGGCCGCAAGCGCATGTTCGTCGCCGGCACGGCAGTATTCACCGGCGCCTCGCTGCTGGCGGGCGTGGCTACCAGCCCGGCGACCCTGATCGCGGCGCGCTTCCTCCAGGGCGTCGGCAGCGCGATGGCGTCCGCCGTGGGGCTCGGCATCCTCATCACGATGTTCACCGATCCGCGCGAACGAGCCAAGGCGATAGCGGTCTTCAGCTTCACCGGCTCGGCCGGGGCGTCGATCGGGCAAGTGCTCGGCGGCGTGCTCACCGACACGCTCAGCTGGCACTGGATCTTCATGATCAACCTGCCGATCGGGATCGCCGCGGTGCTGATCGCCGTCCCCGTACTACCCTCCGACCGCGGTCTCGGCCTGGCGGCGGGGGCTGACCTCACCGGCGCGCTACTCGCCACGGCCGGGCTGGTGTTGACCATCTACACGGTCATCAAAGTCGAGGACCACGGCTGGCTCTCCGCACCCACGGTGGGCCTGGGCGCGGTGGCCGTCGCGCTGTTGGGCGCGTTCGTCGTACGCCAGACCAAGGCGCGCACCCCGCTCATGCCCCTGCGGATCTTCCGCTCGCGCAATGTCACGGGCGCCAATGTGGTCCAACTGCTCATGCTGGCCGCGCTGTTCTCGTTCCAGATCATGGTGGCGCTATACCTCCAGAACGTGCTCGGTTACGACGCGGCGGAGACCGGCATCGCGATGCTCCCGGCGGCCGTTGTCATCGGAGCGGTCTCGCTGGGCGTTTCGGCGCGCGTCAACGCGCGGTTCGGCGAACGGAACGTGCTGCTCGCGGGGTTGCTGCTGCTGATCGCACTCCTCGCGCTGCTCACCCGCGTACCGGTACACGCGAACTACGTCACCGACGTCCTCCCGATGATGCTGCTCGCAGCGGGCTTCGGGCTGGCGCTGCCGGCGCTGACGACGCTCGGCATGTCCGGGGCGAAGGAGACCGACGCGGGGCTCGTCTCGGGGGTGTTCAACACCACCCAACAGGTCGGTATGGCGGTGGGCATCGCCGTCCTGTCCACCCTGGCGGCGTCCCGCACGGAAGGCCTGCTGACGGCGGGGGACAGCCGCCGCGAGGCGCTGACCAGCGGCTACCACCTGGCGTTCGCGGTGGGCGCGGGACTGCTGGTGGCGGCGTTCGTTGTGGCGGTGGCGGTGTTGCGGAAGACGGAACGGAAGGACGTCGCGTCATGAGGGAAGAGGTGGAGCGGGTGCGGGGGGTGGGGCCGGGGCGCGAGTTGGGGCCGGAGCGAGGGTCGGGGCCGGGGCGGGGGCGAGAGTCGGGGCGGGAGTCGGGGCCGGAGTCAGGGTCAGGGCCAGAGAGGAGGCTGGGCACCGGGCCGGGGCCGCGTGCTCTCACGGACGGCGAGTCGTCCACGCTCCTGGGCGGACAACAGTTCGGCGTACTGGCGAGCGTCCGACGCACGGGTCATCCCCACCTGTCCACCGTCGCCTACCACTGGGACGCGGCGGAGCGCGTCGTACGTATTTCCACAACGGCCGACCGCCTCAAGGTCCGCCAACTGCGGCACGATCCGCACACCGCACTGCATGTGCAGGGGCCGGACGTCATGTCGTTCGCCGTGGCGGAGGGCGAGGCGGAGGTGACGGAGGCGTCGGCCGTGGCAGGCGACGAGGTCGGCAGGGAACTGCTGTCCCTGACGCCAGGCTTCACCGACCTGGCGGACGAGAGGCAGTTCCTTGAGCAGATGGTGACGGACCGTCGGACGGTGATCAGGATCCGGGTCTCGCGCCTGTACGGAACAGCGCTGGACGTGGCCGCGGGTGCCGAATAATCGACCGGATGACTACTCCTCCGAGCTGGGGGCGCGCGGAGCGCCTTGACGCCGAGACCCTGGTGGCGGCCCTGTACGACGAGACCGGCGTACGCCTCACCGTGGAGGGCCCCTGCCCGGGAGGGCAGGTCGGCGCCGCGTACGTACGCCGGCCGGACGGCCACCGGTCCGTCCTGAAGTGGCGCCCCCACACGACGGTCGCGGAGGTACGGTCCGGCCCGCTCGCGGTCAGCGAGATCCTGCACGCGGACGGATTCCCCTGCCCGGCGACGGAGTTGGCCGCGCAGGTCGGTCACGCGGCGGTCATGGTGCAGGAGTTGTTGCCCGGCACGACGATGGACGGCCTCGACCACCACGGCCTGGACCAGGCCCTGTCACTCAACGAGGCACTGACCGGCCGCCTCGCCGACCACCCCGGGATCCCCCAACTGCCGCTGTATCTGCGGTCCGACGGTCCGGGCTACTGCCTGCACGAACCGCTACGCCGGCACAGCGCTCGTGGCGCGGCGCTGGAGCGCCGCATCGTGGCGGTGGGCTGCGAGTACCCCGACCGGCTGCCGGGGTCCGACGCGGTGCACAACGACTTCCACCCGGGCAACTTCCTGGCCGAGGAAGGCGAGATCACCGGCGTCATCGACTGGGACGGCGCGGCCCGCGGCGACTGCCGCTTCGACCTGGTGACGCTACGCTTCGGCCTCCACGGCACGCGGGGCGCCGCAGGGGTGACGGCCCGCCTGGACGCGCTCCTGGACACGCTCCCGCCGGAGGTACTACGCCCGTCGTGGGCGCACATGAGCCTCCGCATGACGGACTGGGCGATCAGACACTTCCCCCCGGCGGAGGTGGAGACGTGGCTGAACCTGGCGGAGCGCGGCGTGTAGGTCGGGGGCGGGCGGAGCGGGGCGGGGATGCCACGTGGCCCGCTGCCCGGGAGTGGTGGGGGCGGCTTGCCCGGGTGTGGGTGCCGCGCGGCAGTTGCGTGGGGGGACTCGGGCTGGCTTAGCGTCCGCCCAGGCCGGTGGTCGGCTGGGATTCATGCCCCGCTGGTCGCTGGGGGTGGGGTGGGTGCGGGTCAGGGCGGCATGGGCCGGGACCTGTGCGGGCCGGAGCTTTTAGGCGGTCGGAGGGCCGCCCCTGAGGTTTGAGTGTCGCGGTTCCGGTCCGGGCGTCAAGGGCGCTCCTGCGTCGCGTCGGCTCCGCCGATTGCGCTTCGCTCCACCCTTGACCCCCGGCCCTCCACCGCAAGTACTTCTTTGGGGGGGGCGGCCGGGGGGCTCCACGGGGGAGCTGGGCTCGTGGTGACGGGTGCTTGGCCGGGTGCCGGTGCCGCGCGGCAGTTGCATGGGGGGACTCGGGCCGCCTCGGCGTCCACCCCCACCGGGTAGCGGCTGAGACTCATGCCCCGCTGATCACTGCGAGTGGGTGTGGGGCGGGAGGGTGCTCGGCAGGGGCAGTTGGGCCGGGGCAACGGGCCGGTGGGTGGGGCGGGTGTGACTGAGGTGGCGGGGGATGGCCTGTGGGACGAGCGTCGGACGTCTTTTGCGTGGGTGGTTGCGTTAGGCGCACCACAGGGCACATCAGGCCGCCGAGACCGCCACGGGCGTGGTTGTCTCGTGGGGGTCGTGGGGCGACGGGTACTCATCGGCCCTATGGAGCTGGTCCCGGCGAGGTCGGTGTGATTGGGGTGGCGGGGGATGGCCCGTGGTGCGGCCAGCGGACACCTTTTGCGTCCCGTGTTGCGTTAGGCGCAACATGGTGCGCACCAGGCTCCGATTCCGGCCCGGGGCTGGATGTTCTGTGCGGCCCGTGGGGTGGATGTGACGAGAGTGCCCGGTGAGACAACCGTCCGGCGCCCTATGCGTGGGGAGTTGCATTCCATGCGCTGCAGAGCGCACCAAGGCGGTGTGGAGTCTCGTCCGGCGGAGGGATGGGCCGCTGCCGAGGCCCCGGCGGCCTTCTGTCCCGGAGCGGAACCAGGCTGCGGCAAGGGCCCTGCTGCCCACATCCCATAAGCCCACCCCTGCCCACCAGTCACACCCGCCCCACGCCCACTCCCCCTCTCCGTCCTGATGCGCCGGATGGCGCGTCTAACGCAACACCGAACGCAAAAGACGCCCGAGGGCCGCCCCACGAACCATCCCCCGTTACCCCAGTCACACCGACCTCGCCGGGACCAGCCCCACAGGGCCGATGAGTACCCGTCGCCCCACGGCCCGCACGAGACAACCCCGCCCGTGACCGTCTCGGCGCCTGATGTGCCCTGTGGTGCGCCTAACGCAACCACCCACGTAAAAGGCGACCGCTGACCGCACCACGGGCCATCCCTCGTCACCCCAGTCACACCCGTCCCACCCCCCGGCCCAACTACCCCCGCCAGGGCGCCCTCCCGCCTCACTCCCACTCACGGTGACCAGCGGGGCATGAGTCTCAGCCGCTGCCCGGTGGGGGCGGACGCCGAGCTGACCCGAGTCCCCCCATGCAACTGTCGCGTGGCACCCGCAGTCGGCCGAGCCGCCGTCACCGCGAGCCCAGCGCCTCCGTGGAGCCCCCCGGCCGCCCCCCCCAGCCTTCCCTTGCGGTGGAGGGCCGGGGGTCAAGGGTGAAGCGCAGCGCAATCGGCGCAGCCGACGCGACGCAGGAGCGCCCTTGACGCCCGGACCGCAACCGCGACACTCAAACCCCAGGGGCGGCCCCCCGACCGCCTAATGTCCACGCCCGCACAGGACCCGGCCCATGCGCCCTGACACGGACCAGCGGGGCATGAGTCTCAGCCGCTACCCGGTGGGGGCGGACGCTAAGCCAGCCCAAGTCCCCCCACGCAACTGCCGCGCGGCACCCGCACCCGGCCAAGCACCCGCCACGACGGCTGGTCTGGTCCGTGGAGCCCCCCCCGGCCGCCCCCCCCCAGCCTTCCCTTGCGGTGGAGGGCCGGGGGTCAAGGGTTAAGCGCAGCGCAATCGGCGTAGCCGACGCGACGCAGGAGCGCCCTTGACGCCCGGACCGCAACCGCGACACTCAAACCCCAGGGGCGGCCCTGCGGGCGCCTAATTTCCCGGCCCGCACAGCCCCCGGCTCCTGCCGCCCTGACCCGCACCCGCCCCACCCCCAGTGACCAGCGGGGCATGAGTCTCAGCCGCTACCCGGTGGGGGTGGACGCCGAGACGGCCCGAGTCCCCCCATGCAACTGCCGCGCGGCACCCGCAGTCGGCCAAGCCGCCGTCACGACGGCCGGTCTGGTCCGTGGAGCCCCCCCCCGGCCGCCCCCCCCTCAAAGAAGTACTTGCGGTGGAGGGCCGGGGGTCAAGGGTGAAGCGAAGCGCAATCGGCGAAGCCGACGCGACGCAGGAGCGCCCTTGACGCCCGGACCGGAACCGCGACACTCAACAGAAAGGGCGGCCCTCGGTTCACCTAACCTCCCGGCCCGCACAGGACCCGGCCCATGCGCTCTGACCCAGACCAGCGGGGCATGAGTCTCAGCCGCTCCCCGGTGGGGGCGGACGCCGAGCCGGGCCGAGTCCCCCCCCATACAGCTGCCGCACGGCGCCTGCCCCGGTCTGGTCCGTGGAGCCCCCCGCAGGGCGGACTCCGAGCCCGAGCCGCGACCGCGAACGCTCGACCGTAAGTGGGCCCGCGGCCCTTCGTTCGGCCGCCTCCCCACCCGCAACCGGCGGCCGTCCTCCCGCGTCATTGGGGCATGAAACAGATCGTCCTCATGTCCGATCCGAAGATCGCCGCCATAGCCGTGGCCGAGTGTCACGAGCCGCTTGTCGACGTGCGGTCGCGCGGTGTGTTGCTTGTCGATCTGCGGGAGACCGAGGGGGCTGGGGCGGATCCCGCGTATTTTCCTGGCTCCTTCGCGTATCTGCGCGAGGGCGTCCACGCGCGGCTCGTTCGGGCTCAGGGGCTTCTGCCCGCCGGCCTCCGGCTGTTGTTCATCGAGGGATACCGGCCCCCGGCGTTGCAGCGCCGGTACTTCGACGGGTACGCGGCGCGGCTGCGGGCCGCCGGGCCTGAGTTGTCCGCGCAGCAGGTGCGGGACTCCGCCAGTCGGTTCGTCTCGCCGCCGGAGATCGCTCCGCACAGCGCCGGCGCCGCCGTCGATCTCACCCTCGCCGCCGCCGACGGGCGGGAGGTCGACATGGGGACGGCCGTGGACGCCAATCCCGAGGTCAGTGAGGGCGCTTGTTACACCGCGGCGGACAACATCACATCCGAGGCACGCGCCAACCGCGAGATCCTGTGTGCCGCCCTGACCTCGGCCGGGCTCGTCAACTACCCCACCGAGTGGTGGCACTGGTCCTACGGCGACCGGTACTGGGCCCTCGCCACCGGCGCGCCGCATGCCGTCTACGGGCCGCTGGAGCACGGGCCGCTGGAGATGCCGGAAGGGGCACACAGCGCATGATCGTCTGGCTGAACGGCACCTTCGGCGCCGGAAAGACCACCACCGCCCGTGAACTCGTCCCGCTCATCCCCGAGTCGCGGATCTTCGACTCCGAGTACGTCGGATACATGCTCCAGCACGTGCTGGACACCGTTCCCCACGACGACTTCCAGGAGTGGACGCCCTGGCGCGGCCTCGTCGTCGAGACCGCGGCGCAGCTGCTCGACTACGTCGGCGGCACTCTCGTCGTCCCGCAGACGGTGCTCGTCGAGCAGTACTGGACGGAGATCAGAACCGGCCTGGAGAAGCGGTCGATCCCCGTGCATCACTTCGTGCTGCACACCGACCGCGACACCCTCGTCCACCGCATCGACACCGACGCCAAGGAGGAGAGCCGGAATGCGGGGCCGTGGCGGCACAAGCACCTCACCCCGTACGAGGAGGCCCTGCCCTGGCTGCAGGCGGAGGCCACCGTCCTCGACACGACCAGCCGCACACCCGGCCAAGTCGCGCGCGAGATCAGCCGTTTGACGGCGGCCGCAGCGCGGCAGGCAGCGGGCGGCAGTGGACGACGTCCAGGCGGGACACCGCGCGGGTGAGTGCCACATAGAGCCGGTGCGCGCCGCGGGCCTCCGCCTCCGCGACGGCCGCCGGTTCGGCGAGTACGACATGGTCGTACTCCAGCCCCTTCGCCGCCGTGGCGGGCAGCACCGTCACCCTGGCGGCGTCGGCGCCGAGTTCGCCCGCCGCGGCCGTACGGATGCCGGCCGCGGCGAGGGCCGTACGCAACCGGTCCGCCTCGGCGGTGTCCGCGATGACGCCGATCGAGCCCTCGTACGTGAGCGCGTCCCGTACGGCGTCGGTCACCCCACCCTCCAGGGAGCCCACATGACGGATCGTCAGCTTTCCGGCACGACGTAGCGAACGCGCCGCCGGTACGTCGACGTCCAGCGTGCCGAGCACCCGGTTCGCGAGTTCGAGTACCGCTGCGGGGACCCGGAAGCCGACGGTCAGGGGGACGACGGCGGCGTCCGGTTTGCCGAGATGCGCGAGGAGTCGCGGCCAGGAGGTGGCGGCCCACGGGGTGGTGCCCTGCGCGAGGTCGCCCAGCACCGTCAGTGAACCGAACCGCGCACGCCGGGCGATGGCGCGGCACTCCATCGGCGAGAGGTCCTGCGCCTCGTCGATGACGATGTGTCCGTAGCCCTCGGGGTGTTCGGCGAGACCGGCGAGTTCGTCAAGGAGTACGAGGTCGGCTGCGGACCACCCGCGCGCCCTGGCTGCGCGCGTGGTGCGCGCGGCGGCGGCGCCGCGCCCCCGCCTCGGCCGGTGGACGGCGCGTTGCTCGTCGGGCGTGAGGAGGCCGTCGGACCAGCGCGCCGGGTCGTCGAGCACCTCGGCCAGTACCTCCTCGGGCGTGGTCTTCGGCCAGGCGACGTCCAGGTACGCAGTGACGGTGCGCGAACTGCCCACCCGTTGCGCCCACTTCGCCGGTTTCGGCCCTGACCGCCGTTCCGCCTGGAGCTGCATCACCCGTACGACGCGGCTGCGCACGCGTTCCCGGCCGACGGCGTACGGCGGTGCCTCCTCGCGCACCTCGGCCACGATCCGCGCCAGTTCGTCCAGGCCGATGCGCCAGCGGTACGAGCCGTCGTGGACGGTCACGGGTTCGGTGGGCGCCGACACCCGCCCGTACAGAGCCCGGTGCAGCACCTCGGCCATGCGCGCGTCGTGTTTGACGACGGCCGCAGCCGGGGTGTCCGCCGTCTCCACGGGGTGGCGGGCGATCTCGTCGGCGACGGTGGACTGGCGGATCCCGATCTCGCCGAGAGCGGGCAGCACTTCGGCGATGTAGGACAGGAACGTGCGGTTCGGCCCGAGGATCAGCAGGCCGCTGCGGCGGATCCGCTGCGGGTAGGTGTAGAGGAGGTACGCGGCGCGGTGCAGGCCGACGGCGGTCTTTCCGGTGCCGGGAGCGCCCTGGACACAGACGGAGTCGGTGAGTTCGGACCGTACGAGTTCGTCCTGCTCGGGCTGGATGGTGGCCGCGATGTCGCGCATCGGGCCGACGCGGGGCCGCTCGATCTCGCCGGTGAGGATGGTGCCGGCGGCTGCGGACCCGCCGACCGCTGCGGACCCGGCGTCCGCCGTGCCGTCGAATCCGCTGCCTGGCAGCAGCCGTTCGTCTTCGAGGCTGGTCAGATCCTCCGGGTCACCCTTGCTCCACGGCGCCCAGCCGAATCTGCGCCGTACGGCCACGCCCTGCGGGTCGGTGGGGCTCGCCCGGTAGAAGGCGCGGGCGACGGGGGCGCGCCAGTCCACCACCAGAGGCGGGGCCGAGGGGTGTTCGGTGATGCGGCGGCGGCCGATGTGGTAGCTCTGACCGCGATGGTTGCCGGTCACGGTCTCTACGGCAGCCTGCCCTGCGGTCGTCCCCGCACCGACCTGCTCCGCGGTCGCCCCCGCACCGGCCTGCGCCGTCGTCTCCGTACCCGTCTGCGCGAAGTCGAGCCGCCCGAAGAACAGCGGGCTTTCGGGTTCGAGGTGCAACTCCTTGGCGTAGCTGCGCAGATGGCGGCCCAGGACTTCGGCGTCGGCCCCGGAGGCGAAGGCGTTCTCGCCGGTGACGACCTGCTCGTCGGCGTCGCTCACCATGCCGAGGTAGGCGGTGCGACAGGTCTCGTGGTAGCTCCGCTCACGGTCGAGAGCGCGGGCAAGATCCCGGTCCGGAGCAAGATCCGGGTCCGGAGCAAGGGTCGGGGAGTGGGCGGGGCCAGGGTCGGGTGCGGTCATTCCGCCAAGAATAACGCAACCAAGTTAAAAGTTTAACTCGGTCACGTTATTTTCCCAGCCCCGTACGCAGCCGCTCGAACGCCACCTCCGCCGCCGCCACCGCGTCCGGATACACCTGCCCGGCCGACTCCCCCGCCGCGATCCGCCGCCAGTTCTCCATCGCGAGGACCCGTAGGACCGCGACGATCTGGCCCGCGTCGAGCCGCCCCTCGATCCCGCCGCCGAGCGCCACGGCCAGCGCGTCCTCGGAGCGCTGCTGGTACGCGTACGCCCGCGCGACCAGGCTCGGCGTCCCGTACAGCAGCCGGTGGTACGCGAGCACCTGCTCGTGGTCGTTGAGCCCCGTCACCGGATCGCGCCGGTCGAGCCCGGCGCGGAAGTGGCGCCGCAGCGCTTCGAGCGCGGATACGCCGTCGGGCCGGCCGGCGACGACCCTGGCGGCCTCGTCCTCGTGGTCGGCGACGCGGTGCAGGACAAGGTCTTCTTTCGCGGGGAAGTACCGGAAGAGGGTCGGCTTGGAGACGTCGGCGGCGGCTGCGATCTCGGCGACCGGAACGGCGTCGAAGCCGCGCTCCAGGAAGAGCGCGATCGCCACCTCCGAGATCGCCTCGTAGCGCTGCTGCTTCTTGCGCGCGCGCAGACCGGGCTCGGAGCCGGAGCCCGAGCCGGAGCCGGAGCCGGAGCCGGGACCGAGGTCGGAGCCGACAGCGGCACCGGCACCGGAGCTGGAACCGGGAGCCGAGTCAGTCATGGGCCCCCGCATTGCGTACAAGCACCTCGACGCCGCCCATCCGTCCGTCCGTGATCGTCATCCATCCTAGTAATGCCCAGTAACGCCTAGGACTCCAGTCCGGCGGGCTGCCGCACGGTCCGCCGATGCGTCCCCCCACCCGCACCGCGTCCGCTAGCGAGCCGCGCCCAGCGCCTGCGTCGTGGCGTGGTAGCGGTTCAGGAGCAGCGGGCGGGCCCAGCGGATCGGCGGCGGGAAGTTGGACAGCATGTCCGGGCGGCCCTGGACCGGGTCCGGGTCCTCCATCAGGCCGATGACCAGGTGCGGCCCGGTGCGCGGGGCGCCGTGCACGAGGGCCTTGCGCAGCCGCACGATGTCCGTGTCCGCGACGTACGGCAGCAGCTTCCGCAGGACCGGTTCCTCCAACGCCAGGTGGGCGAGGAGCAGTTCGCCGACCCTGCGGGCCGACGGCAACGCCGCCTGCGCCGCCGCTGCCCGGTCGGCGCGGTCCGCCCGGTCCCTGCTGCCGTCCAGCGCGGCGAGTGCGTCAACTTCCCTGCTCAGCCTGCGCAGTTCGACGTCGAGCACCAGATGTTCCCGGGTCAGCACGGCCAACTCGTCGACCGCCGCCGGGCACAGCTCACGCAGCACCGGCCAGAACAGGTCGTCCTCGATCGTGTGGTGATGATGGACGAACTGGATCATCCAACGTGCCGTCCCCACCAGCGCCTTGACGCCGACCGACTTCTCGTGTGCGAGCCGGTCGAGGGAGCCGGTCACCAGAGCGGTGCCCCGGCGCATGATCGCGTGCACCGCCATCAGCTCGTCGTACATACGCGAGCCTTGGGGCCTCGGTGCTGTTGTGGCCGACATGGTCTGTCCCTTGTCCGTCGGATTCCGACTGCCCGTCGGATCCCGGCTGTTCATCGGATCCCGGCCACCCATCGGATTGCGGCTGCCCGTCGGATCCCTCGTGCCGATCGGGGTCCCGGCCGTCCGCACGATCCCGCGCCGGTTCCGCGATCCCGGACACCCTATCCGGATATCGGACACTTTAGGGGCTTTGCGGCTGTGTGTCCCCCGGTATCCACCCCGTACCGAGAGCGTGGACCCCCGTACCGGGAGCGTGGACCCCCGCACCGACCACCGGCCGCAGGCGCAGAATGGAGGGCATGACTGAGATCAACGGTTCGATGCCGGATTGGGAGAAGCGCTTCAGGGCGCCTCGCGTATCGCTGCCCGACTGGGCCGAGGACGCACCCGACCGGGCGCTGTTCGTGTCGAACGCGACCGGGACGTACGAGCTGTACGCGTGGGACCGTGCCACCGGGGAGCAGCGACAGGCGACCGACCGGCCGACCGGGACGACGGACGGTGTGCTGTCGCTCGACGGTGAGTGGATCTGGTGGTTCTCCGACACCGACGGGGACGAGTTCGGGGTCTGGATGCGGCAGCCCTTCGGCGGGCAGCAGTCCGCCGACGAGCCGGCCGCCCCCGGCCTCGACCCGTCGTACCCCGCCGGTCTCGCCCTCGGCAGGGACGGCACGGCCGTCGTCGGCCGGTCCACCGACGAGGACGGGTCGACGCTGCACGTCGTACGGCCGGGCGAGGCGCCGCAGGAGATCTACCGGCACCGGGAGTCCGCCGGTGTCGGGGACCTGTCGTACGACGGTTCGCTGCTCGCGATCGAGCACACCGAGCACGGCGACGCCATGCACTCGGCGCTGCGCGTGCTGCGGCTGGACGGCTCCGTCGTCGCCGAACTCGACGACACGGCGGGCGGCACCCGCGAGCTGGGCCTCGAAGTGTTGGGGTTCGCGCCGGTCGAGGGTGACAGCCGGCTGCTCGTCGGCCATCAGCGGCGCGGCCGCTGGGAGCCGGTCGTCTGGAACCCGCTGACCGGTGAGGAGACGGAACTCGCGATCGACCTGCCGGGGGACGTCAGCGCCGAGTGGTATCCGGACGGCTCAGGGCTGCTGATCGTGCACAGCTTCGAGGCGCGCGGTGAGCTGTGGCGGTACGACTTCACGAAGAGCGCCCTCGTCCAGATCGAGACCCCCGCGGGGTCCGTGTCCGGCGCGACGGCCAGGCCGGACGGGACCATCGAGTACCTGTGGTCGTCGGCGGCCCGCCCCTCCGAGGTCCGCTCGACGGCGGGCGGTGTCGTGCTCGACGCCCCCGGGTTCGCGGCGCCGCCGTCCGTGCCGGTCGAGGACGCCTGGGTCGAAGGGCCCGGCGGCCGGGTGCACGCGCTGGTGCAGCGGCCGGCCGGCGAGGGACCCTTCCCGACGGTCTTCGAGATCCACGGCGGCCCCACCTGGCACGACAGCGACGCGTTCGCGGCGGGACCCGCCGCCTGGGTCGACCACGGATACGCGGTCGTCCGGGTCAACTACCGCGGCTCGACGGGCTACGGGCGCGAGTGGACCGACGCGCTCAAGCACCGGGTCGGTCTGATCGAGCTGGAAGACATCGCGGCGGTACGGGAATGGGCGGTGTCCTCGGGCCTCGCCGACCCGGCGAAGCTGGTGCTGGCCGGCGGGTCGTGGGGCGGCTATCTGACGCTGCTGGGCGTCGGCACCCAGCCGGACGCCTGGGCGGTCGGCCTGGCCGCCGTACCGGTCGCCGACTACGTGACGGCGTACCACGACGAGATGGAGGCCCTGAAGGCGATGGACCGCACGCTGCTCGGCGGTACGCCCGAAGAGGTGCCCGAGCGGTTCGAGGCGTCGTCACCGCTGACGTACGTGGACGCGGTGCGCGCGCCGGTCTACATCTCGGCCGGGCTCAACGACCCGCGCTGCCCGATCCAGCAGGTGGAGAACTACGTGGAGCGGCTGGCCGCGCGCGGCGCGGTCCACGAGGTGTACCGGTACGACGCGGGGCACGGCTCGCTGGTGGTGGAGGAGCGGATCAAGCAGGTACGGCTTGAGCTGGACTTCGCCGGCCGGCACCTCCGGTAGGCGGCCTGCCCAGGAGAAGCAGGAAAAGCAGGAGAAGGAAGAAGGGCGGGCGGCCCCCCGGCCGTCCGCCCTTCCGCTTTGTGAGCCGACTGCCGGGTGCCGGGTGCCGGGTGCCGGATGTTGGCTGCCCGACTCTCGGCTGCCCGACTCTCGGCTGCCCGACTCTCGGCTGCCCGGCAGTCGGCTGCCGCGCTCCTGGCTGCCCGGCAGTCGGCTGCCGCGCTCTCGGCTGCCCGGCTGCCGGATTACGTGACGGTCCCCAGCCCCGTCGCGCCCGGTCCCGTCGGCCTCAGCCCCGTCAGGTTCAGCCTGCTCAGCCGCGCCGGATCCGCCAGGATGTCGATCTCGGTGATCTTTCCGTCCCTGACGACGAAGGCCGCCAGCGACAGCGGACGTTGCTGCGCGTCGACCGCGACCAGGCCAGGGGCGCCGTTGACGAGCACCGGCCGGGTGACCTGGGCGAGCCGCCGGAAGGTGAGCGCCTGCTCGCTCACGGCGCGCGCCCCGCGCACCACCTTCGACGCCCACGCGCCCGCAGCCGGCGCACCCACCCCCGCCGCGTCTCCCGCCGCCGCGTCTCCCGCCGGCGCGTCTCCCGTCGGCCCGCCGACGTCCACCCGCAGCACCACGTCCGGGTCGAGGAGGGCCAGCAGCCCCTCGAAGTCGCCGCCGCGTGAGGCCGCGAGGAACGCGTCCACCACCTCACGTCCGCGCGCCGGGTCCGACTCCGGGGCCGGGGCCGGTTCGTTCCCCGTCCCCCGCACCCGGCGGCGGCCCCGGCTCGCGAGCTGGCGCGCCGCCGCAGGGGTGCGGTCCACGATGGGCGCGATCTCGTCGAACGGCATGCCGAACATGTCGTGCAGGACGAACGCGAGCCGCTCGGCGGGCGGCAGCGCTTCGAGCACCACCAGCAGCGCGAGACCGACCGAGTCCGCCAGCAGCGCCTCGTGCTCGGGATCGGCGCCCTCCGTACCGCTGACGATCGGATCGGGGACGTACACGTCCAGCGGATCCTCCCGGCGCGACCTGCGCGTACGGAGCATGTCCAGGCACACCCGCCCGACGACCGTCGTCAGCCAGCCGGTCAGATTCTCGACCTTCCGGGTGTCGCTCCCGCTGAGCCGCAGCCACGCCTCCTGTACGGCGTCGTCGGCCTCGCTCAGCGAGCCGAGCATCCGGTAGGCCACGGCCCGCAGATGGGCGCGGTCGGCCTCGAAGCGCTCCGCCAGGAATACCTCGTCCTCTGCCACCTCGTTGTCCTCCACACAGACATGACGGACGCCGACCCGAGAATGTGACATGTGCGCGCCGACGCGGCGCCGGGAAAGGGACCCGGGCCCGGACCACGGGCGGGCGCTGCGTACCGTGGAGGTGTGTACCGGTTCCTGCTGACCCCCCGTTGGTGGGGGATCAATGTCTTCACGCTGCTGGCGATCCCCGTCTGTATCTTCATGGGGACCTGGCAGCTCAGCCGGTTCGAGGACCGCGTCGCCAGCCACGACGCCGCCGAGAACCGCCCGGACCCGGCGAGCCGCGCGGCGGAGCCGCTGGCCTCGCTGCTGCCCGTCGACCAGAACACCTCCGGGCGGCACGCCGAGGCAAGGGGCCGTTACGCCCAGCAGTTCCTGGTGCCCGACCGGCAACTGGACGGCAAGGACGGCTCGTACGTCCTGACGATGCTGCGCACCGACGGCGGCAAGGCCCTGCCCGTCGTACGCGGCTGGCTGCCCGCCGGCCAGCGCCCGCCCGCGCCCCCGAAGGGCGAAGTGAGCGTGACGGGCGCGCTCCAGGCGTCCGAGACCACCGGCAGCGACGGGGTGCGGGCGGGCGGCGGGCTGCCGGCCGGGCAGATCGGCATGATCAGCGCGGCTTCGCTGGTCAACGTCGTGCCGTACGGCGTCTACGACGCGTGGATCACGGTGAGCCGGTCGTCCGACGGGCTGCGGGCCGTGCCGGCCGCCGCGCCGCAGAACACCGGGCTCGACCTCAAGGCGTTCCAGAACTTGGGGTACACCGGCGAGTGGTTCGTCTTCGCGGGCTTCGTGCTCTTCATGTGGTTCCGGCTGCTGCGCCGTGAGGCGGAGGCGGCGAAGGACCACGCGCTGGGCCTGGACCTCGCTGCGGGTCCCGATCCGGGCCCTGATCCTGACGACACCGGCGACACGGACAGCACCGACGACACCCACAGCACCGAAGACCGCGACGGCACCGACGACACCCACAGCACCGACGGCTCAGAACCCGACCGTCACGAGGCGTCCAGGACGCCCGTCTTGTAGATCGTGCCCGCGCACGCGTTGGGGATCTCCGCCTCGGCGATCGGCTCGCCCGGCGCCGCCGAGTGCTCCACCATCACCGTGCCCGGCTCCGTACCGCCGTCGTCCCTGCCGCCGAGCTGGCTCGTCACCGCGGCGGTGTTCGCCGTCCCGCCGCCGGAGCCGCCGCCCGTACCCGCACCCGGGTCCGTGATCGGTCCGGGGCCCGTGCCGCCGTCGGAGCCGCCGACCGCACCGTTGTTCTCGCCACCGCCGCCCGCCGGGCCGTCCGTCGACTGGGAGGGGTCGGGGGACTCGTTCTGCGTGGGACAGGTGTCGGACGGCACCCAGGCGAACTTCACCTCGTACGCCGTGGCGGGTGCCAGCAGGAGCGTCGTGGTCTGCTGGGAAGGGGCGGGCAGCTGGGTCGCCGCGTCGCCCGAAGCGTGCTCCACGACATTGATCTTGCTGGCGTCGGCGGCGCCGCCCGCCTTGAAACCGATCGCCCCCGCGCCGCTGACCGCGCAGTCGCTGCTGGAGACGTTGGACACGCGGAAGGTGCCGTAAACCGTGCCGTTGGCCTCCGGCGGGCCCGCCTCGGCGACGGTGACGGCGAGCTGGCTCGGCTCACAGGTCGGCGAGTCGACGGCGAAGCTGTCCGCCGGGCCCGTGCTGTCGTCCGTACCGTTGCTCGCCGCGCCCGAAGCGGCTTCGTCGCCCGGGGAGAGCGTGCTGGACGGATCGCCGTCACCGGAGGGATCGTCGTCCGTGGGCTGCCCCGACTGCTTCTCGGTTCCTGCGGAGTCGGTGCCGGGGCCCGTACCGCCCTGCGTCTCGTCGTGTCCCGCGTTGACGGAACGGCCGTTCGACGTGCCGCCCGAGTTGGCGACGTGGATGAACGCGGGAATCGCGGTGCCGCACAGCAGGACGGCGGCGACGGCGCCGACGACGACCTGGCGCTTCCTGGCCCGCCGGTTGGGCACGGCCGTACGCAGGTGTTGCAGCGCGTCCTCGGACGGCTCCAGGTCCTGTACGGCGGTGTGGAACAGCAGGCGCAGCGCCGACTCGTCGGCTTCGGTCCCACCGAGTCCGATGGTGCTGACGCCGCTCACGCTGCGGACGCGGGTCCCGTCCGCGCGGTCCGCGGCACCGCCGTCACTGCCGTCACCGCTGGCACTGCCGCCGCTGCCGTCACCGCCGTCGCTACTGTCACCATCGGCGGCAGCGGCGTTCCCGGCAGCGTCGGCGCCGGGGTCTTCGACCTGGCTGGCCGCATCGGCCTCCGCGTTCGCACGCCCGTCAAGGCCGCTCGGCTCTTTCTCCGGCCCGTTGTCCACTGTTCCGTTCCTACTCGCGTCATCCAGCGGCCCGTCAGGACCCTCGGGCCCGTTCCTGCTGTGGCCACTCATGTCGTGGCCTCCATGGCGACGCGGAGCGCCGCTATGCCCCGCGAGCCGTACGCCTTCACGGAACCCAGGGATATCCCGAGCGTCTTGGCGACCTGCGCCTCGGTCATGTCGGCGAAGTACCGCAGGACCAGCACCTCTCGCTGCCTGCGTTGCAGCCCGCGCATCGCCTTGATCAGCGCGTCCCGCTCCAACTGGTCGTACGCGCCCTCCTCGGCGCTCGCCATGTCCGGCATCGGCTTGGACAGCAGCTTGAGTCCGAGGATGCGGCGGCGCAGCGCGGAGCGGGAGAGGTTCACCACCGTCTGCCGCAGATACGCCAGCGTCTTCTCGGGTTCGCGCACGCGGTTGCGCGCGGAGTGCACCCGGATGAAGGCCTCTTGGACCACGTCCTCGCAGGAGGCCGTGTCGTCGAGCAGGAGCGCGGCGAGACCCAGCAGCGACCGGTAGTGGGCGCGGTAGGTCTCGGTGAGGTGATCGACAGTGGTGCCTGCGGCCATCGTGTCGTCAGCACCGTCGCGTTGGGACGGTATGTGCGTGGGCCGGGCGGCGGGCACAGGAGCGATCACCGGCATACCGCCGGCCGGGCGGGGCCGCCGGAGCGGGCGCACCGTAGCACCGCGTACGGGGCTGAGCACGGGGCCGATCGCGCCGCGTACCGGGCCGATCGCGCCGCGTACGGGGCCGATAGCCGTGATGTCGAGAACCTCTGCTGCCACGCCTGTTTGACACACTTCCCCCCGTCAGGGTTGTACGCGCACGTCGCGGCATTTGACGCTGCACTCTTTGGCCCCATGTGCACCCGATCTCCCCCAATGCCCCATATTTGCGTCACCGAACGGGGTGACCGCATAGACGCCTTGCCGCCGCCCGGCGGTTGCAGCGCTTACACAGAAAGGCCGGTCTGCATCGTCGGACACGACGACGTCCCAGTTCAAGTGGTACAGACCAGCGATTTGCTCACAGGGCGTGCACAGATCCTACAAAGAGTTCCGAAAGGCCTTACGCCGTCGTGCCGGTGACGTTCAGCCGGTGGGCCTGGTGGCCCGTTCGGCCGCCACGGCCTCGGCGATCTGCGCGATGTTCAGCGCGGCACCCTTACGGAGGTTGTCGCCGCAGACGAACAGCTCAAGTGCCCTCGGATCGTCCAGACTTCGGCGGACCCGGCCCACCCAGGTCGGGTCCGTGCCCACCACGTCGGCGGGGGTCGGGAAGTCGCCCGCCGCCGGGTTGTCGAAGAGCACGACGCCCGGTGAGGTCGCCAGGATCTCGTGCGCCCTGTCCACCGTCACCTCGTGCTCGAAACGGGCGTGCACGGCGACCGAGTGCGTCGTGATCACCGGCACCTGGACGCAGGTGGCCGTCACCGCCAGTTCGGGCAGGTCCAGCACCTTGCGGGTCTCCTGCCGGATGCCCGTCTCCTCGGACGACCAGCCGCCGTCCTGGAGCGTGCCGGACCACGGCACCACGTTGAGCGCGAGCGGCCCGGAGAAGGGCCCTGTGGTGTCGCCGACGGCGCGCCGCACATCGCCGGGGTTCGTGCCCAGCTTCGTACCGGCCACGACCGACAGCTGGCCGCGCAGCGCGTCCACGCCGTCCTGCCCCGCCGCGCTGACCGCCTGGTACGAGGAGACGACCAGCTCGCGCAGGCCGAACTCGGCGTGCAGCGCGCCCACGGACACGATCATGGCGAGCGTCGTGCAGCCGGGGCTGGCGATGATGCCGCGCGGCCGGGACCTGACGGCGTGCGGATTCAGCTCCGGCACGACCAGCGGGACCTCGGGGTCCGCACGGAAGGCCGCCGAGTTGTCCACGACGACGGCGCCCTTGGCCGCCGCGATCGGCGCCCAGTGGGCGGCCACCGCGTCCGGTACGAGGAAGAGGGCGACGTCGACGCCCTCCAGCGCCTCTTCCGTCAGCCCGAGCACCTCGGTCTGCTCACCCCGTACGGACAGCTTGCGGCCGTCCGTACGGGGTGAGGCGATCAGCCGGATGTCGCCCCAGACGTCGGCGTGCTGGGACAGGATCTGGAGCATGACGGCGCCGACAGCCCCGGTCGCACCGACGACCGCGAGTGCCGGCCTGCCGGTCATCGTCCGCTGCCCCCGTAGACAACGGCCTCGTCGGAGTCGCTGTCGAGCCCGAAGGCGGTGTGGACGGCGCGTACGGCCTCGCTCACCTCGTCGGCGCGCGTGACCACGGAGATCCGGATCTCGGACGTCGAGATCAGCTCGATGTTCACCCCTGCGTCGGACAGCGCCTCGAAGAAACCGGCCGTGACGCCCGGGTTGGTCTTCATGCCGGCGCCGACGAGCGAGATCTTGGCGATCTGGTCGTCGTAGCGCAGCGAGGTGAAGCCGACGGCCGCCTTCGTACGCTCCAGCGCGTCGACGGCCTTGCGGCCCTCGGTCTTGGGGAGCGTGAACGAGATGTCGGTCAGCCCTGTCGCGGCCGCGGAGACGTTCTGCACGACCATGTCGATGTTGATCTGGTTGTCGGCGATGGCGCGGAAGATCTTCGCGGCCTCGCCCGGCTTGTCGGGGACACCGACGACCGTGATCTTCGCCTCGGAGGTGTCATGGGCGACACCGGAGATGATGGCCTGCTCCACCGTGCGGTCCCCTTGTGGCTCGTTGCTGACCCACGTGCCCTGCAGTCCCGAGAAGGACGAGCGGACATGGATCGGGATGTTGTAGCGGCGTGCGTACTCCACGCACCGGTGCAGCAGCACCTTGGAGCCGGAGCTGGCGAGCTCCAGCATGTCCTCGAAGGAGATCCAGTCGATCTTCTGGGCCTTCTTGACGACCCGGGGGTCGGCGGTGAAGACGCCGTCCACATCTGTATAGATCTCGCAGACCTCGGCGTCCAGGGCCGCGGCGAGCGCGACGGCCGTGGTGTCCGAGCCGCCACGGCCCAGCGTGGTGATGTCCTTCTTGTCCTGGGACACGCCCTGGAAGCCCGCGACGATGGCGATGTTGCCCTCGTCGAGCGCCGTACGGATCCGGCCCGGCGTGACATCGATGATGCGCGCTTTGTTGTGGACCGAGTCGGTGATGACACCCGCCTGGCTGCCGGTGAAGGACTGGGCCTCATGGCCCAGATTGGCGATCGCCATGGCCAGCAGCGCCATGGAGATACGCTCTCCCGCGGTCAGCAGCATGTCGAACTCACGCCCGGCAGGGATCGGCGATACCTGCTCGGCGAGATCGATCAACTCGTCCGTCGTGTCACCCATCGCCGACACCACGACGACCACCTGATGGCCGGTCTTCTTGGCGTCCACGATCCGCTTGGCGACCCGCTTGATGCCCTCGGCATCGGCTACGGAGGAGCCTCCGTACTTCTGCACGACAAGGCCCACGTGCGCTCCTCGCTCGATCCATTTGATGCGGTCGTCTCAGTTTAACGAGCGGCCGCACGACGCCTCTGATGTATCACATGATGAGATGTCCCGCTCACTCCGTGATCACCGGACGCCGCATGCGGCCGCTCGGACGGTATCCATGCCCCGGCTCACGTCACACACACGAAACGTAAGCCACGTCACAGCCGTGCCGGGCACAATGGAAGGTGTCCGGCCCCCCACCTCGGATCCCCCGGCTCGGACCTGGGCGGCCGGAGCCCGACAAGGGCGGCCAGGGCCGCCGGTGAGGATTGTGATGCGGAAAATCGTCCTGCAGATGTCGGTGTCCCTCGACGGGTTCTTCGAGGGGCCCGAGCGGCAGATCGACTGGCACATGGTCGACGAGGAGCTGGCCGCCCATTTCAACGACGAGCTGCGGACCATGGGCGGCTTCCTGGACGGGCGGATCACCTGGGAGCTGATGGCGTCCTACTGGCCCACCGCCGACGCCGACCCCGACAGCAGCCCGGCGACGGCCGAGTTCGCCCGGATCTGGCGGGACATGCCGAAGGTCGTCTACTCCACGACGCTGGACCATGCCGACTGGAACACCACCGTCGAGCGGGAGGTCGATCCCGACGCGGTCCGGGCCCTCAAGGCGCAGCCGGGCGGTGACCTCGCCGTCGGCGGGGCGCGGCTGGCGGAGGCCTTCCGGCAGTACGACCTGATCGACGAGTACCGCATCTATGTGCACCCGGTCCTCATCGGGCGTGGCACCCCGCTGTTCCGTCCTTCGGACGCGGCGGTGACCGAGCTGCGGCTGAGCGAGACGCGGACCTTCGGGAACGGGGTCGTGCTGCTGCGGCACGAGCGACTCACGTGACGCCTGGGAGACGGGCCGGTCGCTGTGCGGGGAGACCGGCCGGCGGACCTGGCGGCGGACCCGTCGGCGGACTCGTCGGCGGACCGGAGAGCGCTCTCCGCCCGCTGTAAAGTGCAGCCATGAAAAGAGAGTCGGACGCGCAGGCCGGCGGGCCCACGCTGGAGGATGTGGCGCGGGCCGCAGGGGTGTCGCGGGCGACCGTCTCGCGGGTCATCAACGGCATCCGTAACGTCGACCCCGCGATCCAGCAGACCGTGCGCCAGGCCGTCGCCGCCACCGGGTACGCGCCGAACCGCGCCGCCAGATCGCTCGTCACCCGGCGCGCCGAGATCATCGCCCTGGTGGTGTCAGGGGCGGGCGACGCCTCGGAGGCCGGCCAGAACGCCTTCGCGTCACGGGTGTTCGCCGACCCGTTCTTCGGCCGGGTGGCCAGCGGCGTCATCGGCTATCTGCGGCCGCGCTCGATGCATCCGGTGCTGATGTTCGCCGAAACCTCGGCCGCCCGTGAGCAGGTCGTCAACTTCCTGCGGCAGGGCAGCGCCGACGGCGCGCTGATCGTCTCCACGCACGCCGAGGACCCGCTGCCCGCGATGGTCGCCGAAGCGGGCCTGCCCGCCGTGCTGTTCGCCCGCCCCGCCGGCCGCGTACCGATCAGTTACGTGGACCTCGCGCACCAGGACGGCGCGCGACTGGCCACCGAGCATCTGCTGGCGCGCGGCTGCCGGCGGCTGGTGACGATCGCAGGACCGCAGGACGTCGCGGCGGGCCACGACCGGCTGACCGGCTTCCAGGACGCGATGGCGCGGCACGGCTACCCGTACACCCCGGTGGCCGAGGCGGACTTCACGCTGCGCGGCGGCGAGGAGGCGATGGCCGCCCTGCTCGCGCAGGAGCCCGACCTGGACGGTGTGTTCGCCGCCAACGACCTGATGGCGCAGGGCGCTTGCGTGGTGCTGCGCGAGCGCGGCCGACGGGTCCCCGAGGACGTCGCCGTCGTCGGCTTCGACGACAGCTCGGTGGCGGCCGCCGCCCGGCCGGCGCTGACCACCGTGCGGCAGCCGGTCGAGGACATGGCCGCCGACATGGCCCGGCTGCTCCAGGAGCACATCGAGCGCCAGGACCGGGCGGTGACGTCGGTCATCTTCGAACCGGAGCTGGTGGTACGGGAGTCGGCCTGAGCCGTACGTGCGTACGCCGGTGCCCGGGACCACCTCGGTCCCGGGCACCGGCGGTACGGCTCACTCACGCGTACGGCTCGGTCAGGCGGCCGCCGCCGCGAGCGCCGATCTGCGGCGGGCCGTGAACACCCGGTCGAGCGCCAGCGCCCCCGGCCCGGTGAACACGATGAGCAGGAACGCCCAGCAGAAGAACACCGGCAGCTCGCCACCGTTCTCCAGCGGGAACAGCCCGCGCGCCTGATGGACGTCGAAGTAGGCGAACGCCATCGATCCCGAGTTCACCAGGGCCGCTGCCCTGGTACCGAGACCGAGCAACACCAGCGTCCCGCCGACGAGTTGGATGACGGCCGCGTACCAGCCCGGCCACTCACCCGCGGGCAGCGGGCCCATGCCCAGGATCCCGAAGAGCGACGACGCACCATGGCAGACGAAGAGCAGGGCGACGACGATACGGAACAGACTGAGCGTGTAGGGCTGAGCCTGGTCGAGGCGTGTGTTCATGAGAGGTCAACTCCTCGGCAGATCAGTGGTAGACGCCGAACTCGTAGAGCGAGTACCCGTAGCCCGTACCGCGCGCCGTGCCCAGCAGCCGGACGTAGCGTCCCGTGCCGTTGACGTCGATGTCGTCCACGTTGCCGTTGCCGTCCGTCACCGACTTGACCGTCGTCCAGTTCTGCCCGTCGTCGGACGTCTGGATGTCGTACCCCTTCGCGTACGCCGACTCCCACGCGAGCTGCACGTGGTTGAAGCTCGTCGAGGTGCCCAGGTCGACCTGGAGCCACTGCGGGTCGGCCCACTCGCTCGACCAGCGGGTGCCGAGGTTTCCGTCCACGGCGTCGGCGGCCGTGCACGGGCAGCCGCCCGTCGGGTCGGTCTGGAAGGTCGAAGCGGTGGCGGGCTTGCCCTGCGCGACGTTCGTACCGGCCGGCTTCGGGGCCACGACCTTCAGGGACTTGGTCTCGATGCCGACGTTGCCCTTGCCGTCGGTGGCCTTCACATAGACCTTGTAGACGCCGATCTTGTCCGGCACCTTCGCGGTCAGCGTGCCGTTGCCGTGGTCGGTGGTCGCTGCGGGGACGAGCCCCTTGTCACCGTCGATGTAGTTGCTGCTGAAGAGGAGTTGGTAGGTGATCTGGTCACCGTCCGGGTCGGTCGTCTTCGTGCTGACCGTCACGTCGGAGCCTGCCGCCACTCCGTCGGTGGCGCCGTTGACGACCATGTCCGTGATGCGCGGCGGGGTGTTGTCACCGGCCGTGTTGCCGCCGTACGCCTGCTTCACCGCGTAGTACGACAGCCGCTTCAGACCGTCGGGCAGCAGGTTGAACCACACACCGCCGAAGTCGTTCTCCGTGCCGTAGTGGAACATCGTCGCGCCGAGCGCCACACCCTGGTGTCCGGTGATGCAGCCCCACGCCTTGGTGTACCCCTCGGCCTTCTGCACGTCGGTGGGCTCGTCGGGCACGCCGTTCGCGTCGTCCGGCACCTCCCACTCACCGGCCGGACCCGTCTCGGTGACGATGTACGGCTTGGTGTAACCGCCCTGCTCCCAGGTGTTCTTGATGTCGCAGACGGCGTTGTAGGAGTTGACCGCGTACAGGTCGAGGTCGGGCGCGTTCTTCTTGTAGTACGGCCAGGCGCCGGTCCACGCGTCGGTCGAGGTCACCGGGTGGTTCGGGTCGACGGAGTGGATCTTCTTCGCCACGTCGTTGACGAAGGTGGTGTACGCGTCGCGCTGCCGCTCCAACTCGTCGCCGCTGTAGCAGTTCTGCAGGCCGAGCACGGACTCGTTGCCGACGTTCCACATCAGGACGCCGGGGTTGTCCTTGTAGGTGTCGACCCACTTGGGGAACTCGGCGAGCATGTCGTTCTTGTACGTGGTGTCCGTCAGGTAGTTGACACAGCCACCGGCACCGGGACCACCGCCCGGCTGCAGCCAGAAGCCCGCGATGACCTTGACGCCGTTGGCGGCGGCCGCGTCCAGCAGCGGCGCGCTCGTGGCGTCGGTGCCCCAGGTACGTATGGTGTTGACGCCCATCGACGCCACGTCCGGCATGTACTTGGCCGCGTCGGCGACGGACGGGCCCCAGGTGAGCCCCTTGATCTGGTACGGCGCTCCGTCGACGGTGAGCTGCCAATTGCCCTGTGATCCGGTCACCTTGACGACGCTGCCGGCTGCCTGCGCGGCCGGGGCCTGGAGCCCGATGAGGGCCCCGGCGAGCATCGCGGCGGTCGCGACGGGGGCGACGGCGCGTTTCGCACTACGGGCCACGGATGCCCGGGTGGGGGGACGGTGCATGGTTCCTGTGCTCCTTCATGGGGGGACATGGAGTCGGGCGCGGCGGGTCGGGTGGGTCCGGCGCGCCGCGCCCGGGTTGGGAGAGCGCTCTATCGGCTGGTCGGGGATGGTTCTTGACCGAAGGGCGCCGTGGGGTGGCGAGGGTTACGGCAGCTCGTAGTTGGCGTTGAGCGCCGCGCCCTTCTCGGGGTGGGCTTCGTCGTAGCCGTGCGCGTCACACTGCAGGCCACCGTTGATGCAGTGGGTGACCATCGCGTTGAGTGTCGCGTTGTCCCAGCCGTTGAAGAAGTCGTAGTGGAACGAGAACCCGGCGCCGCTGGCCAGCCGGAGCTTCGAGGTGTCACCGTTGACCGGCCAGGCCATCTTGAACTCGATCATCGGCAGCGCCACGGGGTGGTCGGCCGGGCAGACGTTCTGGTTGTTGCCCGAAGCGACCGGGTAGGCCATGTGCGCCTTGTGATCCGGTGTGTCGAGGTGGATGCCGTCCCAGCAACTCGGCGCCTGGAGACGCAGGTTGAGCTGCGTGTCCGGGGTGGTCGGGCAACTGGCCGGGAAGTCGAAGTTCTTGTACGACGTCCCGCACTCCCAGCCTTCGACCGTGCCCTTGAGGTTCTTGAACTCGTCCTTGGTCTGCATGGGGCTGCCGACCACGAACCGCAGTCCCTTGGGGAACGGGCGGACGCTGGTGTAGTCGTTGACGCTGGACTTGTAGTAGATGGTCTGTTCGCCGACCGGCAGGACCTTCTGGTCCCCGTTGAACAGACTCGGCATCCAGTACCCGGACTTGTCACCGGGAGCCAGGCACGCGGTGGTGCCGTTCTCGATCGAGGCCGTCGTGGTGTTGGCGTTGGTGAGGCTGTTGCCCATGAAGGTGTGGTCATGGGACTTCCCGGGCTGTCCCGGGTAGACGATCGGGTCGTCGGGCAGGGTGTGGTTCGGCGCGCACTTGGCCTGGAACTCGTGGAAGTACGCGTGCGGCGGCTCATACGTCGACGGGGTGACGCCGGTGACCGGCGGATTGGCCATGATGTATCCGTCGCCGTCCGGGTCGTCGCCCGAAGCCTGCGTGGACGCGGGCATCTTCATCCCGGCCATCTGCATGCCCGAGTGCCCGTCCGATTTCTTCGCCGGCGCAGCCGCGTGCGTGGCTGCCGGCGTATCTGCGGATGCGCTCCCCATCATCGCGAGACCGCCCACGCCAACCGTGGTCAGGCTCATCGCGGTGAACAAGAGCAGTCCGGAGAAGACTCTGGACCTCCGTGCCATGGAGACCTCCTACTGCGTCATTGCGGATTCCCGGAACCGGACGGCCACCACGACAGGCGCTCGCCGCGGCGGCCGGCCAGCTTGCTGGGAGAGCGCTCTCCCAACTCGGAGTGTTCCGCTCCTGACAAGAGCGTGTCAATACTTCGTGAACGCCTGACGCCCCCTCAGCCCCGCGCCGCAAGGCCCGGAACACCGCCCGGCCTGCACAGAGTTCACCTACGGGGGGATGTCACAGAAGTTACGACGAGACGCGCCGCGCTGCCCGAAGGGGTCAGCTGAAGGTGCGGCGGTAGGTGTGGGGGCTCACGCCTGTCGTCTTTTTGAAGCGGTCGCGGAACGCGGTCGGTGAGCCGAAGCCGACCTGGGCACCGATGCGTTCGACGGAGTGGCCGGTGGTCTCCAGCAGGTGCTGGGCCTGGCGGATACGGGCCCGGTGCAGCCACTGGAGCGGTGTGCTGCCGGTCTGTTCGCGGAACCGGCGGATCAGGGTCCTGGTGCTGGTCCCCGCCTGGGCGGCGATGTCGGCGAGGGTGAGCGTGGAGCCCAGGTTCTCCTGCAGCCAGCCCAGCAGGGATTCCAGGGCGGAGCCCTGTGGTGTCGGCGCGTGGTCGTGGACGATGAACTGCGCCTGGCCGCCCTCGCGTTCCAGGGGCATGACGGACAGCCGGGCCGCGTCGGCGGCGACGGCCGAGCCGTAGTCGCCGCGGATCATGTGCAGACAGAGGTCCAGCCCGGCGGCGGCGCCCGCCGAGGTGAGGAACTGCCCGTTGTCGACGTACAGGACGTCCGGGTCGACGTCGATACGCGGATACGTGGCGGCCAGCAGGTCGGTCACGATCCAGTGGGTGGTGGCCCGCAGCCCGTCCAGCAGCCCGGTCGCGGCCAGCGGGAACGTACCGGTGCAGATGGACGCGATACGCGTCCCGTCGGCGGCGGCGGCACGCAGCGCGTCATGGACGGCGGGTGAGAGCGGGGCCAGGGGATCGTTCGTACCGGGCACGATGATCGTGTCCGCCCCCTTGAGCCCGTCGATCCCCCAGGGCGCGCGCAGCTGGAAGGCCCCGGCGTCGATCTCCGGCCGCTCGGCGCAGACCCGTATCTGGTAACCGGCGCGGCCGTCCGGGAGACGGGGGCGGGTGAAGACCTCGATCGGGGTGGACAGGTCGAACGGGACCACCCGGTCCAGGGCGAGGACGGCGATGGTGTGCATGGCGACAACATACCTCTGCGCGGGTGGGTGATTCCGCTCCTAAGGCGTCGTAGCCCTTGGTTCAGGCAGGTCAGGGCCGCTTGATTCGGATTGGCGATATCCCGTTGAAAGGTGTCACTCACGCCACTGGGAGACGGCCCGGCCGCCGCATAGCGTCTGGAGCGACCCCCGGTCGACACCGGCCGACACCGGCCGACACAGGTCGACGCCGGCCGGCACGTGCCGGACTCCCGCAGACAGGACGCACTGATGCTTGTCGTCGCGCCGATCGTGATCGGCCTCGCGTATGTGGCGGCGATGTCGCCGCTGCGCGAACCGCACCGCCGCCGGCTCAACGTGCTGATGCTCGCGGGCGCCGGCGCCGCGTATCTCAGCAGCGGTGGCGTCGGGCGCTGGGAGATCGCGTTCACCGCCGTGGTGACGTACTGCGCCTGGCGCGGGCTGTCCGACTACCGCTGGATCGGCGTGGGTTGGCTGCTGCACACCGGCTGGGACGTCGTCCACGCGGTCCGTGGCGTACCCATCCTGCCCTTCGCCGAGCACTCCTCGACGGGCTGCGCGATCTGCGATCCCGTCATCGCGGTGTGGTGCCTGTCCGGCGGGCGCCCGCTGACCGAACTGTTCCGCCGTCCCGCCACCTCGAAAGCCTGACCGTGACGAAACTCCTGCTGTCCCTGCACGTCCTGGCCGCTGTCCTGGCCATCGGCCCTGTCGCCGTCGCCGCGAGCATGTTCCCCCCGGCACTGCGCCGCGCGCACAGCGCCGCGGACGCCGCATCGGACGCCGCCTCGGACACCGCCGAGGCGCTGTCGCACCTGCGGCTGCTCCACCGCATCTGCCACGTCTACGCGATCATCGGCATCGCCGTCCCGCTCTTCGGCGCGGCCACGGCGGGCAGCCTCGGCGTCCTCGGCAGCGGCTGGCTGATCGCGTCCATCGCGCTGACGGCCGCGGCCGCCGTCATCCTGGTCGTCCTGATCCTGCCGACCCAGGAAACCGCCCTCACCACGGCCCAGGGCCCGGACGCGGGCTCCGTCACGGCAGTCGCCGGCCGCCTGGGCATGCTCACGGGCGTCTTCAACCTGCTATGGGCGACGGTAACGATCCTGATGATCATCCGCCCAGGCTCAACTACGGGCGCCTGACGACCGCTTCCCCGTCCCCGGCTTCCTTCCGCCCCCTCCACAGCGTGGGGGCGCACAACGTGCGTGCCCCTGCCCTGCGTGCGCCCTACGCACCGTCGGCCGAGTTCTCTACACTGGCAGGCTGCTCCCTTCGCCAGGAGCGGGCCTCACCGGGGGAGGGCGCCATGGCGATTCGCCGGTCACCTGACGAGCCCCCCCCGGGCGACGGAAGCCGCAGTTCGGGAGCGCTGGTCCAGCTCAGCCGGTACGGTCCGATCGCCGGCGCGTACGCGGTCTTCCAGTCCCTGGTGGGGGTCCTGCCGTCGTCGTTCTCCGCCGACACCGCGAGGTACGCGCTCGCCACGTGCGCCGGCCTGGCTGTCGGCATCATCATCTGGCTCAGCACCCTCGTCCGGCTGCGCGGGAACAGCCCCCGGACCGGCCGCGGCGCGGCCGATGACGAGCCACATCCGGTCCCCGCCTTCGGCCCCGGCCGGCTGGCCCAGCTCATGGACGGATCGGCGACCGCCCTGCTGCACTGCCGCTCGGCCGTGGACGACCCGGCGCTGGGACGACTCGTCGGATGGCCCCACTTTCTGGAGGAAGGCGAGGAAGGACAACGGGCGACCGCCATCAGTACCGCCTACGGTCTGCACATCACACTCATCCTGGACCGCACCAACGGACTGCTCGATCCGCCCGCTCTGGTCGACACCTTGTGGCGGCTGCGCAAATCCGACGGGGGCTGGGCGGCACGGACCGGCGGCGTGGTGAGCCGGCCGGAGGTGACCGCGCTCGTGCTCGGGGCGCTCAGCCAGGCAGGCGCCGATCCGCAACGGCTGCGGGAAGGACTGGATGTACTGGAAGGCATGCTCGTTCCCGGTGTCGATGTCGAGGGAATGTCCCGCACCTACGTGGTGACTGCGGTGATCCGGGGACTGCTGCGCGCAGCTCCCGGTTCACCGTCGCTGGGCCGGCTGCGCGACGAGCTGGTCGCCGGTGTCGTACGGGACGCCGATCATGACGATCTGCTCTGCTGGGGCTACTCGTTGGACACATCGAGCGGCCCCGCCCGGCAGGGCCCGGTCTCGGTCGCGCACACGGCTCACGCCGTACTCGCACTGGCCCGGCTCGAAAAGGTGCTGGGTGTCGACGACAGAGCGCGGCACGCCATGGAGCAGGGCGTCACCTGGCTGGTGCGGGTCGGTACGTTCACCCACCAGACCGAGCACCTGCGGCGGCTCCATCCCGCGCATGGCGCCGATCACCTGCTGGTACGCCACTTCACCGCGGCCTTGGTGGCGAAGGCTCTGCTCGGTGTCGAGCCGATGCCTGCGGCCGACCCGCCTGCCGACCCGGCCGACCCCGCTCTCGCCCTGGTGGCACAGCGGCGGGCCCATCTCGCCGCTGCCGTCAGCAGGGTCTGGGAGTTGCAGCAAGAAGGGGTCTGGGAATGGGACGACGACCGGCAACGGCGTCCGGTCTGGATGACGTATCAGGGGCTGTCCGTGCTCGCCGCCCACGCGGTGCACTCCTGCGGACCACAGCCGCACCGGCCCTCGGCGTGAACACCACGCTGCGCGTCTCCAGTTGGAACATCCGCGAGGGCATCCTCATGAACGGCCCCGACCTGGCCGGTCCTGACCTCGCCGGTCCTCACCTGGCCGATCCGGACCTGACCGCTGCTGAGGCGCTGGCAGCCGAGGCGTCCGCCCAGCGACCGGACGTACTGGCCCTGCAGGAAGTGCCGTTCGGCCCCAAGGGCGGCTCGGCACTACTGGACACCGTCGCGGCCAGGACCGGGCTGACGCAGGTGCTGTCCTGTCCGCTCTCCTCCGCCATGCACCACCGGAACGGACGCTCAGGCATCGCTCTCCTGAGCCGGCGTCCGTGGCTGGCGAGGGAAGAGACGCTGCTACCCAACCCGGATCTGGTCGGGGGAACGGCACACCACCCCGTCACCAGCTGGGACAAGGGCGTCCTGGCCGGCCTGCTGACCTGGCAGCAACAGCAACTGTGGCTCGGCTGCGCACACTTGTACCCGTTCCAGCGACTCGGAACCGAAGCAGACGCTCCAGCCGTACTGCCTGTCTGGCAGCACCTGGCGAACTTCCTGCTGCGTCTGGGCACCGCCCCACTGGTGCTGTGTGCCGACTTCAACACCGAGCGCAGGGAGTTACTGACGGATCTGCTGCCGGAACGGCCCCTGCGACGCTCGATCAGAGAACGGACCTCCCACCGAGGCCTGGCCGTTGACGACATCCTGTACGACCCCGTCCTGTCCCTGAACAGCAGCTCCGTGCACCACAGCGTGTCCGACCACGCTCTGTGCTCGGTGGAATTGGAGGTACTGCCATGAGCGCACATGTCTTACAAGAGGCCGGCCACTTACTGGCCGGGCCGGAACCGCTGGATTCCGCCCACGTGCTGGGGGAGTTGTCCCGCGGGGACGTGCTCGGCCCACTCATCGACGAACTCATCGCCGACGCCGCGACACATCCGGCGGACACGCTGGCGCGTGCGGCCTGTTCGTACCACCATCCGCTCGGCTTCGAGAAGATCACTCTCCTCGCGGACGACCCCGCCTACACCCTGCGCATACACATCTGGCCGCCGTCCTCGACCGTGACGGTGCCCGAGCACATCCACAATCACCGGTTCTGTCTGTCCTCGCTCGTACTGCACGGCAGCATGACCATGCGGCTCTTCACCCAGGATGCGCGGGAACAGCCGATGACCCGCTACGCGGAGGAACCCGGGGAGGTCGACCTGGGCTGGCGGCTGCGGGCGACCGGCCTGTCGGCCGTCCGCAGAACGGCCGACCTGAATCTGGCGACCGGCAGTCAATACTGGCTCGACGCCGACATGCTGCACCAGGTTCTGCCGCATCCCGTGACGGCCACCGTGACGCTTTTCCTGCAGACTCCGAGCGCTCACAAACGGCACCGCCGGCTGACGACCGAGGTGTACGCCCCGCCGACGGCTGTCGTTCCGGAATGGATCCCCAGGCAGCCCGTCGATACCGAGTTCTATGTGGCGGCCCTCAGGAACGCGCGGTCATACATAAGTTCCTGACCTGCGGGTCGGTGCCCGGCGACGTGATGAAGACAAGTGCCTGTTGAACGGTGTCCCGATTGTGGGCGTCCAATTCCGCTTTATCGATGTCCTCGATCGGAACCCATCGGTGCTCTTGGTCCGATTTAGGTAACTTCACAGCCAATGTGGTCGGAAAAATCAAGAAATTCGTCTGCCGATTGTGCACGACCCGGCCGTTCCATTGACTTAAGAAAGTGCTGCGCCCGACTTGGGCGATCACTCTTCCCGTCAGATTTGTTTCCTCTTCGAGTTCGCGTGCCACAGCGGCCTCCGGGGACTCCCCCGGATCCAGCTTGCCGCACGGGACTCCCCACACGCCCGGCAGGAAACGCTCCGTGCTGCTGCGACGGACGGTCAGCACCGCACTGTTGTGGATCACCACGGCGGCGGCCAGGAAATTAGTGAACGCGCTCTTGGTTAAGATCGCTTCCCTGGCGGTCTCACCGATGCTCCCGATATCACTACGGCCCGGCATAAGATCCACCTCTCGCCTCGGACGCGGACTCGTCCGCAGAAAAATCCAGCGTAGAGGTTGCGGGCCGAAAGCAGGGGCCATTCAAGACATCACCCGGACCAGTCACTCAGGTGAGTGACTGGTCCGGGATTCCCGCATTTGGCCGAGCAGGCAGATGATATTGATTCGGAGTGACCTGGCGGTGCGTGGGGTCAGCGGACCGTGCGGACCGTGCGCAGGCCCAGGGGGCCGGCGATTTCCGCTGCCATGACGCGGCCCGCCTCCTCCGCCAGGAGGTCTTCCGCGTCTTCCGTCAGGTCCTGGTCCGTGTCCAGGCCGTCGAGGGCCGGGAGGGGCTGGTCCAGGCGGACGTGGGCCACCAGGGACTGGAGGGCGCGGAGGGTGGCCGAGGCCGTGGAGCCCCAGCTGGAGAAGTACGAGAACTGCCACCACCACAGCGCCTCGGTGACGCGGCCCGCGCGGTAGTGCTCCAGGCCGTGGCGCAGCTCGGCGACGACGCCGGCGATGTCGTCCGAGATACGGGACGGGACGGGCGCCTTGCGGGGCTCGTACGGGTCGAAGACCTCGGAGTAGACGTCGATCGGCTCCAGTATCACCGCGAAGCGCTCGCGCAGGTCGTCCACGTCCGGCTCGGGGCCCAGATCACGCTCGTAGCGCTCGTCGGGGAGGATGTCCTCGTGCGCGCCGAGTCTGCCGCCCGCCAGCATGAGCTGGGAGAATTCGAGCAGCAGGAACGGGACCGCGCTGTCCGGCTCGTCGCCCTTCGCCACCTCGGTGACCGCGACGATGAAGCTTTCGATCTGGTCGGCGATCTGGACGGAGAAGTCGTCCGGATCCTGCGTGGCGTCGTGCAGCGTTGCGTCAGACATCGAGAAGTCGTCTCCCCTCGAAGGCACGCCCGAGCGTGACCTCGTCGGCATATTCCAGGTCGCCCCCCACGGGGAGACCACTGGCCAGGCGGGTGACCCGCAGCCCCATGGGCTTGATCATGCGGGCGAGGTACGTCGCTGTGGCCTCGCCCTCCAGATTCGGGTCGGTCGCCAGAATCAGCTCCGTGACCGTGCCGTCGGCGAGGCGGGTCAGCAGCTCCCTGATCCGCAGATCGTCGGGGCCGACGCCCTCGATGGGGCTGATGGCGCCGCCGAGCACGTGGTACTTCCCGCGGAACTCACGGGTGCGCTCGATGGCGACGACATCCTTCGGCTCCTCCACCACACAGATCACCGTGGTGTCCCGGCGCGGGTCCCGGCAGATCCCGCACCGCTCCTCCTGCGCGACGTTGCCGCACACGGCGCAGAACCGGACCTTGTCCTTGACCTCGAGGAGCGTCTGGGCAAGGCGCCGTACGTCGGTGGGTTCCGCCTGGAGGATGTGGAAGGCGATCCGCTGCGCGCTCTTGGGACCGACGCCGGGCAGCCTGCCCAGTTCGTCGATGAGGTCCTGAACCACGCCTTCGTACAACGGATGCCTTCCTCAGTGCTGCGGTGCCGCGGTTTCGGCTGTCTGGCTTCGGGGCTGTCTTCGTATGCGCTCGTACGGTAGTTGCTGTGCGGGTGCATGCGTAAGACAAGCTTCAGACTGGCTGTCGTCCCGTAAGAAGGACGTCAGAACGGCATGCCCGGCATACCGCCCAGGCCCTGCGTCAGCGGGCCCAGCTTCTCCTGCTGGAGCTGCTGCGCGTTCTCGTTCGCCGCCTGTACGGCGGCGACGACGAGGTCCGCGAGGGTCTCGGTGTCCTCGGGATCGACCGCCTTCGGGTCGATCACCAGGCCACGGAGCTCGCCCGAGCCGTTGACGGTGGCCTTCACCAGGCCGCCGCCCGACTGACCCTCGACCTCGGTCGCCGCCAACTCCTCCTGTGCGCGCGCGAGATCTTGCTGCATCTGCTGGGCCTGCTGGAGCAGCTGTTGCATGTTCGGCTGACCACCACCGGGAATCACGGTCACTCCTGGCATTCGACGACGATTTTCCTGTAAGGCGAGCCTACGTGTTCCCCGACCGGCTCGCCCCACCCCACCGGGACCAACTCTTTCGAGTGAGGGCCTGCGGGCTCCTCCACCTGATCAAGGCCCACGTTTGGGGGGATTGCGCGGGTTACCGGGCGCGGAGGCCGCCATTCGGCGGTAGGAAGTGCATGCACGTCGGCACGTATCAGTGTTCACGCGCAGTTCATTCGCGCCCACCGCACGTCACGCGGAGTCACAGCAGATCGCAGAGGAGTGCCCCGGTGAGCCAGCCGGAGATGCAGCCCGGAGGCCCCGGCCGGGAGCCCGCAGGCCCCGGCCGGGAGGAAAGCGCCTCGTCCGGTGCCGCCGACGGGGACGGGCGCGGTGACGAGGCGGTGGCCGAGGGCGGCGCCGCCGACGGGGACGGCGGGAGCGCGGGCGGCGATCTCACCGGCAGCCCGTTCCCGCTCGGCGACTGGGCCGAGCCCGCCGAACGGCTCGACGAGCTGTACCGCTGGGTCGAGGCCGGCGCGCTGCGCACCGCCGGCTGGTATCTCGCCGACCGCTCCCGCAAACGGCGCGCCGCCCGCGCCCTGCGGACGGCGACGGCCGCCCTGGTCGTCGTCGGCGCGACCCTGCCCCTGCTGGACGTCACCGGCACCCTGACGGGCGCGGCGGGCTGGGGGTACGTCGCGCTGCTCCTCGGCGGCGCCTGCCTGGCCTGCGACCGGTACTTCGGCTTCACGGCGGGCTGGATGCGGCATGTCGCCACGGCGCAGGCGGTGCAGCGGCGGCTGCAGACGCTGCAGTTCGACTGGGCGTCGGAGTGCGTACGGGAGATCCTCGGCCCGACCGAGGGCACGGCGGCCGAGGCGACGGAGCGCTGTCTGAGCGTGCTGCGGAGGTTCTCGGAGGACGTGACGGAGCTGGTACGGGCGGAGACCGCGGACTGGATGGTCGAGTTCCGCTCGGGCCCCACCCCGCTGGTGCTCCAGTCGATGCCGATGAGCACGGCGACCCGTCAGGACGCCGGTTCGCCCTTCCCCGGCGGCCGGTTCCCGCTGCCGCCCGGCACCCGGCCCAACATGCCGCGCCAGCGGCCACCCGAGCCCCGGTAGCCCCCGGTGGCGGGTCTCCCCGGGGCGCGGTGACGGCGATGGGCGGGGTCGGACCCCGCCCACCACAGCCTGCTTTCCGTCAGCTGAATATGATCATCGAGCCCTGACCCAGGCTCCTGGTGGCAGCCGCGTGCAGCCCCAGCCACACGTGCCGTTCACGGGCGAACGGACTGTCGTCGTACGGGGTCGAGGACGCCGGCTCCTCCAGCGAGGTGGGGCGTTCCGGCGGGGCGGGGGGCGTCGGAGGGTTCGCCGGGTCGATGCCGATCGACGCGGCCACGGTTTCGAGCTCGCGGAGCAGGCCCTGGGTCGAACCCAGCGGGCCGCCGCCCTCAAGCAGTTGGTCGTTGGACAGGGGCGCGGCGAAGTCCACGGGGACGTACGCCCCCGCGTGGTCGTAGTGCCAGACGAGATGCGACTGCTGGGCCGTCGACTCGAACATCTCCAGCAACTGCTCGTAGTCACCGCCCAGTTCGCCCACGGGCGTGACGGCGAGGCCGCAGACGTGCAGCAAGTACGCGCGCCGCAGGAAGTGCAGGGCGTCGTAGTCGAATCCGGCCACGGGGGCAACGTCCCCCGACAGGCCCGGCATGTAGGCGAAAACAGGGACGGACGGCAGCCCCGCGTCGCCCAGGGCCTTGTCGTAGACGGCGATCTCTTCGGCGAAGGGGTTGTCGGGGCTGTGGCACAGCACATCGACGAGGGGGACCAACCACAGGTCACAGGCCAAGGGAGGCTCGCTCTCCAACGGGTTCGTACGCGTGCGCGCGATGGTCGCGATGGTCGGGACAGCGTAATGCGACGGGCACGTTCAGCGAAGAGTCCCGGTCGCCCGCATCGGGCGAGTCACGGGTACCGGCCCCGCGGACCGCCCCGTACAGCGGGTACCCAGGCCCCGCCGCGTTCACCCCCGCCGCGTGCACCCCACGGGCGGGGATGCGATCAAGGTCCGTCAGCCGCTCGGTCCGCGCCTGGGCCCGCGTCCGGGCTCCCCGTCGCCCCGCCGTCCAGCCGGTCCGCCCAGCGCAGCAGGTGGTCGGTGTACCTCCCCAGCACCACCCGTACCGCCGCCGCGTCCCCCAGCGTCACCGCCTCGACCAGCTCGCCGTGCCCGCCCCACAGCCAGCTGCCGCCGTCCGGGTCCGTCCGCAGGAACGGCACGGAGAACACCCACGCCTGGACGCGCATCCGGTGCAGGAAGTCGGAGACGTACCGGTTGGCGACCAGCGCGCTCAGCTCGCGCCAGAAGCGCAGGTCGTAGCCGATGAGGACGTTCAGATCGCCGGCCCTGGCCGCCCGCGCGGCCTCCTCGCCGCGCCTGCGTACCGCCACCAGCGGCTCGCCGTGCGCGCGGGCCGCGAGCCCGTCGCCGCGCAGCTTGCGGAAGACCCCGTCCTCTATCAGCGAGCGCGCCTCGACCATGCCCCGGAAGTCCTCGACGGAGAACTGGTGGACGCTGAAGCCGCGATGCTGGTCCGAGTCGAGTAAACCCTGCGCCGAGAGGTCCACCAGCGCCTCCCTGACGGGGGTCGCCGACACGCCGTACTGCTCGGCGATGTGCTTGACCGTGAACTCCTGCCCGGGGAGCAGACGGCCCGCCAGCACCTCGTCACGCAGCGCGTCCGCGATCTGCTGCCGCAGGGTATGGCGGGTCACAGCTCCGTTGGCGGGCATGGTGTGTGCGTCCCCTCGTAACGGCTCCGGGCACCCGGCTCCGCACACCTTACGACCTGGTGGCCGCATGACCGGGCTCCCCAGGACACGGCGGGACGAGCCGCGGAACGGCCCCCGGCACCGGACGCGTTCGGGCCGTCACGCGGTGTGTCCGTCGGCCACCGTCAGCGCCGCGTCCAGGACCGCGAGACCCTCCTTCACCTCCGCCTCGGGGATGTTGCAGGGCGGCACGGCGTGCGTACGGTTCATGTTCACGAAAGGCCACAGACCGCCCTTCTTGCACGCGGCGGCGAAGGCGGCCATCGGCGCGTTCGCCTCGCCCGTGGCGTTGTACGGCACCAGCGGCTCGCGCGTCTCCCGGTCGCGCACCAGGTCCAGGGCCCAGAACACGCCCGTACCGCGCACCTCGCCCACCGAGACATGGCGCTCGGCCAGCTCGCGCAGCCCGGGGCCGAGCACCGTCTCGCCGATGTGCGCCGCGTTCTCGACGATCTTCTCGTCCTCCATCACCCGGATCGTGGCGACGGCGGCGGCGCAGGCCAGCGGATGGCCGGAATACGTCAGCCCGCCGGGGTACGGACGGGTCGCGAAGGTGTCCGCGATCTCGCCGGAGATCGCGACACCGCCCAGCGGCACATAGCCGGAGTTGACGCCCTTGGCGAAGGTCAGCAGGTCGGGTACGACGTCGAAGTGGTCGGCGGCGAACCACTTGCCCGTACGGCCGAACCCGGCCATCACCTCGTCGAGGACGAAGACGATGCCGTACCGGTCGCACAGCTCCCGTACGCCGGCGAGATAGCCGGGCGGCGGGGTCATGACACCGGCGGTGCCGGGGATCGTCTCCAGGACGATCGCGGCGACGGTGGCCGGGCCCTCGTACGCGATCGTCGACTCCAGGTGCTCCAGCGCGCGTGCGCACTCCTCCGCCTCCGTCGAGGCGTAGAACGGCGAGCGGTAGAGGAACGGCGCCCAGAAGCGCACCACGCCCGCCGAGCCGGTGTCCGACGCCCAGCGGCGCGGGTCGCCGGTCAGGTTGATCGCTGTGGAGGTCGAGCCGTGGTACGAGCGGTACGCGGAGAGCACCTTGGGGCGCCCGGTGTGCACCCGCGCCATCCGGACGGCGTTCTCGACGGCCTCGGCGCCGCCGTTGGTGAAGAAGATCTTGTCGAGGTCGCCCGGGGTGTGCGCGGCGATGAGCCGGGCCGCCTCGGAGCGCGCCTCGACGGCGAAGGCGGGGGCGAAGGTGACCAGCTCGGCCGCCTGCCGCTGGATCGCCGCGACGACCTTCGGGTGCTGGTAGCCGATGTTGGTGAAGACGAGACCGCTGGCGAAGTCGAGGTAGCGGTTGCCGTCGTAGTCCCAGAAGTACGACCCCTCGGCGCCTGCGACAGCGAGCGGGTCGATCAGTTCCTGCGCCGACCAGGAGTGGAAGACGTGCGCGCGGTCGGCGGCCTTGACGGCGGCGCCCGCCTGCGGGTCGGGGGCGCCGGTCTGCGGGTCGGGGGCGACATGAGGGGTCATGGCCGCCAAGGGTAGGAACGCGCAGGCCGGGGCGGTACGGCCAACGTGTATGGACTGCGCCACTTTCCTGGGCAGGGTGTCGCCTCGCGGCGGGGCGCGAGGGTGCGGCGGGGGTCAGCCGCCCGCCGTACGCAGCGTCGTACGGAACCGTGAGCGGTACGCCGACGGCGTCACCCCGAGCTGCCGCAGGAAGACCCGGCGCAGCGACTCGTCGCTGCCGAGCCCGCTGCGTCCCGCGGTGCCGGTGACCGTCTCGCCCGCCTCCAGCAGCGCCTGCGCCGCCTCCAGCCGTACGGACTCGACGTACGCGGCCGGTGTGCTGCCGATCTGCTCGGTGAACAGCCGGCTCAGATGGCGTGGGCTCAGCCCGCCGCGTCGCGCGAGCGCGGACAGCGAGTGGTCGGCCGCCGGATCGGCGGCGATCTCGGCCAGCAGGACGCGCAGGGCGTCGTGGCGCGGGCTCGGGGTCCGTGCCGCCACCGAGAACTGCGACTGGCCGCCGGGGCGGCGCAGGAACACCACCAGGTCGCGGGCGACCTCGCGGGCGAGCCCCGCGCCCTCGTCCGCCTCGACGAGGGCCAGCGCGAGGTCGATGCCCGCGGTGACTCCGGCGGAGGTGTACGTACGGCCGTCGCCGTCCCGTACGAAGATGGCGTCCGGCTCGACCGTCACCGCGGGGAACCGCCGGGCGAGCGTCGCCGCGTGCCGCCAGTGCGTGGTGGCGCGCCGGCCGTCGAGCAGCCCGGCGGCCGCGAGGGCGAAGGCGCCGGTGCAGACGGACGCGGTACGTGCGGACCGGCCGGCCAGCGCGGTGACGGCGTCGACGAGACCGGCGGGCGGCGGCCGGTGCGGCAGGTCGTCGGAGCCGGGGACGACCAGGGTGTGGGGCGCCGTGACATCGGCGGCAGCGGCGTCGGCGTGCAGCCGGGTGCCGGTGGAGGTGGTGACCGGGCCGCCGTCGAGGGAGCAGACGGTCAGGGCGTAACCGCCACCCCGGCCTCCGCCGCCACTCCCGCTTCCGTGCGCCGTCGTGGCCGTAGCGAACACCTCCAGCGGCGCCGCGACATCCATCAGCCGAACGCCCTCGTAGACGAGCACGGCGATCTCTCTGCGTTCCGGACGCTCCATACGGGGACGGTAACGCGCTTGCTTGGCCAGATGTGTGGGATATGGGTCCGGACAGACATGGCGGGACGGTGGTGAGCGGCCCGAGAGTGGGAGAAGCGCCGGTACCGGAAGCGGCACCGGCATCCCGCGAAAGGAACGTCCCGCCATGTCCGAGCGCATCGCCGGCATCGAGATCCCCGACAGCGCCCTCGCCGCCGAGGCGACCGAGCTGATCCGCGACACCACGAGCCCGCTGCTGTACGACCACTCCCGCCGGGTCTTCCTCTTCGGCTCGCTCCAGGGCCGGCGGCAGGGCCTGGCGTACGACCCCGAACTGCTCTACATCGGCGCGATGTTCCACGACCTGGGCCTGACCGAGGAGTACCGCGCGTCCCAGCAGCGCTTCGAACTGGACGGCGCCGACGCGGCGCGGGACTTCCTGCTGCGGCACGGCCTGACACGGGACAGCGCACGGATCGTGTGGACGGCGATCGCCCTGCACACGACGCCCGGCATCCCCGCCCACATGGAGCCCGAGGTGGCACTGGTGACCGCGGGCGTGGAGTTCGACGTCCTGGGGATGGGGCTCGACGCCGTACCGGGCGAGGTCAGGGACGCGGTGGTCGCCGCCCACCCGCGGCCGGACTTCAAACGGCGGATCCTGCGGGCGTTCACCGAGGGCATCGAACACCGGCCGGACACGGCCTTCGGGAACGTGAAGGCGGATGTGCTGGCGCGCTTCTCACCCGGGTTCGTACGGACGGATTTCGTTGACGTGATCGAGAACTCCGCCTGGCCCGAGTAGCGTGCGGCGGGGGCCGGGCCGCTGGTCGGGGGCTTGCGGTACGGCCCCTGGGGAACCGGCGCCCGGGACATGGCAGTCTCCTCGCTAACAAAGCCGGTTCGGGTCCGCGGATCGGTACGGGTTCGCGGGTCGGACACATCGGGGTACGGGAGGGCCGCTCGGCCATGGAGAAGCTGGCACCGGAAGATCCACAGAGCATCGGCGCCTACACGCTGCTGGCACGGCTGGGCGCCGGCGGCATGGGTCAGGTCTTCCTGGCGCGCTCCGACAGGGGCCGCACGGCCGCCGTCAAGCTCGTACGGCGGGAGCTGGCCGAACAGGAGACGTTCCGCGCCCGGTTCCGCCAGGAGGTGGCGTCGGCGCGCCGGGTCGGCGGGGCCTGGACGGCTCCCGTGCTGGACGCCGACACGGAGGCCGAGGTGCCGTGGCTCGCGACGGGTTACGTCGCCGGACCCTCGCTCCAGTCGGTCGTCGGCACGCGCAGACCCGGTGCGCTGGGCCCCGGGGCGGGCACCCACGGGCCGCTGCCGGAGCGGTCCGTGCGCATACTCGCCTCCGGTCTCGCGCACGCCCTCCAGGACATCCACGCCGCCGGGCTCATCCACCGCGATCTGAAGCCGTCCAACGTGATGGTGACGATCGACGGGCCGCGCGTCATCGACTTCGGCATAGCCAGGGCCCTGGAGTCCACCACGACCACCGGGCTGACCCTGACGGGCGCGACGGTGGGCTCCCCGGGCTTCATGTCACCCGAACAGGTGCGCGGGGACCGGCTGACGGCCGCCAGCGACGTGTTCTCGCTCGGCTCCGTCCTCGCCTACGCGGCCACCGGCCGGCTGGCGTTCGGCGCCGCCGACAGCAGCCCGCACGCACTGATGTTCCGGATAGCCCAGGAGGAGCCGGACACCTCCCAACTCCCCGAAGGCCTGGGGACGGTGGTCAGGGCCTGTCTCCAGAAGGACCCGGCGGCGCGGCCGACCACGCGGGACATCCTGGCCCGGGTGGGCGAGGCCGAGGACTCCGGTGCCGGGCCCAGCGGTGAACCGTGGCTGCCGGGCGCGCTCCTGGCCCAACTGGGCCAGCACGCGGTGGAGTTGCTGGAGTACGAGGACCCGACGTCGTACGCGCGCCGGCCGCAGGGCCTCGCCCGGCTGGCGAAGGCGCCCGCGCTCGGCGCGATCGAGGCCGCAGCGACACCGGCCCCGTCCCCCGTCGCACCGGCTCCGGACGCTTCCCCGTCCGACGAGGTGCCCGTATCGGCGCCACCCGCGCCACCCGCGCCCGGCGCGTCGCAGGCAGGACCGGCGGAGGACGACTCGACGACGGTCATCCCCGTCCAGGCGCCCGCGCCCACGCCCGCACCCGCACCGACGCCGACACCCGCTCCCGCCGCGGAGTTCGGCCCGATCGCCCCTCCCCCGCCGTACGGCTACGGCTACCCGCAGGCGGGCCCCGGCCCTGCCCCCGCGTACGGCTATCCCCAGCCGGGCTACGGGCAGCAGACGCCGCCCCCGCCCCCGTACGGCACGATCCCGCCCCCGCCGCCGTACGGCCGGACGCAGGCGCCGTTCCCCGAGCCCGAGCCCGAGCGGCGCAGCACCCGAAGCACCGTCGTGCTGATCGCCGTCGCGCTGGTCGTGGCGCTCGGGGCCGGCGGGTCCGTGTACGCGTTCATGGGTAGCGGCAGTTCGAAGGACGACAAGGACACGACGGTGGCGGCGTCGGCCGACCCGAAGCAGCCGGAGAAGGACTCCCCCGCCCCGCCGACGTCCTCGCCGTCCTCCTCGGACTCGGCGTCGCCGAAGGACGGGGACGTACCGACGAAGTTCGTGGGGAGCTGGAAGGGCGGGGTCAACACCCCGACCGGCTTCAGCGCGCGTCAACTCACCATCGAGCAGGGCAAGGTGGGGGACACCGTCCTGACCCTCACGGCGGACGGGCCGACGGAGGGCGGCGGTTCGTACCACTGCGTCTTCCAGGCGCCGCTCTCGTCCGCCCCGGCCTCGGACGCTCCCCTCCAGATCGGCTCCTCGACGGTCACGAAGGGCGAACCGATGTCCTCGTGCACGCCCGGTGCGCCCACGACGCTGACGATCCTCGGCAACGGCGACCTCCAGCGCGTGACGACCACGGGAGAGGCGCTGACGTACACGAAGGGCAACTGAGCCGGGCCGTGGCCTGAAGGCGACAGGTGACAGGTGACAGGTGACAGGTGACAGGTGACAGGTGACATGGGATGCGACATGGGACCGCCCCGGTCCCGGAGACATCGCGGAGTCCCGGGAGCGGGGCGGCGTTCGAGGGGCGACAGCCCTCTGCGCGGGCCTAGCGCAGGCCGTACGCGTCGGTCACCGTCTGGGTGACCTTGTTGCCGTTGGCGTCGGCCAGAGTGGTCCGCAGCGTGACCTTCGCCGCGCTGTCGGCTCCGGCGTGGTTCACCGTCGCCGTCCACGCGCCCTTGCGCCGGTCGACCTCGGCGGCCGTCCAGGTCTTGCCGCCGTCGTACGAGTACGACAGCGCGGCGGACACCACGGCGCCCGGGGTGTAGCCCGCGTGCCCGGTGACCGAGAGACCGATCCGCAGGCCGTCCTTGGCCGGGAGCGTCTTCGCCCCGTCGGCCGGGAGGTCGTACCGCGGGAAGAGCAGCGGGATCCCCTGCGAGAAGGCGCTGTCGTCCTGGTGCGAGCGGAAGGTCCAGTCGGTGACCACATCGGTCGACCTCTGCCAACTGGCCGACGACGAGCCGATCTTGGTGTTGTTGCTGATCAGTTCGTACTCGGCGTCGTCCGCCGGGACGGTGAACACCCCGTTCGGGAAGCCGCTGCTGTCGAAGTCCTCGCCGTTACGGCGCAGCAGCAGCGATCCCGCGTCGCCGAACGAGCCCGGCTGGGCGGTGTGTTCGGTGTCGGACCACATGGCGGGGGCGAACCCGATCTGGTTTCCCTGACGTTCGGCGGCGAGCGCGGGTGCGCCGGTCGCGTCGACGCCGGCGTTCGGGCCGATCACTCCGTCGTACCAGCTCTCCTTGACCTTCTTGCCGGGCTGGTAGGCCCTGGCCGGCGACATCATGTACTCGCCGAACGGGAAGCTGGACGAGACGAAGTGGTCCCAGGTCGTGCCGTCGCCCGTGTAGTACTCGGCGCGGGTCGACGGCATGGCGACCAGGTCGATGCCCGAGACGCTGATCAGTCCGCTGCCTGACGGACGGTACGCGCCGACGCCGTCGATGAAGTCGGCCGCCACGCCCATGGAGTTGTAGGTGGAGTCGTTGCGGCCGAGCTGCCCGTCGCGCACGTGGTATGTACGGTCGGAGCCGATCGTGCCGTCCTCGGGGAAGCCCAGGTTGTAGACGTACGGGCTCGTGGCCGTCGCCTTCCAGCGCAGGGTCACCTGGCCCGCGGCCAGCTTCGCTTCGAGCGCCTTCGCCTCCGCCGCCTCGACGGCGACGGTCGGCAGCGGGCCGCCGGCGAAGCCGTACGCGGGCTGCCAGCGCCCGGCGGACGGGCGGTGCATGACGACCGCCTTCGCACCGGCGGCCAGGGCGTCGGTGCCCACGTCGCCGAGGGCGCCGTCGTCCGGGACCTCGACGAGCGCGATCTTGCCCCGTACTCCGGCGGCCGTCAGCTCGGCCGGGGTGCCCTTGCCCGCGTCGACGAGCTGGGCCTCGCCCGTACCGTCGAGGTTGTCCGAGCCGACGCTCGCGGTCACCGGGTGCAGCTCGGGACCGCCGACCGCCGTCAGCTTCTGGAACTGCGGCGCGTACGCGCGCCAGTAGCTGCCGAACTCGAACTCGCCGTCCTTGGCGGGGTCCTGGACGTCCGCGTAGTAGTCCTTGACGAGCCGGCCGCCGGACACCGATCCGGCGTGCAGCCACTGGTTGTCCCAGCTGCGGGCGAAGTTGAGGGTGGTCGTGCGGACCTCGCTCGGCCGGTCCGTACGGACCGAGATGCGGTGCGCCTTCCTGGCGTCCAGGACGAGGGTGGTGTCGCGCTTCAGGTCGAACTGCGGGCGGCCGAGATAGCTGACCGAACCGACCTGCTGCCCGGTCGCGTCGGTGGTGTCGGGCGAGACGACGAAGGAGGACAGGAAGTAGGCGCCGGGGCGCAGGTGGAACACCTGGTCGGTGGCGCCCTCGTTGAAGCGGCTCTCACCCGTCGCGGTGTCCGTGCCGATCACGTCGAGCGAGGAGGAGCCCGCGGCCGGCTTGCCGGTGCGGTCGACGAGCTTGACCCGCAGGGTGACGGTCGTCGGCTGTACGTACAGCGCGAACGGCGTCGAGACGCTGACACCGCCTGCGCCGGTCGCCAGGACCCGGCCTGTGACGTCGCCGTACTGGCCGTTGGCCAGTCGCGCCACCGGGTCGACGGCCAGCGGCACCTTGACGGTGGCGCCTGCCGGGACGGTGACGCTGCTCTTGCCGAGCTTGGCGACGGCGGACCGGACCGTGGTGCCGTCGTTGCCGGTGACCCGCCCGACGGAGAGGTTCAACTTCACCGGCTTACCGGTGAAGTTGGTGTACGGGACGTCGACGCTGGTGCGGTCGCTCTTGTCCTGCGGCCAGTTGAAGCTGCCGCCCTGGATCGCGGGCGCGCCGACGACGCTCTGGCCGATCGCCGCCTTGACGTCGAGCCGGCCGCCGCCGGTCTCCCGGACGTCGCCGGGGATGTCGGTCTGCGCCGACGAGACGAGCGCCGCCTTGAGCTGCTGGGCGCTCCAGTCGGGGTGCCGCTCCTTGAGGATCGCCGCGGCGCCCGCGACGTGCGGGGTGGCCATCGACGTGCCGGACATGGTCCGGTACGCGTACACCCCGCGCCCGCCCATGTTGGCGGCCAGGATGTCGACGCCCGGCGCCGCGATCTCGGGCTTGAGGGTGTGCGCGTCCAGGACCGGGCCCCGGCTGGAGAACGAGGCGGTGGCGTCCGCACTGTCGACGGCGCCGACGGTCAGCACGCTGGGGGCGCAGCCGGGCGAGGAGACGGTGTTGTTGCCAGGACCCGCGTTGCCCGCGGCGATGACGAACAACGTGTCCTTGCTGTGGGCGAGTTCCTCGGTCGCCTGGCTCATCGGGTCGGTGCAGTCGAGCAGTCCGGGGTCACCGAGGCTCATGGAGACGACGTCGGCCTTCTGGTCGACGGCCCACTGCATACCCGCGATGATCCAGGACTCAAGACCTGAGCCGCTGTCGTTCAGCACCTTGCCGATCATCAGGTCGGTGCCGGGCGCGACGCCCTTCTCCTTGCCGTCGCTGGCCGCGCCCGAGCCGCCCACCGTGGAGGCGGTGTGGGTGCCGTGGCCCTGCCGGTCCTCGACGGTGTCCGAGTCGGTGAAGTTCTCGGTCGCGGCGACCCGGCCCTGGAGGTCGGGGTGTTCGAGGTCGGCGCCGGTGTCGAGCACGGCGACCTTCGTCCCCTTGCCGTCGTAACCCGCCGCCCACGCCTGCGGCGCGTTGACCTGCTTGGCCGACTGGTCCATCAGCGAGGTGACCTGGCCGTCGAGCCACACCTTCTTGAGCTGGGACGCGGCCCGGTTGCGGGGCGAGGTGACATCGGCCCAGAAGTCGGCCGCCTTGGTCTTGTCCGCCTTGAGCGCCACCCCGCCGATCGCGTCGAGGACGACCCCGCGCCGGGCGCCACGGGGGGTCACGGGCAGCTCGCGTGCGACGGACCCGGCGGGCGTGTCGTACGTGGCGATGAGCGGGATCGACGTGGCGTGCGCGTCGTCGTACCCCTGGCGGATCAGCCCGGTGACGTTGAAGAGTTCGTCGTCCACCCTGCCGGACGCGATGGCGGCAGCCGCGCCCTCCGGGTAGACGTAGAGGTCGTCACCGCTCTGCCGGGTCTGCACGAGCGGCTGTGTGCCGTCCTCGCGGGGCAGTACGGTGGCGCTGCCGCGGCCCGAACTGTCCTCGCTGACCCGTACCTTGTCGCCGGTGACCAGGGTGACGGTGTGGCTCTGCCCGCTCTTGCGCTGCGCTGCCGCGCTGCCGACGACGGGTCTCTTGCCCGTCTCGCTGCTCTTTCCGGTCCCGTCGCTCACGCCGGCCCGTGGTGTGGCCACGGACGGCGCGACCGCGGTGACGGCCAGAACTGCGGCAGCCGCCGCCCCCAGGGCCGTTCGCGATATCAGGCGCATCGATGTTGCTCCCCAAGTGAATCGGCAAAACGGCACAGAGGCCGTACGGCCGGGCGCTGTTGGTGCTGCGGTGGCGCCACACTCCCAGAGCGGTGGGGAGGACGGGGATGATGTCGCTGGCGGGTTTGCGCCGTGGCCACATCCCGCCACGGAGACGGGGAACGGCTGGTAGGAGGATCGATATGGTGGCATGGAAGGACCGTGCGGCCCTGGCGGCAGCGGTGCTGGGCACGCTGGAGGCGGCCTGCCCCGGCTCGCGGGCGACCCTGCTCGGCTCGCTCGCGGCCGGCACCGCCGACGCCTTCAGCGACATCGACGTCGAGTGGGTCGTGCCCGACGCGCGCTTCCTGGCGAGTGTGACCGCGGCGCCGGAGACGCTGGCGCGTGTGCAGCCGGTCGCGGCCGTGCGCAGCGACCCGGAGTTCCACCACTCGGACCGCAGGCGCCTGTTGTTCGTCCGCTTCGCCGGCGTATCGCTGTTCTGGCGGCTCGACCTCTCCGTACGGGCCGAGTCGGTCGCGGACGAGGCGGACTACGACGCGGACAACCCGGCGGCGCGGGCCGGGGAGGGCGAGTGGTCCCGGCCGGCGAGCGCGCTCGCGAACGCGCTCGGCGCGGTCAAGGCGGTGGGCCGCCGCAGGCCCGACGACGCGCGCGGCCTGCTGGACCGGGGCTTCGCCCGGATCGACGAGGACGACAGGGCCACCGGCGACTGGGCGGCGGACATCACCCGCCTCGCGAGGGCGGCGGCACGGCGCGACCCGGCACTGACCGAGCTGTCCGGGCAGATCATCGCGCTGGCGGACGGGACGACATAGGCCCTGCCCGGCTTCCGCGCCGGACAGGGCCTTCACTCACACCGCGAACTAGACCGAGAACTTCACAGCTTCCAGGTACGTGTCGTTGCGCAGCGTGCCGCCGAAGATGTAGTTGGGCCGAGGGTCGGCGCAACCGAAGCCGCCCCACTCGGCGTTGTGAAGACGAGCCACCTGGCAGACCTGGCCGGAGCCGACGTTGATGGCGAAGCCCGACATGTTCGGCGCGCCCCGCTTCGAGCTGCCGATGTAGAGGTCCTTGCCCTCGGTGACCGGCGACCACGGCGTCTTCCACTGGCCGTTGCCGTCGGTCGACTTGGGGTTGTGGACGAAGGCGTTGGCGCCCGAGCCACCGACGCCGTGGACCGCGATGTTGACGGCCTTGATGGCCAGGTTCCGGCCGGAGGTGCCCGCCATCGTGCCGTCGCAGACGGGCTTCTGCCAGCCCTGTCCAGAGACGTACGCGCGGTAGCAGATGTGCCGGCCCGAAGGGTCGTTCTTGGCAAGGCGGTTGACGGCCGTGGCTGCGGTGTCCTGCTTCGGCTTCGCCGTCACGGTCGCCGTGGCCTGCGGGGGTCGCGCCGTGATGGTGACGACGCCGGCGCCTGTCTTCTCCGTGTCCACCTTCTTGTGCTTCGGCTTCGGCTTCGGCTTGGCCGAGGGCGAGGGTGAGGTGCTGGGCTCCGGCGGCACCATGATCGGGCTGACGGAGTGGGTCGGTCTCGGCTTCTTGCTGGGGATGTCGCTCGTCGCACTGCTGGAACGGGCGCTCTGCTTCTCGTCCCCGCCGCCGCTGCCCAGCATGACCAGCGGAATGATGACGAGGGCGGCCACGAGGAGTGCCACGGGACCGACGAAGAAGGGCCGGTTGAGCAGGCCGGGCGACTTGTACTCGTCGTCCGACTGACGCGAGTCGTTTCTACGGATGATCATCGGAGGCGGCCCGCCGGCCGACCCGGCACCGGCCCCTGCACCGGCGGCCAGTGGCAGTTCGTTTCGGTCGTCCTCGTCCTCTTCCTCCTCCTCTTCTTCTTCATGTTGGTGAGCGAAGTCGTCGGCAGGTCCGAAATCGTCGTCCACGAGGTCGTCCTCGACGGGCAACGGCACCGGTTCCGGTGCGGGCAGGGCCTGTTCGACAGGTACGGGCGCCGGTTCCGGCGCCGGCTGTTCTTCCTGCGCCTCGGTCGGTTCCTGCTGGTCCAGCAGCCTGCTCGAACCGTCGGGGGTGACCTCGACGTACGCCACGTACCCCGCGGAGGGATCGGAGATGGCCGCCGTCACGGGTGTGTCACGGTCGCGTGCGTTGCGGTGCAGTGTGTCGAGGATCGCGGCGTCGACCGCCTCGCCCTCCGCCGCCTCCACTGGTTCGCCGTCGATCGCGGCGGAGCCGTCGCCGGTGATGACCACGGCGAAATGGGGCAACGGCTGTGGTGCCGCGGGTACGGAGCGGTCGCCTCCTGTGCTCGGCTCGTCCGTCTCTTCACCCTCGCTCATACGCACCCCTTTCCTTGGGACAAGGGCCGCTCGGCCCGGTTGGGTCCGCACACGGCGAACCCTGCGTACCGCAACGCACACCGCGCGGGAACGGTTCAATTCCGGGACCGCGAGCCCGAAGATGTCGGGGACATGGCGGCCCGGTAACGATCACCGGGGACGGAACTAGACATTCCGTCAAGGCGGTGCGAGGGGCTCTCCGCGCTCAGTAGAGTCCGCGATGTGAACGCCTATACGAATTCCGTACGCTTCGCCGTGCTGGGGCCGGTCCGGGCGTGGCGCGGTGAACGAGAGCTGGACCTCGGCTCGCCCCAGCAGCGAGCCGTGCTGGTGGCACTGCTGTTACGCAGAGGACGACCCGCCACTCTCGAAGAACTCCTCGACGCCGTCTGGGGCGAGGAACGCCCGGCGGCGGCCGTGTCCGTCCTGCGTACGTACGTGTCGCGGCTGCGCAAGGTTCTGGAGGCCGGCAGGGAAGCGGCCGACACCCCGCGGATGATCGTCTCCGTCGGCGACGGCTATCTCGCCAGGTTCCCCGAAGAGTGCCTGGATCTGGCCGTGTTCGAGCAACAGGTCACAGCGGCGAAGAAGCTCCGTGCCGCCGGCGAGCTGACCGAGGCAGGCGAACTGCTGCACACCGCGCTCGCCGGATGGCAGGGCCCCGCGCTCGCCGGAGTCCCGGGTCCGATGGCCGAGTCGGAGCGTTCCTGGCTGAGCGAGGAGCGGCTGACCGCACTGGAGACCCGGTTGGACGTCGACGTCGAACTCGGCCGCCACGAAGAGGTGATCGCCGAACTGATCTCGCTCACCGGCCAGTACCCCCTGCGGGAACAGCAGTGCCAACTGCTCATGCTGGCGCTGTACCGGTCCGGCAGACAGGCCGAGGCCCTTGCCGTCTACCGCAGCACCCGGCGCACCCTGATCGCCGAGCTGGGCATCGAACCCGGCGCGGCGCTGCGGGAGATGCACGACCGCATACTCACCGCCGACGCCTCTCTCGTCCCCGGACCGCCACGGCGCTCCGACCCGCCGGACGAACCCGAAGGCCCGGTGGTGCCGCAGCCCGCGAGGCCTGCCCAACTCCCCGCCGACCTGCCCACCTTCGCGGGCCGACACACCGAACTCGACCGCACGCGCGCCTTGTTGCCGAGGAACGGGCACGCACCGACGACGGTGGTGATCAGTGCCATCGGCGGCATGGCGGGCATCGGCAAGACCACCCTGGCCGTGCACTGGGCCCATGAGATCGCCGGCCGCTTCCCCGACGGGCAGCTCTACATCAACCTCCGCGGCTTCGACCCGACCGGCTCGGTCGTGACACCGGACGAGGCCATCCGTACCTTCCTCGACGCGCTCGGGGTCCCCCCGATGCGCATCCCGGCGGGACTCGCGGCCCAGGCTGCGCTGTACCGCAGCATGCTCGTCGACCGCCGGGTGCTGGTCCTCCTCGACAACGCGCGCGACACCGACCAGGTCCGCCCGCTGCTGCCGGGCTCCCCCGGCTGCGTGGTCATCGTCACCAGCCGCAACCAGCTCACCGGCCTGATCGCCGGTGAGGGCGCCCATCCGCTGACGCTGGACCAGCTGACACCCGCCGAGGCGCACGACCTGCTGGCGCGCCGCCTCGGCACCGGACGGCTGGCGGCCGAGCCGCAGGCGGCCGACGAGATCATCGTGCGCTGCGCCCGGCTGCCGCTGGCCCTCGCCATCGTCGCCGCCCACGCGGCCGCGTACCCCGGCTTCCCGCTCAGCGCCATCGCCGAGGAACTGCGCGACAGCAACGGCAGCCTCGACGCCTTCGCGGGCGGCGACGACCTCACCACCGACGTACGGGCCGTCTTCTCCTGGTCGTACAAAGCGCTGTCGGACCCGGCGGCGCGGCTGTTCCGGCTGCTGGGCCTGCACTCCGGCCCCGACATCTCCTCGCCGGCCGCCGCCGCGCTCGCCGGGCTCCCGCTGCGCGAAACCCGCGCCCTGCTGGGCGAGTTGACCCGTGCCCATCTGCTCACCGAGCACTTCCCCGGCCGCTACACACTCCACGACCTGCTCCGTGTCTACGCCACCGAACGCGTCGGCGCGGAGGAGGAGCCGCAGGAGCGGGACCGGGCCGTCGAGCGGCTGCTCGCCTGGTATCTGCACACCGCCGACGCGGCGTACACGTACATCACACCGCGCCGCCGCCGGATCCGGCTCGAACCCCTGCCCGCGTCGTGCCTGCCGCTGGAGTTCAGCACGCACGAGCAGGCGCTGGACTGGTGCGAGACCGAGCGGGCCAATCTGGTCACCGCGGTGAACCAGGCCGCCACGTCCGGGCACCCGGGCATCGCATGGCGGCTGCCCGCCGTCCTGTGGGGTTTCTTCTACCTCCGCAGCCATCTGCACGACTGGGTCGACACCGCGGCCGTCGGACTCGCCGCCGCCCGCGCCGCCCAGCACCGCTGGGGCGAGGCGCAGGCCCTCGCGGACATGGCCGCCGCGCTGCGCAGCGCGGGCCGGCTCGACGAGGCCATCGACCATCTGTGGCAGGCGATGATCGCCTACCGGGAGCTGGGGGACGCGGACGGCCGCGGCTCTGCCGTGGCCAACCTCGGCGACGTCTACCTGCAGACCGGGCAGTTCGCCAAGGCGCTGGAGTACACCCGTCGTGGCCTGGTCATCGAGCGGGCCGTCGGCACCGTCTGGGGCGAGGGGATCCTGCTGAGCAACCTGGGCGACGCCTACCAGGGGCTCGGCAGGTTCGACGAGGCCCTGGAGTGCATGGAGCAGTCGCTGACCATCCTGCGCGACAGCGGTAACAGCTGGGTGGAGGGCGTCGCGCTCGACATCCTCGGCACGATCCACCGCAAGCTCGGCCGGTACGACGAGTCGATGGCGTTCTACGAGCAGGCGCTCGCCACCCACCGGGCCGTCGGCAACCGGTGGGGCGAGGGTCATACGCTGGGCCATCTCGGCGACGTCCATCTGGAGGCCGACCAGCCGGAGGCCGCGCGGGTGAGCTGGCGCCAAGCGCTCGCGATCTTCGCGGACTTCAACCACCCGGACGCCGAACAGGTCCGCGAACGGCTCGGCCGGCTGGCGAACACAACGCGGGAGAGCACAACGGCGGACGGCTCCACGGACCCGGCAAACGGGCCCGTGGGCGTGGTAAACGGTCACGTCGGCCGCACAAACGGTCACACCGATGCGGCCGGCGGGTCCGGCGCGGTGGACGGACCGCCCGAAGCGCGCGCCAGGAGCGCAGCGCATCGACGGACCGCCTGACATGATTTCCCCTTTACCGTGGCTCGCCGTGGTCCCGGAGCGGACCACGGCGAGCTTGCACTTCGGTACAACGGATCACCGGCGGAAACGGTTCAACCGCCAGGTCAGCCCGCGTCGTGATAGGCGCGGCCACTGGCGTTGGGTGTCGTGCCGTTGTAAAGACCCGTCGGGCTGGTCACGGTGGAGAGGGTGAACCAGGCGTAGCGCTCCATGAAGTCAAGACTGTTCAGCATTTGCGTCGATGACTTGATGAAGTCGGTCTGCTCCTGCTCGCTGGGATACCGAGCCGGGCCCTTGGACCAGTCGATCAGGCCGTATTCGGTCAGCCAGATCGGCTTGTGGTAGCGGTCGTGCACCGCCTGGAGGTAGCCGCGCAGCTGGTTGGCGGCGTCCGGGCCGAAGTCGGACCCGTACCAGTGCAGGGGGATGAAGTCGACGCGCAGATTGCGCTGCTGCGCTCCCTGCATGAAGCGGTCCAGCCAGCCGCCGGGGACGTCTCCGCCGTACGAGACGGCGGGTGCGCCGAGCCGCAGCCCGGTGGACTGCAGCCGGGGCCACAGGTCCAGGGCCTGCTCGGGGGACATGTTGGCCTGCGTGCCCGAGTCGGGCTCGTTGAAGCCGAGCAGCTCCGTGCCCTCCTGGCGGGCATGGTTCAGTTCGTCGTCGGTGACCGAGCCGGGGCCCCAGATCATCGGGACGTACTCGACACCGTTCGGCTTGGCCACAGCGCCACTGGACGAGGCCCAGTTGTAGTACCAGGACGCACCGGAGTCGGCGAGGGCCTGGGAGGCGCCGTCGACCGGGTTGAGGCTGACACCCTTACGGTGCGACGCCGGCGCCACCGGGGCGGGCGGCGGCGGGTTGTTGACGACGGGGGCGGGCGCCGGGGCGCTGCCGGTCCCGAACGACACCGTCAGACCACTGCACTTGGTGCACTGGTACATCACCTTGTTGCCCGCCTCGGCGTCCTGCTTGGACCAGGCGTACGCGGTGGGGCACTTCTGGTTGATCATGTCGCTGTACGGCGTCTTGGCGTCCCGGTTCGGGTTGACGCACACCAGCGACTTGCCCGTGGCCTGGTCCTTCTGCAGGTTGTCGGCCGGGCAGGCGGACAGCAGATCCTCGGGGCAGCCCGCCACGGCGCACTCGCCGCTCGCGGGTGGTGCCACGTCGTTGGGGGTGATGGTGACAGGGGCCGATACGGCGTTGACGTAGCTCACGTCGTACCAGGGCGCCAGGGAGTCGGCCGGGTCGAAGTTGAACTCGGCGAGGCTCGCGGGCTGTTCGCCGAGCGAGCAGTGGTCCACGAAGGGCCCGCAGTCACCGACGGCACAGTGGAACGTGCTGCCGTTGTCACCGGAGCAGCCCTGGCGGGCGAAGAACGTGCCGCGCCAGTGCCCGGCACCCTCCCGCTCGGGAATGGTGATGGTGGCGGCCTGGCCGGGGTCGAGCGTCGGCAGCCCGGTGAGCTCGGCCGAACCGTCGGCGTTGACCCTGCTGCCGACCCAGATCCGGCCGTCCGTCTTGTTCTGCAGGGTGATGGTGTGGTCGGCGACGGCACCGGCCGCTGCGATGCTCCCGCTGTCGGAGCGGTGCGTCTGGATCGCTACGGCGGTGCCTGTCACACCGACGATGACCAGCAGCAGCGCCAGCAGGAATGATGTGCGTCTGCGCATAGAGCGTGCCTCTCCATTGGGCTTACGCGGGTTGGTTGATCGATTTCGCTTGCGCAGGCACGACGGATGGGCGGGGTGGTTGGTTCATCCGGTGACGGATGTCATGCTCATTTTCGCGCCCTGCCCTGCGTTTTCGCCTGAACGTGCTGCGGACTGGCGGTATTTGACGGCACGTCAAACGGGCGAGGCGTCGTAGGACTGAGCGGGCTGTCGTACGCCTCGCGCACGATCGACCGGCCCTCGCTGTCGAGCATGGACTGCGGGATGTCGATCGACCTGGTGTGCAGTTCGGGGGAGGTGGGCAGTGAGACCGGGCTCATCAGAGGAGAGTTGGTCACGAAGGCTGATTCCGACGCACTGTCGTCCAGTATGTGCCGGTGCTCGGAGGCGACGAAGGTGTGACCGTCGGTCAGCTCGCCCCTGCGCGGCGTCGAGACGGCGTGGGTGGTCGATTCCCTGAGGTTGGTCTGTGCGGCCACTTCGAATTCGTGGCCGCCGCTGAATTCGTTCTGACCGGGCCCCTGGAAACCGGACCTGATCGAGGAACCCACCGCCGGTGCCGGGCGCTCCCATTGCTCGCGGAGATCCGCGGTCGCCCTCAGGTCGGCGGCGGTCGGGGGCGCGTCCCGCAGCAGCTCTCTCCGCTGCGCGTTGCCGGCGAACCGCACCACGGTCGGTATGGTCTCGGGGGATTCCTCGAAGACCTTCTGCCACTTCTTGTCGGTTCTGACCAGATTCAGGACCGCGTCCTCGAAAGCCTCGTGCTGGCGTGGCGACAGCTTCTTGATCTGGCTTTCGAGGCGGATCATCCGCTCCTCGTGCACCGACATCCCGGCGCCGGCCGACTGCTGCGGCTCGCCCTGCGGGTATCCGGACCAACCACCGCCGTCGCCGCCGCCACTCGCGCCGCCACCCACGCCACCGCCACCGCCCGCGGGCGCCGGCGCGGACCGGCCCCTGATGCGGTCCATGAGACGGCGCCAGAGGTCGGCGATCTCTGTCCCGAGGTCCGCAGGGCCTTCCTCACCCCGCTGCTTGCCCAGCTGGTGATCGGTCTTGATCAGATCGCGCGCCAGCCGGACTTCGGGGCGCTGCCTGGCGAACCGGTTCCTGGTCAACCGGTTCCTGGTCGAGGAAGCCGTGTTCGCGTCCGCCACGGTGCCCCTCTTTCAGGTCGGAGGTGCTGACACGAGCGACAACGGACCTCCGGGCGGAACGGTTCAACCCCGGTGCCGACATGTGCGTACCTCCCGACCTGTCGGCGGTGGTCCCGGCACAACGGCCGCGCCCCGGGGACGCGGCCGTTGTACGTCGAGCTGGCTGGTGCGGTGTGCGTCGGCCGTTTACCGCGGCTAGCGGCGGACGACCTTCTTCCCCTTCTCCCGCTGCGCGCCCTGTCCGCTTGTTTCCGCCGGGACGCTCGAGTTGCTGTGCTGGCTCTGGGCGTAATCGCCCTGCGGAAGGTAGCTCGCGGCCGAGTTACCGCCGGCCGGCGAGTAATTGACGGGCCCGTACGACGACATGGAGGGATTGCTCCCTTGCTGCGAGCCGTAGCCACCGCCGTACGGCGACTGCTGCGCGTCAAAGCCACCCGCGTACGGCGACTGCTGCGCGTTAAAGCCACCGCCGTACGTCGGCTGCTGCGTAAAGCGCGGGTCGTGTGCGGGGGTGTGCTCGGCGTAAAGAGGCTGTTCCTGCCAGTCCTCGTGCGAGCCTACGTTGCTGGTCGAGTCGTGTGAGGACGGGAACGATCCGGGTACCATCTCGCCCGGCTCGTATCCGATGTTCGTGTTGTTGTGGGCCCTCCCCTCGTACACCGGCAACTCGTACGCGGGGTCACTGGCTTCCCGCTCCCGCTCCGCCTTGTGGAAGTGGTGCGTCGCCTCGCCGACGGTGCTGCCGCCGCCGATCCAGGTCCCGGCCTGGCCGGCCCACTTGGCTGCCTCCCCGCTGCCGGCGGCGCCCCAGGCGTTCCCCACCGCGGAGACGATCCGGCCGGCGCTCAAGGCCTCCTGCGCGGTGTCGCGCATGCCACCGCCCTGGACACGCTTCCGCTCCGTGTTGAGTTCGGAGGCGCCCATATAGGCCTGACCTGCGACTCCCACCACCTTGAAGGCGACGCCCGCTTTTCCAGGGACGGCCTCCCCGATCGAAGTCGCCAGCTGGGGAGCGACGTCGATCACGGCCTTCTTGATCCTCTTGTCGTGCTTGCTGACCCAGGCCTTCGTGTTCGCGGCGAACGTCTTGAGCTTGCCGCCCACGCCCGCGAAGTACGTACGACTCGTCTGGTCGTACACGGCCGTCCCCGGCGTCGTGCCGGCCGGAAGCTGGGGTGCGTCGTTGGGTACGGGCCTGGACGAGGTGCGGATGTTCCCGCTCCTCGCGTCAATATGGACCGACATGACGGACTGGACGGAATCGTTGGAATTACCGCTGTCGTCTGAGTGTTCTGAGCCTGCCATTTTCACCCTTCCTTAGGGCTGGATGGTTACTCCCTACGGAGCCTGTGGCGGCGCCGTATCCGGGCGCTGCCGACCGGATAAGACTCCGCTCACCGAGCACAACGCGTGCGCCGGAGCATCGGTTCATCGCCCTCAGCCCCCGGCGGACAGGTCAGCTCGACGGCTGCTCGGTCGGTGGTCTTTCCCAACTCGGCTGCTTCTGCCCCTGCGGTGGCGGTGGCGGTGGCGGTGGCGGTGGCGGTGGCGGTGGTGCGAACGGATCCATCGCGTCGACGGGAGGAACCTCCTTCCCGCGGTGGGCACCAGGCTTGCATCCGGCGAAGGGGCCCTGCGGGTCCCGCAGCGCTGCCATGACCGGCGAGAGGAAGTCGCGATGCCAGCTGGCAGGTCCTGACATGTTGGAGCCGGGCCCGGTCAGATGCCCCCAGGCGAGCCACAGGCCGTGCAACTGGGCGACGGCTTCAGCGTGTTCCCACCAGCGGGAGCACCAAGGGGCCTGGGAGCTGACTTCCCTGCCGTAGACCGGCAGCAGTACATGGTGGGTCCACAGTGTCAGCTGACGCAGCGTGTTCGCGTAGGCGGGCCCTTCCATGTAGAGGATGAAGTGCGGTGGCGTGAGGGGCTTCTCCGGATCGGGAGCGGCGCCTCCCCCGGGCCCAGGCACCTCGGGCTTCTCCGGCGGCGCAGTAGACATCGGCCCTCCTGTCAATGGTGAGTTCGGCGTACGGGACTCAGGCGTCCGGGCGTACCGCTCCCAGGATCGGCATCGACGCCGCCGGTGACTCGTACACCCAACGCCCCGGGCGCGGGGCCTGGATGATCTGGCCGTCGCCCACGTAGATGGCGACGTGGCTGGCGTCAGCGAAGTAGATGATGAGGTCCCCCGGGCGCATGTCGTCGACCGGGATGTGCTTCAACTGCCGCCACTGCTCCTCCGACGTACGGGGGATGGGGTGGCCCGCCGCGAGCCAGGCCTGCGAGGTGAGGCCTGAGCAGTCGAAGGAGCTGGGGCCTTCGGCGCCCCACACGTACGGCTTGCCGATCTGCTTGGCGGCGTAGGCGACGGCCTTCCGACCGGCCGAAGTCCCCTTCTTGCCGACCTTCTTGAGGACGCCGGTGCTCACCCACTGCGCCTGGGCGTCGGCCTCCTCCTGGCGCTCCAGCGCCGCGATCCGCTGGAGCTGCTTCGCGGCCAGCTGCGACTCCAGCTGCTTCGCCGCCTTGATGTGCTTCTCGATCTTCTGCTGCTGGTCCTTCTGGGTGCGACGGGTCGCCTTCAGGTCCTTCAGCTCGTCGGAGGCGTCGTCGGTGCGGTGCCGCAGGTCCTCGCGCGTGGTGCCGAGCGCGGCCAGCACGCTGTGCCTGGCCTGCTGCGCCTTGCGGTTCAAGGACGCGTTGTCCAGGGCGGTCGCCGGGTCGTCGTCGAGGACGAACTGCATCTCGGCGGGCAGGCCGCCGCCCCGGTACTGGGCCCTGGCCACCGCCGCCGCCTGCGAGTTGAGGACGGACAGCTTCGCCTCGGTCGTCTTGACCTGGGCGTTGAGCTTGTCGATGCGCTTCTTCTGCTTGGCCACCTTCTCGTCGGCGGCGTTGTACTTGTCCGTGGCGACTTCCGCTTGGTGATAAAGGGTGTCCAGTTGGGCACGTACCTGGGTGAGAGTCGCGGGGTCGGCACGGGCGATCTGCTGGGTCGTCACCGTCAGGGCGCAGGCCAGGACGACGGCAGCCGCCGTCCGGTAGCTGTGCGCGCGCAGGGGCCGTCTCATCTGGGCCGAAGCTCCCTTCGTCCGCGTCGATCGGGGTAGGGGCCCAAGGGGCCCGTCCGCACAACGGACGTGGGAGTTCGGCGGTTCAAGGTCGCGTGAACCGGCCGCGTGCGACATCCGTTGTGCGCGAGAGGGCCGTACGGCAGACGAAAGGGTCGTTGTGGGAGTGGAGTTGTTGCTGCTGGCGCTGTGCACGGGGCTCGGCCTCGGCTTTCTGCTGCTCGCCGTGCGGTCCGTGCTGGCGGCCCTGCGCCTGTGGCTGCGCGGCCTGCGGGTGATGGGTGTCGTGACGGCGCGTGGCACGTCGGACCGGCGGCGCGGCGGGCTCGTGATGTTCGCCGACCACCTCGGCCGCAGCCTCGTCTTCGACCCGGGCAGGCGCGGCCCCTGGTGCGGGCTGCCGCGCCTGGGCCGCAGCGTCCCGGTCGTCTACGCGCGGAACCAGCCCACGTCCGCCGGGCTGTGGACGGCGCGGTACCTGCTGTCGCCCGCCTTCGGCTGGTTCCTGTCCTCGACGCTGGCGTTCGGCGCCGGGGTGCTCATGACGGCGTGACCGTGACCCGCGACCGGCCCCCCGCCCGCGAGTCACACCCAGCCGGGAGTCACACCCGGCCCGGGGCCTGTTTGCCGAGGCTCACGCCCGTCAGCCGCGCCGCGGCGCGTGCCGTGATCGCCGCCGTCTCCGCCTTCGCCGCCGCCGCGATGGCGCCCGAGCCCGGCTCCTTGTACCAGGGGCGCAGCCGGATCAGGGCCGGCTTGACGCCCGTCGCGAGCAGCAGCGCCGTGCCCTTGGGCAGGGCCCGGATCTTGTCGGGCGGCAGGACGGACTCCTGGCGGTACGAGTACGAGCGCGACGTGCCGTCCTTGCTGCGCGAGATGCTCGGGGTGCGCACGTCGTACTGGCCGACGAGCGTGGAGATCTTCTGGACGAAGTCGGCGTCGTCCAGGCCGGCGCCGAGCAGCTTGATGGTCGCCGCGCTCCACAGCGCGTCCATGCCCACGTCGCCCCAGACCCGGGCGCCCTGCCGGTAACTCTGCAGCAGCGTCACGACGTTGATGCCACGTGAGCCGAAGTGCGAGTAGAGGTCGGGCAGGTCGGAGATGCGGCACACGTTCGCCGCCTCGTCGAGCACCGCGGTCAGCGGCGGGTCGAGCCGGCCGCCCATGCGCTCGGCGGCCACCACACCGGCCCGCATCGTCGCGTCGGCGATGCCCGCGATGACACCGGCCGCCGAGCCACCGCCGTCCTTGGACAGCAGGTACAGCGTGTCCGAGCTCAGGACATGCAGGTCGGGGCGGAACTCGGGCAGCGAAGGATCGGGCGTGACCCAGGCGAGGATGTCGGGGTCGAGGAGGCAGGACACGGTCTGCCGCGCCGTCTCGAAGATGCCGTCCCTGGTCTCCACAGCGCCACGCACCGTGCCCTGCAACTGCTCGGCCATCGCGACGAGTCCGGTGTCACGGAGCAGGTCGACCGGGGTGCGGTCGGCGGGGTCGGCGAGCCAGCCGAGGAGCTGCTGGACCGAGGTGTTGCTGCGGGCCGCCGCGAGGAACAGGGCGGTCAGGGTGTTCTGGGCGGCCGAGATCCAGAAGTCCTTCTTCGCCGTGTCGTCGTTGACGGAGGCCACGAAGTGCCCGGCGAGCCGGCGCGCGCCCTCGGTGGTGTGGCACTCGGCGAGCATGTTCCACCACATGGCGCGCGGGCTGTGCGCGATGCCCTGCGGGTCGAACGTCCAGACCGTGCCTACCTCTTCGCGGGCGGCGCGCGTGACGGCGTACACGTCGGACTTGTTGGAGGTCAGCAGCACCGCGCCCTGCGCGCGCAGCACGCGCGGCACGGCGATGCCGGTCGACTTGCCGGCGCGCGGCGCCATGAGGTCGAGCTCCACGTCCTCGTAACTGCTGCGCAGCTCGGGCCCCTTGGGGTCGAGTTCGCCGAGGAGGTTGCCCGTCTCGTCCGGGTCGAGCCGCCCCCTGCCCTTGAGCGTCGGCCGCAGTTCGCGGGCGCGCGCCTCGATGCCCTTGGGGCACATCGCGGCGAGGTCCCGGCTGTTGGCGAGGCCCTTGGGGCGGTTGCTGCGGCCCAGGATCAGGATCACGGCGAGGATGACCGGGATCGCGACGATCGCGAGCAGGCCGAAGATGCCCGCGTAGACGGCGGTGGTCGGCGTCGTGGGCCACAGCGCGACCGGCCCGTCGGAGACCAGGCTGGAGACGGTCGACATGGCGAACGGCGGGGTGTCCCAGCCGTGTCCGGAGAAACCGGCGCCGATCGTGCCGCCCGACCAGGCGACGGTGAACATCAGCAGGCCCGTGCCGGCGACGGCCACGATGGCCCAGGGCAGCAGGTCGTGCAGATCGCCGCCGCGCTGTCCGCTCATGCGGTCCACCTCCCGGGTGCTTCGATGCCGGGGGCGCCGGGTCCGCCGGGGAAGGGCGGGGGCCCTTCCTGAGCGGCCCGTTGCACCTGCCCGGTGGCCTTGGCCACGGCCTCTTCGAGCGTCTGCTCGTTCGGCGTCCAGCGGGTGTTGGTGTTGTGCAGCCGGCGCTCCGCGTCGGTGATGGCGACCTTGATCGGGATGCCGGGGCGGCCACCGACCTTGATCAGGAAGCGGCCACGGCCGGGCGGTTCCTCGTCCTCGCCGTTGACACCCCAGCCGGGGGGCGACGACCAGGAGGAGACGAGTTCGATCTCGCGCCGGGACAGCCCGACGACCTTGCCGAGATCCTCCATCTCGGTCTTCGGCAGCCCCGCGCACACCACCATCCCGGCACGCTCGACGAAGCCGCGCGCCTTGGCGCGGTCGGCGTCCGTGCCGAGTGCTTCGGCGTCCTTGAGGGTGTGGGTGATCTTGGCGTCGCCGAGACCGAGGGAACGGTTGAGGCGGGTGAGCGCGTCGATACGGTCGACGATGCCGGACGCCGCGCGCAGCGGGCGCCACAGCTCGTCCAGCACGGTGAAGAACCAGCGCCGCGGGGCGAGTCCGGCGTCGGCCAGCGCGTGGCAGGCCGCGACCGTACCGAGCCCGTCGGACCAGGCGGCGAGCATCGCCGCCGCCGTCAACTGGGTGTCGGCCTCGCCGATTCCGGAGATGTCGATGCACACGGCGGGCGCGTCGGGGTCGATGTGGGTCGACGTCTCGGAGGCGAAGGTGTCACCGAGCGGGCCGTCGAGGATGCCGAGCAGCGAGCGGTGCAGCGGGTCGACGGCGTCCCGGTAACGGGCGTCGTCACCGCGGTCCAGCGTCACGGCGCGCACCCGGGGCGGGCCTTCGGTGAGGACCCGCAGCACATCGGGCAGCAGCACGGTGTGCCCGGGCAAGGTGCGCTCGCGCAAGTGGTGCAGAACCGCCGAGAGCACGGACTGCTCGTGGTCGTCCATGGGCCGGCCGCGCACGATGGTGATGAGCGCGGCGACCATGTTCAGCACCCGGCCGTGTGCCTCGGCCTTCAGCACCTCACCGGCCTCGCCGCCGATCTTCGCCGCCGCCGACCCCATGGCGCCCGGGTCGAGGACGTTGATGCCGCCCCGGCCACGGCCGATGGAGATCACCTGGCCGCCGAGCGCGCGCACGGTGTCGGCGTAGTCCGGCTTGAGGTCGCCAAGTACCAGCGGGACGACGCCGGTTGCCGAGAGTCCGATCAGCATCCGGTTGATGAGCGTGGACTTGCCCAGACCCGGCATGCCGAGCATGAACAGCGAGGGGTTGGAGATGTACCGGGCCCGGGTGAACCAGCTCAGCGGGTCGCCGCAGACGGTGGCACCGGTGAACAGGTGCTGTCCGAGCGGCACTCCGGTCATCGGCGAGCCGGACCCCGCGGCGAACGGCCACATGCCGCAGGCCTGCACGGTGGTGGCGCGCCACATGGTGGGCGGGTCCATGTAGCCGACACGCCCGCCGCCCGCTCCGTACCAGCCGCGGGGCGGGACGTACAGCTCCTTGGGGCGGGGCGGCGCCTTCTCCTTGCCGCCCTTCTTGCCGCCCGCTGTCCCGCTCTTCGTCGCGCCCTTGTCGAGGCTCTGCCCCGTGACGGGCTGCGCCCCTGCCGGCTTCTTCCGCCCCGGCTTCTCCGCCCAGGGCGACTCCGGTTCGAGCAGCTCCCCCGGCGCCAGCTTGCTCGCCCGCTCCTCGGCGAGCCGGTCCGCCCGCTCGGCCAGCTTCTGTTCGCGCCGGCTCACAACGCCTCCTGCAGTTCGTGCGGTACGAGGGTCTGCTCCCACGGCAGGATCCCGGCGGGCAGGGTGCAGGTGAACGCCGCCGCCTGCATCCGGTCGGCCGGGCGCATCTGCACCCGGGAGGCCGCCGTCAGGTTCCGGATGGTGACGCTCGCGTCGGCCAGCTCCTCGGCGTTGTCGACGGTGACCGTCAGCATCAGCGAGAACTCCACAAGGCCCGCCCCCGACGCCTCCTCGTTCGCGGTCTGTTCGGCCGCGCGCACCTCGGAGGCCGCGCGGGCCTGCACCATGCCCTTGCCGGACGTCGCCATGAACTGGGCGCTGCGCCGGTCGGCTTCGACGATCCGCGCCGATGTGGCCGGGTCGATGGGCCGGTAGACCAGCGCGACCCGCTTGCGGCGGGTGCCGGGGGCCGCCTCCAGCATGCCCCGCATCACCGAGGACCGGATGGTGCCGCGCGGTGCCAGGGTCAGCATCCAGGTCCTGGAGACACCGGAGTCGTGCTGGTAGCTGTTCACGGTCTCGACCGCTGCCGCAGGACCGGCGTCCTCCCACTCCAGACCCGTACCGCCGTGCGTGGCACGGGCGTTGAGTACGTCGGCGGCGACGGCGGGGTCGTAGGCGACCCGGACGACCTCGGCGATCCGCTCGGCCGACAGCGGGTAGGCGGCGCCGCCGCCGGCGGCGACGAGTCCGCTGAGCAGACCGGGGATCCGGATCGCGAGATCCGTGATGATGTCGTCCTTCTTACGGCTCTGGCCGCCCGGGATGCCGTAGGTCAGGGTGATGTAGGTGTGCATCTCGGACGAGGCGCTGGGGTAGCGGTCGACGACCTCCTCCATCACCGCGCGTGCGGCCGGAGGGGCGTCGGAGCGGATCCGGGGCAGCACCTCGTGGGCGAGCCGGGTGCCCGGGTCGGGGGCGGTCTCCACGATCACGGAGGCGCCGCGCAGCCCCGGTTCGTGGGACAGCCGGGCCAGCCACTCGCCCCACAGGGCGACCCAGACGTCGACCTGGTCGGGGTCGATGAGCGAACCACCGTCGGGGTCGCAGCCGAGGACGATCGTGTACAGGTTGCGGACCGGGTGGTGCAGGACGCCGAAGGGACGGTCGTAGGCGTCCCGGCCCTCGGTCGCCGTGACCTTGTTCAGCAGGCCAGGCGGCCGGAACCGGCCGCCGGGGCGGGCGGACAGCGGCCCCGACACGTACAGGTGCGCGCCCTTGGCCTTCCGGCGCGACCAGCCGATGCGCAGCGTGATCAGCTGGTAGATGTTGCGGCCGTCCTGCGTACGGATGGTGAGCGGGATCAGGAACAGCAGCACGGGAACGAACACGACGAGCGCGGCGTACAGCGAGATCAGCGAGGCGAGCAGGGTGGCGATGAGGCCGCCGAACGCCCCGAAGGTGCCGACGAGTCCGAGTGGTCCGAGCCCGGGCCGCCTTGGCCTGCGCCAGTTTCCGTAGGTCGGATGAGTGACAGCTTCCGCGGACATAGGATCCGGTTTCCTTTCATGAAGTGGTCGGAGTACGGCGGCGGTTGGGGTACGGAGTACGGCGGTGGCGGTGGGACCGCGGAAGCCGCCGAGCTCCCGCCGGGGGGAAGGGAGCTCGGCGGCCGTCCGTCAGGGGAGGCGACGGCAGGACGTACGGGTCGACCGGCCCGCCGTCGCGCCTCCCCCGGGGATCACTTGTTGTTGCCCAACTCGCCGTCGGCGCCTTCCACGGCGCCCGACACGGCGGAACTGGCGGTCTGCGCCGCGGCCACCGCCGCGAGCACCGCGACACCCGCGGGTCCGCCCGCTGCCGCCGCTCCCGCACCGGCACCGCCCGCACCCGCACCAGCGGCACCGGCCCGGCCCGCTCCCGCGGCACCTCCGGCGCCGTTCGCACCGCCGGACCCGGGTCCGCCGGCCGATCCCGATTCGCCGCCGGCGCCGGACGAGCCGCCCGCACCGGACGAACCGCCCGAGCCGTTGGCGCCCGAAGCGCCGCTCGGACCCGCCTGCGCACCGCCGCCGGAACCGCCGCCGCGGCCGCCGAGCATCACGGCGCCGCTCGCCAGGTTGCTGCCCGCCTGTCCCATGCTGGACATGGGGTTGCCGGTGCCCATGGCGGCCGTCGCCGGCACGATGAGCTTCAGCAGGGCGGGCAGGGCGATGGCGGAGAGCAGCATCACGCCGATACCGGCGATACGTGTGTTGATGGTGCTGTTGTCGCCGGAGCCGCTGTTCTTGCCCGTATTGATCATCGCCATACCCGCGTTGAGCACGAGTGCGACGGCAGGTTTGTAGAGCAGCCAGGCGATCATCCAGCCGAGGTGCTTGCGCCACCAGCCGGCGCCCCAGTCCGTCATCGAGGCGGCGGC